>JABFXA010000200.1 GCA_013361955.1 Nocardioidaceae bacterium
GGCGGCGGTCGCGCGGCGGGTCGGGTTCGACGCCCGCGAGGCCGGCCTGGTCGCGGCGCTGGTCCGCCGGCACCTGCTGCTCGCCGAGGTCGCGACGACCCGTGACCTGGAGGACCCGGCGACGGTCGCGCACGTCGTGGCCCGGGTCGGCGACGCGGAGACGCTGGGCCTGCTCGCGACGCTGACCGAGGCGGACGCCCGGGCCACGTCGCCCAAGGCCTGGTCGAGGTGGCGGGCCGGCCTGGTCACCGAGCTGGTCAGTCGGGTGCGCCGCGGGCTCGCCGAGGGCAGCGGGGACGACGTCCAGCCGCCGCGGGTCGACGTCCCCGACGAGGTCCGCGGGGACCCGCGGCGGGTCGACGTACGCGTGCGGGCGACGGGGGACGGGGCGACCGTGACCGTGGTGTCCGGCGACCGGGTCGGGCTGATGGCCGACATCGCGGGCGCGCTCGCGGTGCAGCGGGTGTCGGTCCGCGCCGCGCGGGCCTGGGGGCAGGAGGACCTCGCGGTCTCGGTGTGGGAGGTCGACGACGCGCACCTCGACCCGGCGGTGCTGCGGCAGCGGTTCGAGTCGGTCGCGGAGCGGCGGGTGGACCCGGGTGAGCGGCTCCGGCCACCGCCGGCCGGCAGCCTGGAGCCGTCGGTGCAGGTGCGGCACGACGCGTCGCAGCAGGCCACCGTGCTGGAGGTGCGGGTCGACGACGTGCCGGGCGTGGTGTACCGGGTCTGCTCCGCGCTCGCGGGCCTGGACCTGTGGGTCCGCTCGGCGCACCTGGCGACGTTCGGCCCGCAGGCGGCCGACGTGTTCTACGTGCAGGAGCCCGGCGCCGGCGCGCTGTCCGACGAGCGGGCGGCCAGTGCTGCGCACGCCGTCCGGCACGCGTTGCGGCCGCCCGGTTAGGCTTGTCCCTTGACCGCTCGCCGTACCCGCTGAGGACATCTGTGTTCACGACTCTCTCCGACCGTCTCGCCACGACGTTCAAGAACCTCCGTGGCAAGGGGCGGCTCTCGGAGGCGGACATCGACGCAACCGCCCGCGAGATCCGCATCGCGCTGCTCGAGGCGGACGTCGCGCTGCCCGTCGTCAAGCAGTTCGTCGCCGCCGTCAAGGAGCGGGCCCGCGGCGAGGAGGTCAGCGGGGCGCTGAACCCGGCGCAGCAGGTCGTCAAGATCGTCAACGAGGAGCTCGTGACGATCCTCGGCGGCGAGACCCGGCGGCTGAGGTTCGCGAAGAACCCGCCGACCGTGATCCTCCTCGCCGGCCTGCAGGGCGCCGGCAAGACCACGCTGGCCGCCAAGCTCGCGCTGTGGCTCAAGGACCAGGGCAGCACCCCGATGCTGGTGGCCGCCGACCTGCAGCGCCCGAACGCCGTCGGCCAGCTCCAGGTGAACGGCGAGCGCGCCGGCGTCAAGGTGTTCGCCCCCGAGCCCGGCAACGGCGTCGGCGACCCGGTCGCGGTCGCGCGGGCCGGAGTCGACGAGGCGCGGCGCACCCTGCACGACGTGGTGATCGTCGACACCGCCGGCCGGCTCGGCGTCGATGCCGAGATGATGCAGCAGGCGTCCGACATCCGCGACGCCGTCCAACCCGACGAGATCCTGTTCGTCGTCGACGCGATGGTCGGCCAGGACGCGGTCAACACCGCGCAGGCGTTCCTCGACGGTGTCGGCTACGACGGCGTGGTGCTGACCAAGCTCGACGGCGACGCCCGCGGTGGCGCGGCGCTGTCGATCGCCTCGATCACCGGCAAGCCGGTGATGTTCGCGTCGGCCGGCGAGAAGCTCACCGACTTCGACCTGTTCCACCCCGACCGGATGGCCTCGCGCATCCTCGACATGGGCGACGTGCTCACCCTGATCGAGCAGGCGGAGAAGGCGTTCGACGCCGAGGAGGCCGCCAAGGCGGCCGCGAAGCTCACCGGGCAGGGCGGCGAGTTCACGCTCGACGACTTCCTCGCGCAGATGCAGCAGATCCGCAAGATGGGCTCGCTGTCGAAGATCATGGGGATGCTGCCGGGGATGGGGCAGTTCCGCGACCAGCTCGAGAACTTCGACGAGCGGGAGATCGACCGGATCCAGGCGATCATCCAGTCGATGACCCCCGCGGAGCGGGCCAACCCGAAGATCATCGACGGCTCCCGCCGGGCCCGCATCGCGCGCGGCTCCGGCCGGCAGGTCTCCGATGTCAACTCGCTGGTCGACCGGTTCTTCGAGGCCCGGAAGATGATGATGTCGATGGCCAAGGGCGGCGGCATGCCAGGCATGCCAGGCATGCCAGGGATGCCGGGCATGCCGGGGATGGGCGGCGGCAAGCGGTCCAAGGCGCGCCAGCAGCCCAAGAAGGGCAAGGCGAAGCGCGGCTCCGGAAACCCCGCGAAGCGCGCCGCGCAGGAGAAGGCCGCCGCGCAGAAGGCCTCCTCGTCCGGCAACGGCAACCCGTTCGGCGCCCCGGAGGCCGAGGAGGAGTTCGACCCCTCGTCGCTCGAGCTCCCGGCCGACCTGTCGAAGTACCTGAAGTAGGACCGATACGGTCGCGCCATGAGCGCACTGCGGTTCCGTGGCCCGGTCCTGCCCGACGGTGAGACCCGCGACCTGTACGTCGTCGACGGCCGGGTCACCTACGAGGAGGTCGCGTCGGCCGAGCTCGTCACGGAGGGCTGGATCGTGCCCGGGCTGGTCGACGCGCACTGCCACGTGGGGCTCGACGAGAACGGCGCGGTCCCGCCGGACGTGCAGGAGGAGCAGGCCCGCACCGACCGCGACGCCGGCGCGCTGCTGCTGCGCGACTGCGGCTCCGCGGCCGACACCTCGTGGATCCACGAGCGCGACGACCTGCCGCGGCTGATCCGGGCCGGCCGGCACCTGGCCCGCACGAAGCGCTACATCCGCAACTACGCGCACGAGATCGAGCCGATCGAGCTGCCGGCGTACGTCGCCCAGGAGGCCCAGCGCGGCGACGGCTGGGTGAAGCTGGTCGGCGACTGGATCGACCGCGACGCCGGCGACCTCACCCCGTCGTGGACCCGCGAGTCGCTCGACGAGGCGATGCGCACCGCGCACGAGCACGGCGCTCGGGTCACCGCGCACGTGTTCGGCGAGGACGCGCTGCCCGACCTGATCGGCGCCGGCATCGACTGCATCGAGCACGGCACCGGGCTGTCCGCCGACCTGGTCGACACGATGGTGGCCAACGGCGTCGCGCTGGTGCCGACCGCGAAGCAGCTCGGCAACTTCCCGCAGTACGCCGACGCCGGACGCGCCCGCTTCCCGGCGTACGCCGACCACATGATGCGCCTGCACGAGACCCGGCACGAGGTGATCCGAGCGGCGTACGAGGCCGGCGTGCAGATCTACGCCGGCACCGACGCCGGCGGCGTGCTGCCGCACGGCCTGATCGGCGAGGAGGTCCTGGAGCTGACCCGCTACGGCGTGTCTGCGTTCGACGCGCTCGGTGCCGCGTCGTGGCGGGCGCGCACCTGGCTCGGACTCGACGACAACCTGGCGGAGGGCAGCACCGCCGACTTCGTGGTGTTCGCGAGCAACCCGCTCGACGACCTCACCGTGCTCGCCGAGCCGAGCCGGATCGTGCTGCGCGGCGTCGTCGTCGGTTAGGACTTCCGCAGGTCGGCGAGCAGGTCGACGAGGTCGTTGACGACGCCCCGCACCACCGGCAGCCGGGTCAACCGGGCCAGCTTGTCGACCAGCGGCGCGACCCGCCCGACCAGCATCCGGGTGCGCCGCTGGCCTTCGCTGCGGTCGTGCACCCAGAACAGCACCACGCCCATGTGCAGCAGCCAGAGCAGCTCGGGCAGCTCGCTGCGCAGGGCCGGCGCGAGCTTGAGGTCGGAGCCGTCGAGGACCCGCGCGAACAGCGCGATGCTGGCCCGCCGGGCCGGCTCCGACTCGGTGCTGAACGGCGAGAGCGGACTGGTCGGCTCGGCGGCGTTCTTGAAGAACTTCCCCGCGAACGCGTGGTACGGCTCGGCCACGTCGACCCACGCCTGGAGCAGGCCGCCCAGCCGCTCGGCGAACCCGGTCTCCCGCGCGAGCACCTCCTCGGCCGCCTCGGCGTGCAGCACCTGCATCTGGTCGTAGAACGCCTGGACCAGGTGCTCCTTGGAGCCGAAGTAGTAGTAGGCGTTGCCGAGCGAGACCCCGGCCTCGTCGGCGATCGACCGCATCGTGGTCCGGTCGTAGCCGCCCTCCCGGAACAGCCGCAGCGCGGCGTCGACGATGGCCTGGCGGGTCGCCTCACCCTTGGCCGAGCGGCTGGCTGGGTTCGCAGGATCCGGCACAGCGGTCACCGTAACCACCTCCCTCGGCGGGTCCGGTGCGCATCGCCGAGCGGAGCCCGGCTGCGGTGTGCGCGGCGGCCCGCGCCAGCGGCCGGAACGCCGGACGGGCCAGCCGCTCGGCGGCGACCCGGTGCTCGACGGTGGCCCACAGGCACATCACCCAGGCGGCGTCGTGGTGCCACACCTCGCCGCGGTCGGAGACCACGGTGACCTCGCGGAGGGTGCGGTCGTGGTCGAGGCCGGGGTAGCGCCGGCGCGCCTGCTCGGAGCCGGCCGGAACCAGGTCGAGCGGCACCAGCAGCGGCTGCCGCGCGAGCCAGTCGCGGAACCGGGCGCACAGCGGGCACCGGTCGTCGTACAGCACGGTGAGCCGCATCTCAGGCCTGCCCGGGGTACGGCGGCTGCCCCAGGATGCCCTGCGGGGGCAGCGGGGGAGTGCGCAGCGCCTCGACCCGGCTGCGCCGGCGGATCGCGTTGAAGACGTAGACGTTGCCGAAGTGCACGACGCCGAGCAGCAGCATCACCAGGCCGACCTTGGCGCTCACCCCCTCGACCAGGCCGCGCAGCGAGAACACCGGCTCTCCGGCGCGCAGGTAGAGCAGCACGAAGCCGAGGTTCAGCAGGTAGAAGCCGACCACCAGCAGCCGGTTGACGGCGTCGGCGAGGTCGTCGTTGCCGGAGAACACGTCGTCCAGGAACACCCGCCCGTTGCGCGACAGGGTGGTGGCGACCCAGATGGTCAGCGGGACGGCGACCAGCAGGTAGGTCAGGTAGGTGGCGACGGTCCAGGTCATCGACGGCTCCTTCGTTGAACGTGTTCAATTCTTGGGCACGACGGTAGCACCATGTTTTGAACGCGTTCAAGAGATCGTGGGGATCGGCGATTTCAGGGGTGGCCGGGGTCTCTGGCACAATGGCGCGCTGAGTTCTCGCGCGCCGGACCCTCTCACCCGGACGCACGGGGACGCCGCCGAGCACGGCCGTCCTGGCCCCACCTGGACCGGAGTGCTCACCCACGCAACGAAACTTCGAGGAGACACCACAAACGTGGCCGTCAAGATCCGTCTGAAGCGTATGGGCAAGATCCGTACGCCGTACTACCGCGTCGTCGTGGTCGACTCGCGCAAGAAGCGCGACGGCCGGGTGATCGAGGAGATCGGCAAGTACCACCCGAAGGAGGAGCCCTCGTTCATCGAGGTGACCTCCGACCGGGCGCAGTACTGGCTCGGCGTCGGCGCGCAGCCGACCGAGGCCGTCGAGGCGCTGCTCAAGGTCACCGGCGACTGGCAGAGGTTCAAGGGCCTGCCGGGCGCCGAGGGCACCCTCAAGCACGCCGCGGACAAGAAGTCCAAGCAGGACATCTTCAACGAGGCGCTCAAGGAGGCCGGCAGCGAGCCGAAGGCCGAGGCCGTGACCGCCAAGAAGTCCGCGTCGAAGAAGGCGGACGCCGAGGCACCGGTCGAGGAGGCCGCCGCGAAGACGCCGGCCGACGAGACCCCCGAGGGCGCGACGGCGAAGGCCGAGGCCGAGGAGACCAGGGCCGTCGACGCCGAGAAGCAGGCCGACGACAAGCCGGCGGAGAACTGAGCACGATGCTGTCGGAGGCGCTCGAGCACCTGGTCCGCGGCATCGTCCGCCACCCGGACGACGTCACCGTCCGCGACAAGCAGCTGCGTCGCGGCTCGGTGCTGGAGGTGCGGGTGCACCCCGAGGACCTCGGCAAGGTGATCGGCCGCGGTGGCCGCACCGCGACCGCGCTGCGCACGGTCATCGGTGCGCTGGCCGGCAAGGGCGGCGCCCGTGTCGACTTCGTCGACGTCGACCGGCGTCGCTGACCAGGCGACCGTCGAACAACCGCGTGCGAGGCGGGTGGCCACCGGGCCACCCGCCTCGTCGTGTCCCACCCCTCTGGACCCGGAGATGAGCGGAGAATGAGCCGCATGCCCAGCACCGCCGGGCGGCCCGAGCGCCGCGAGGTCGTGGTCGGCCGGATCGGCAAGGTGCACGGGATCCGTGGCGAGCTGTCCGTCGAGCCCCGCACCGACGAGCCCGACCGCCGCTTCGCCGAAGGGGCGGTGCTGCGCACCCAGACCCCCCGCGGCTCCGCGCCGCACGGCGCCGACCGGCCCGCCACACTGACCGTGCGGACCGTGCGCTGGCACCAGTCCCGGCTGCTGGTGGCCTTCGAGGAGGTCGACGACCGCACCGCCGCCGAGGCGCTGCGCGGGCTGACCCTGGTCACGGACGTCGACCCGGCCGAGGCGCCCGACGACCCCGACGAGTTCTACGACCACCAGCTGGTCGGGCTCGCGGTCGCCACGACCGACGGTCGGACCGTCGGCGAGGTCATCGAGGTGCTGCACGGCAGCGGCCAGGACCTGCTGGCGATCCGCACCGCGCACGGCACCGAGGTGCTGGTGCCGTTCGTGTCCGCGCTGGTGCCGCTGGTCGACGTGCGCGGCGGCCGGGTCGAGGTGGTCGACCGGCCCGGGCTGCTCGACCCCGAGCAGCAGGCCTGACTCGTGCGCATCGACGTCGTCACGATCTTCCCCGAGTACCTTGCCCCGCTCAGGCTCTCCCTGCCGGGCAAGGCCCAGGACGCCGGGCTGCTCGACATACGCGTGCACGACCTGCGGGACTGGACCCACGACCGGCACCGCACCGTCGACGACACGCCGTACGGCGGCGGGGCCGGCATGGTGATGCGCCCGGAGCCGTGGGGGGAGGCGCTGGACGCGCTCGCCGACGAGGGCACCACGCTGGTGGTGCCGACGCCGTCGGGGCTGCCGTTCGGCCAACGGACCGCGGCGGAGCTCGCGGAGCGGTCGCACCTGCTGTTCGCGGCCGGACGCTACGAGGGCATCGACGAGCGGGTCATGGAGCACGCCCGCGGCCGGATCGAGGTCCGGGAGCTGTCGGTCGGCGACTACGTGCTCAACGGAGGCGAGGCCGCGACGCTGGTGATGGTCGAGGCGGTGGTGCGGCTGCTGCCCGGCTTCATGGGCAACCCGGAGTCGCTCGCCGAGGAGTCGCACGGCGGGTCGGGCCTGCTGGAGTACCCCGTCTACACGAAACCCGCCGCCTGGCGCGGCCTCGACGTGCCCGACGTGCTGCTCTCCGGCGACCACGCCCGGATCGCCGCGTGGCGGCACGACCAGGCCGCCCGCCGTACGGCGCAGCGCCGGCCGGACCTGCTGCCCACCTCGGCGCTGCTCGACGACGTGCAGGTGCGCGCGGCGCGGCCGGCGGACGCGGGGGAGCTGTTCACGCTGCAGCGAGCCTGCTGGGTCCAGGAGGCGCAGAGCAACCCGGGCGTCGACATCCCGGCGCTGACCGAGCACCTCGACGAGCTGCGCCGGTGGGTCCGCGAGGACCGGACGCTGGTGGCGCACGCCGACGGACGGCTGGTCGGTGCGGTGCGCGCCCGGCTGCGGGGCAGCGCCTGGGACGTCGGCCGGCTGATGGTGGCGCCCGACCTGCAGGGCCGCGGCCTCGGTCGGCTGCTGCTCGAGCGGATCGAGGCGGAGGCGCCCGCCGCGGCGACGACGTACCAGCTGTTCACGGGTGCGGGCAGCCGGCGCAACCAGCGGATGTACAAGAAGGCGGGCTACCGGATGGCCGGCGAGGTCGAGCCCGGTGTGGTGCGGATGACCAAGCGACGCTGATTTCGTCGTACCCGGACCGCTGTGGCAAACTTGACCACCGCATCCGTCGCGTCACGACCGTCTCGCTCCCCGTGGTGAGAGGTCGGCGGGCCACCTGCCACAGGGGGCGATCCGCTGCGGCGCAGCACGACGGACACGCAGACCAGACGATCCCCGCTACCGGGGGTGACCTGTGGCGCCTCCGAGGAGACATCATGACCAACGTCATCGACAACCTCGCCGCCGAGACCAAGCGCGACGACCTTCCCGCGTTCCGCGCCGGCGACACCCTCAAGGTGCACGTCAAGGTCGTCGAGGGCAACCGCTCGCGCGTCCAGGTCTTCCAGGGCATCTGCATCCGACTGCAGGGCAGCGGCGTGGGCCGCACGTTCACGGTCCGCAAGGTGTCGTTCGGCGTCGGCGTGGAGCGCACCTTCCCGCTGCACACCCCGATCATCGACAAGGTCGAGGTGGTGACCCGCGGCGACGTCCGCCGCGCGAAGCTCTACTACCTGCGCAACCTGCGCGGCAAGGCGGCGAAGATCAAGGAGAAGCGCGACGCCACCCCGGCGAGCTGAGGCTCCCCGTAGGCTTCTCTGGTGACCGACGCGCCCGAGTCTTCCGCCCGCGGCCCCGTCGGCCCCGCC
>JABFXA010000120.1 GCA_013361955.1 Nocardioidaceae bacterium
GGCGCGGACGAGCCGACGGCGGGGGCCGGGACGTCGTCGCCGGTCTGCATCGAGGCGTAGATGCGCGTGGCGAGGAACCCGAGGGCGGCCAGGACAACGAGCACGCCCAGCGCGATCGCGATCTTGCGGCCCATGGATCCTCCGGTCCCAGGAGAGCGTCAGAGAGGCCTCAGGAGAGGTAGCGCGCCTCGAGCGTGGCGAGCTTCGCCTCGGCCTCGGTGTGCACCTTCTTCTCCAGCACGAACGACATCACCGGGATCACGCCGGCGATCACCATGGTGACGAGGCGGCCGAAGCCCCAGCGCATCTTGGACCACAGGTCGGCCACGGTGACCAGGTACACCACGTAGATCCAGCCGTGCGCGAACGGCACCCAGGCGATGAACGGCATGACGCCGTCGACGTCGACCAGCGCGCCGAGGCCGTACTTGATGCCCAGCTCGACACAGAGGATCAGGAGCATGACACCGGTGACCAGAGCCATGAAGCGGTAGCGGGACATGGCACCGCGGGCCTTGCGGATGGCGGTGGCGGCGGCCTCGGTGGAGATCTCGGGCGTGGTCTGCGGGGTGCTCACAAGCATCGAGGATATGCCGTCCACGGGGTGCCGTTCGACGCTGTGGATAAAGCGTGGATGAATGTCAGTGGTGCTCCGTACGGTGGTTGTCGTGCGCTCCCTCCCCTTCGCCGATCCCGGCACCCCGCCGCTGCGCGGTCCGCTCACCCTGCTGCTGTGGCTCGCCCGCAAGCAGATCCGGGTGCTCCTCGTCGCCATGTTCTTCGGCGTGCTCTCGTTCACCTGCAGCGCGTTCCAGCCGTTCCTGCTGGGCCGGATCATCGACAGCGCCACCGACTCCGGGCTGAGCCGGGACACGTGGACGTGGGCCGGCATCATGATGGCCGTCGGTCTCGTCTGGATCGCCTCGAACGCCATCGGGCACCGGTGGGACATCACCGCGTGGATGCACGCGGCGTTCCGAACCTCACAGCTCGTGACGCGCACCGTGGCCCGCTCCGGGCACAACATCACCAAGGAGCTGCCCACCGGCGAGGTCGTCTCGTCGGTCGCGAACGACACCATGCGTATCGGCGAGGTCTTCGGCATCGCGGCCCAGACCATCGGCAGCGTCGCCACCTACGGCATCGTCGTGGTGCTGATGCTCGACCAGTCGCTCCGGCTGGGGCTCGTCATCGCGCTCGGCCTGCCGGTCGTCGCGGCGATCCTCGCGCTGCTGGTCAAGCCGCTGCAGAAGCACCAGAAGAACCAGCGCGACGCGCAGGGCCGGCTCACCACGCTCGGCGCGGACACCGTCTCCGGCCTGCGCATCCTGCGCGGGATCGGCGGCGAGAAGGTCTTCACCGGCCGCTACCAGGTGCAGTCGCAGAAGGTGCGGGAGGCAGGCGTGGCCGTCGCGGGCACGCAGTCGGTGCTCGACGCGCTGCAGATCCTCCTGCCGGGCCTGTTCATCGCGCTGGTGGTCTACCTCGGCGCGGCCGAGGCCATCGCCGGGCGCATCTCCACGGGTCAGCTCGTCGCGTTCTACGGGTACGCGTCGTTCCTGTCCTGGCCGGTGCACCTGCTGGTGCAGTCGGTCAACGTGGTCACCAAGGCGCACGTCGCGGCGGGCAAGGTGGTCAAGGTGCTGCAAGTCGTGCCCGCCACCGGCGCCGAGGGGTCCACCGCGCAGATGCCGCCCGCCGGTGTCCCGCTGGTCGACGAGACCACGGGCGTCACGCTGCCGCCCGGCCGCGTGGTCGCGCTGGTCAGCGCCGACCCGGACGAGTCGGCGCAGGTCGCGATCCGGATGGGCCGGTTCGACGACGACGCGGAGGCCGGGACCCCGGTCATGCTCGGCGGCGTCCGGCTGGCCGACCTCGACAAGCAGGAGCTGCGGGAACGCATCGTCGTCGCGGACGCGACCCCGGCGCTGTTCTCCGGCCGCCTCGCTGGCGAGCTCGACGTGCGCGACTCCGCGAACGCCGACGCGCTGCTGCGGGCCATGCCC
>JABFXA010000252.1 GCA_013361955.1 Nocardioidaceae bacterium
GCATGAGCCGCGGCAGCTCGAGCACGAGCGTGTCGGCGGTCGCCGGGTCGGCGCCGTAGACCCGGCCGAGCGCACCGAACAGCGGCGGCAGCAGGTAGAAGCCGCCCAGCAGGGCGAGCACGACGACGGTGGTGCGGCGGGCGGCGCGGCCGTCGGGGTTGGTGTAGAAGCGGACGCCGACGTGCGGCAGGCCCATGGTGCCGAGGAACGTGGCGACGATCAGCGAGTACGTCGTGTAGAGCCCCTGCGCCCCGCCGCCGGCCAGCGGCACCGACCACTCCCCGCCCACCCGGGCGGCCGGCCTGCCGTCGCCCAGCCAGACGACGAGGAGCACGGCGGCCGGGACGAGCAGGGCGGTGAGCTTGAGCCAGTACTGGAAGGCCTGCACGAACGTCACCGACCGCATCCCGCCGGAGCTGACGTTGGCGAGCACGACGACCGAGACCAGCAGCGGCCCGACCCAGGTCGGCGCGCCGACCATGGCGTGCAGCGTGAGCCCGGCGCCCTGCAGCTGCGGGAACAGGTAGAGCCAGCCGACGGCCACGACGAGCAACGCGGACAGCGCCCGCACGCCGCGCGAGCCCAACCGCGCCTCGGCGAAGTCGGGCAGCGTGTAGGCGCCCGACCGGCGCAGCGGCGCGGCCACGAGCACGAGCAGCACGAGGTAGCCGGCGGTCCAGCCGATCGGGTACCAGAGCATCTCGGCGCCGACGGTGAGCACGAGTCCCGCGACGCCCAGGAAGCTGGCGGCGGAGAGGTACTCCCCGCCGATCGCGCTGGCGTTGAGCCGTGGGTTGACGGTCCGCGAGGCGACGAAGAAGTCGCTGGTGGTCCGGCTGACCCGCAGCCCGACGGTGCCGATGGTCAGCGTGGCGACGACGACGAGCGTGACGGCCACGACCCCGGGCAGCGCGTTCACCGGTCGGTCTCCCGGCGCGACAGCAGCTCGGCGAAGCTGGCCTCGTTCTGCTCCGCCCGGCGCACGTAGTGCCAGCCGAGCGCGACCAGGAACGGGTAGACCGCGACCCCGAGCAGCAGCCACGCCAACGGCACCCCGAAGACCGCGACCCGCGCCAGCCCCGGCACCAGGTGGAAGAGCAGCGGCAGCCCGCCGACGCCCACGGCCAGCAGCACGAGCACGCGTACGGCGAGGCCGAGCTGCGCCCGCAGCAGCGACCCGAGATACAGGCTGCCCAGCTGCGTCTCCCGGTCGAGGTCGGTCGCGTGCGGCAGCGAGGCCCGGCTGCGGCGCGGCGGCCCGGTGACCCGCACCCGCTCGACGCTCACCGGGCGCCCTTCGCCAGCAGGTCCTTGAGCTGCCGGGTGTGGCGGCGGCTGACCACGAGGTCGACCGGGTGACCGCCGGGCCCGGTCACCACGACCGAGCACCGCCCGGCGTCGGTGCGCACCTCGGTGACTCTCGCCAGGTTGACCAGCAGCGACCGGTGGATCCGGGCGAACCGGGCCGGCGCCCACTCCAGCTCCAGCTGGGTGAGCGGGATCCGGACCAGGTGCGACCCGCTCGCGGTGTGCAGGCGGGCGTAGTCGCCCTGCGCCTCGACGTGGGTGATCTCGCTGCGCCGCACGAACCGGGTCACGCCGCCGAGCTCCACCGGGATCTGCAGGTCCTCGACCTCGGCCGGCCGGTCGGCGGAGTCGCCCGCGAGCCGGCCGATCGTCTCGGCCAGCCGGTCGGCCCGCACCGGCTTGAGGACGTAGTCGACCGCCCGCAGGCCGAACGCGGCGACCGCGTGCTCGTCGTGCGCGGTGACGAACACCAGCGCCGGCGGCCGCCGGAAGCGGGCCAGCACGCCGGCCAGCTCGAGCCCGTTGAGCGCGGGCATCTGGATGTCGAGGAACACCGCGTCGACCTGGGTCTCCTGCAACCGCTGCAGCACCTCGGTCGCCGAGGTGCAGGTGAGCACCTCGGTGACCCGGTCGTCGCGGCCCAGCAGGTAGGCCAGCTCGTCGACCGCGGGCTGCTCGTCGTCGACGCAGAGGACTC
>JABFXA010000107.1 GCA_013361955.1 Nocardioidaceae bacterium
GGCGACGGCACCGTCCCGCTGCTCGACGGCCGCGGACTCGTCGACGGCCGCGCCGCCGCCTACGTCTGCCGGGGGATGGTGTGCGACCGCCCCGTCACCGACGTCGACGCGCTGCGGACGCTGGTCTGATCAGCGCAGCGAGTACGTCGCGATCGACACACCGACGTAGTGGGTGACGAACGCCGCGACGGTCAGTGCGTGGAACACCTCGTGGAAGCCGAACCACCTCGGCAGCGGGTTCGGCCGCTGCACGCCGTACACCAGGCCGCCGAGCGTGTAGAGCCCGCCGCCGACCGCCATCAGCACGACCACCGCCGTCCCCGTGCTGTCCACGAAGTCGGGGAAGAAGAACACGGCCGTCCAGCCGAGCGCGACGTAGATCGGGGTGTACAGCCAGCGCGGCGCGTCGTTCCAGAACACCCGGAACAGCACCCCCGCCACCGCGCCCGACCACACCACCGACAGCAGCACGATGCGGTCGACGCCGTCGAGCAGGAGCAGCGTGAACGGCGTGTAGGTGCCGGCGATCAGCAGGAAGATGTTCGCGTGGTCGAAGCGCCGCAGCACCTGGAAGGCCCGCGGGCCCCACGTGCCCCGGTGGTACACCGCCGACACCGTGAACAGCACCAGCGCCGACGTGGCGAACACCGCCGAACCGATCCGCGTGGACGCCGTCGGTGACAGCACCACCAGCACGATGCCCGCCGCGAGCGTGAGCGGTGCGGACGCCGCGTGGAGCCAGCCGCGCAGGTGCGGCTTGACCTCGTCGAGGGTGTCGCGTACCGAGCTCACGAGGTGCTCGGCGCGCTGGTTCATGACCTCACGGTAGCGGCGGGTGACAACCGTCCGGCAGGACGCGCGCGAGTAGGGTTGGTCACGTGGCGGACTGGAAGCACGTGCTCCGACGGGTGCTCTACCCCACCTACGAAGCCCGCCTCGTCCGACGCCTCCCCACCGACCAGCTGCCCAAGCACGTCGGCGTGATGCTCGACGGCAACCGGCGCTGGGCGCGGGCCGTCGGCCGTGACGCGGAGCACGGCCACCGCGCCGGCGCCGCGAACATCGAGCCGCTCCTCGCGTGGTGCGAGGAGCTCGGCATCGAGGTGGTCACACTGTGGCTGCTCTCCACCGACAACCTGAACCGCCCGCCCCACGAGCTGCAGCGGCTGCTGGTGATCATCGAGGAGGCCGTCGCCTCCCTCGCCACCGCGCGCCGCTGGCGGCTGCACCCGGTCGGCGCCCTCGACCTGCTGCCCGCCGAGACCGCGCGCCGGCTGAAGGAGGCCGAGGAGCAGACCCGCGACGTCGACGGCCCGCTGGTGAACATCGGCGTCGGGTACGGCGGGCGGCGCGAGATCGCGGACGCCGTACGGTCGCTGCTGCAGGAGCACGCCTCCAAGGGGACGTCCATCGAGGAGCTCGCGGAGATCCTCGACGTCGAGCACATCGCCGAGCACCTGTACACCAAGGGCCAGCCCGACCCCGACCTGGTGATCCGCACCTCGGGCGAGCAGCGCCTCGGTGGTTTCCTGCTGTGGCAGAGCGCGCACAGCGAGTTCTACTTCTGCGAGGCCTACTGGCCAGACTTCCGCCGCGTCGACTTCCTCCGCGCCGTCCGCGCCTACGCGCAGCGGGAGCGTCGCTTCGGCACCTGACCCCGCGGGCCCGGGGTGGCTGTCGCCGGTTGAGGTGCGAGCCCGCTGGGGCGAGCCTCTAAGCCAGGGGGACTGTGGCTGCGGGGTGGGGGACGGTTCGGTGACCGGGCCTCTTTCGGGGGACTGTGGCTGCTTGCCGGGGGTGCTCCGGGGGTACGCCAGGCGCTGCGGCGGCGCGTCGCGAACCACCGGGTCGCGTTCGTCTGGTGGGTGCGGCCCGGGCGTCCGGTGGTCCGCGCCGCGGCCAAGCCGCTTGACGCGCTCCGCCGCACCCCCTGCGCACCCTCTGTCCGGCCACGGGCATGCGTGTGGCCCGGCCACCTGGTGGAGGTGGTCGGGTCGCACGCGTGCACGTCGTTAGTCGAGGTGCGGGACGAGGTGTTCTCGGCCGCGCGGGCTGAGCCATCGATACCCGTCGGGGGCTCGGGTGTAGTGCCAGCCGTGGTGGGTCTTCAGGTTGTGGTGTCGTCTACACAGGGGCGCGAGATTCGCCGCTGACGTCTGACCGGGCGGGCCGTGGCCTTGGTAGGGGGCGATGTGGTCGAGGTCGCAGGCTCGGGCGTCGGTGCGGCAGCCGGGGAACACGCAGTGCTTGTCGCGCAGCACGACCAGCGTCTGCATCCACTCGGGTGGGTCGTGCCGGTCCACGCTCTCGGTGCCGGCCATGTCCAGGACCGGTTGGATGCGGACCTTGCCGACCCTCTGCAGCCAGTCGGCGATCAGGGTCAGGGTGGCCGGGCCGAGCCTCTCGATGCTGCCCGCGGTGCCGGTCTCGAGGTCGTCGGCGTCCACGTGCAGGTACAGGGTCGGCGTGCTCACCGGGCGCCTGGGGGCGTCGAGGTCGAGGTCGAGGACGTGCTGGGGGTCGGCGAGCATGCCCAACGCGGTGGCGCGCCTCGTGTCGAGCGGGCTGGCATCGCCCAACCGACCGAGTTGGACCGCGAGGTCGCTGACCGTCTCGTCCAACGCCTGGGCGTCCAGGGTGTCCAGCCGTGCGTAGACATCCGTGGTGGCGGGGGTGTCGGGGCTGATGTCGAACCACACCCCACGTGACGCGAGGGCGGCCTGGTCGCGGGTGCGCGCCTTCTCGGGCTCGAACCGTGCCTCGGCCAACCCGACCGTGGAGGTGATGGTCTGGCCGGTGAGGCGGCCGCGCTTCCCGGCGACGGCGAGGTGGCGGTCCACGAACGCGGCCGCGTCCGGAGACAGCGGGATGGTCTGCTCGGCGGCTTTCAGCGCCTGCCAGGCCGGCAACGTGAGGGCCTGCACCAGCCGCCACAGCCGTGGGAGGCGGAACCGCAGCTCCAACGTCTGGCCGACCAGGCCCAGCGCGGCATGGTGGCTGATGCCCAACGCGGCGGACAGCTCGTGCACGGCGTTCTCGGTGACCTCCGGGCAACCCTCGGCGTTCAACGGGGGTCCGACGGGCTCGCCGTCCAGGCTGATCTCCACCGGCCACGCGGCCGCGACGTCGCGCTCGTCGACCACCGGGTGGCAGTCGCAGAACGCCACGACCGCGGCCAGCCGGTTCGCCTCCGCCCGGGCCGCTACCCGCTGCTCACGCACCACCGACTCGAGCGCGGTCGTCGCGTCGAGGTCGAGGAGGGTTGCGGTGTCGGACATAGGTCCATCCAAGCAGTGCGCACCGACAGTTTCTGCGCCGAATCCCCTGCTGTGGAAAGGGATTCCCAACTGATGCCTGTGGACGATATCCGGCTCACGAGAGTTGGTTTCGAGGCTCGCGGTAGCCCGCTCGCACCTCAACCAACGCCGGCCGCCGGAGGCCACCACCCGCTCACGCCTCCCTTTGCTGCGCCTTTCGGCGCACCCCCGCGCGACGTGACGATGGTTTCGAGGCTCGCGGCGGGCCGCTCGCACCTCAACCAACGCGGTCCGGCGGCCGGCAGCCGGACCCAGCCACCCACCCCCACCTCCCGTTGCTGCGCCTTCGACGAAACCACCTGGCCACCACCCGCCCCACCCGCCCCTCGTTTCTTTACCTGCCGGACGCCCACGGTTCCTGCGTGTCGGGCTGTGCGGCCCTGGGGGGCGACGTACCTTCGCAGTGACGGCGGGTCGGGAAGCCCGCCGTTTCGGGAGGCCCGTTCGTGAGAGAGACCCGCGACCACCGGGGAGCGATCGGCGCGCGGCGCCCGGTCGGTTTCCGTCCGTCCGTGGTCCCTCGACACGACCTACGCGCCGGCGGCGGAGACCCCGCGTCCGGCGATCGCGGGGTGCCGCACTCGGCACCTCGGGCCCGGTCCCGGTCCGTCTGCGTGATCTAGCAACAGGACCGGGTCGCGAGTGCGCGTGCCGGGTCTGCGAGGGAGACCACCGTGGCAACCAAGAGCAGCCCTGCCGAAACGCCCGCGCGCACCACGTACGTCCTGGACACCAGCGTCCTGCTGGCCGACCCGGGCGCACTCCACCGCTTCGACGAGCACGAGGTCGTGCTGCCCGTCGTGGTGATCACCGAGCTCGAGGGGAAGCGCCACCACCCGGAGCTGGGGTACTTCGCGCGGTCGGCGCTGCGGCGGCTCGACGAGCTGCGGGTGCGGCACGGTCGGCTCGACGAGCCGGTCCCGGTGGGGGAGACGGGCGGGAGCATCCGGGTCGAGCTCAACCACACGAACCCCGAGTCCCTGCCGTCCGGGTTCCGCCTCGGCGACAACGACTCGCGGATCCTGGCGGTCGCACGCAACCTCGCCGACGAGGGCCGCCGGGTGATCCTGGTGTCCAAGGACCTGCCGATGCGGATCAAGGCGTCCGCGGTGGGGCTCGAGGCGCAGGAGTACCTCGCCGAGCTCGCCGCCGAGTCCGGCTGGACCGGGATGGCCGAGCTCGAGGTGGGCGCGGCCACCCTCGACGAGCTGTACGACGACGGGGTCGTCGACCTCGAGGAGGCCCGCGAGCTGCCCTGCCACACCGGGCTGGTGCTGCTCTCCGAGCGCGGCAGCGCGCTCGCGCGAGTGAAGGCCGACAAGCGGGTGCACCTGGTCCGCGGCGACCGCGACGCGTTCGGCATCCACGGCCGCTCCGCGGAGCAGCGCATCGCGCTGGAGATGCTGCTCGACCCCGAGGTCGGCATCGTCT
This sequence comes from Nocardioidaceae bacterium, assembly GCA_013361955.1. GTDB lineage: Bacteria > Actinomycetota > Actinomycetes > Propionibacteriales > Nocardioidaceae > Nocardioides_B. The sequence continues at coordinate 4,749 of JABFXA010000107.1, forward strand.
CGCTCGGCGGCCGGGCCGGCACCGGCAAGAGCGCGATGGCGCTCTGCGCCGGGCTCGAGGCGGTGATGGAGCGTCGCCAGCACAAGCGGGTCGTGGTGTTCCGGCCGCTGTTCGCCGTCGGCGGCCAGGAGCTCGGCTACCTGCCCGGCAACGAGGGGGAGAAGATGTCGCCCTGGGCGCAGGCGGTCTTCGACACGCTCGGCGCGCTGACCTCCCGCGACGTGATCGAGGAGGTCCTCGACCGCGGCATGCTCGAGGTGCTGCCGCTGACCCACATCCGCGGCCGGTCGCTGCACGACGCGTTCGTGATCGTCGACGAGGCGCAGTCCCTGGAGCGCAACGTGCTCCTCACCGTCCTCTCCCGCATCGGTGCCAACTCCAAGGTGGTCCTGACCCACGACGTCGCGCAGCGCGACAACCTGCGCGTGGGCCGCCACGACGGGGTGGTCGCGGTGGTCGAGCGGCTCAAGGGTCACCCGCTGTTCTCGCACGTCACGCTGACCCGTTCGGAGCGGTCGCCGATCGCCGCGCTGGTCACCGAGATGCTGGAGAACGTCGTTCTCTGACACTTTCGAGGGCGGATGTGGGAGCACGCCCGTTCACGCCCGATTGTCACGATCCAATCACGGTGTCGTCCAAGTCGCGCGTGACGGGGCACACGAACGTCTCGTCGCGCCTGCCGGTCGTGGACACCGCGCCCCGGTAGCGATAGAAAGTGGCTGTTCGCCCGGTGTGGCTCCGATCACATGGACCAGACCGGCGACACCCGACACGAGCGAAGGGATCCGCACATGCGGCGCAAGGCGTTGGCTGCTGTTCTGGCAGCCACCACATTCTTCGGACTCGCAGCCTGCGGCGGCGGTGGTGGCGACACCACCAGCGGGTCGGCGAAGATCGAGGGCCGGGGCCCCATCACCCTGGTCCAGGGCAAGGACACCTCCGGCTTCGTCCAGGGTGTCCTCGACAAGTGGAACAAGCAGCACCCCGACGAGAAGGCACGACTCATCGAGCTGCCCGAGGATGCCGACTCGCAGCGCGAGAAGATGCTGCAGAACGCACAGACCAAGTCCGACGCGTACGACGTCCTCGTCACCGACGTCGTGTGGACCTCGGAGTTCGCGGCGAACCGGGTGATCATCCCGCTGCCGGAGAAAGAGTTCCAGCTGGACAAGATGCTCAAGCCGGTCGTCGACACGACGAAGTACCAGGGCAAGCTCTACGCGGCCCCCTCGTCGTCCGACGGCGGCCTGCTCTACTACCGCACCGACCTGATGAAGGCTGCCGGCATCTCCGACCCGCCGCAGACCTGGCAGGAGCTCATCGACGACTGCAAGAAGATCCAGGCCACGCCGCAGGGCAAGGGCGTGAACTGCTACGCGGGTCAGTTCGAGAAGTACGAAGGCCTCACCGTGAACGCCTCCGAGGTCATCAACGGTGCCGGCGGCGTGGTCACCGACGACAGCGGCAAGCCGGATGTCAACACGCCTGAGGCCGCCAAGGGCCTCGACTTCCTGGTGAACGGCTTCAAGCAGGGCTACATCCCCAAGGAGGCCATCACCTACAAGGAGGAGGAGGGCCGCCGCGCCTTCCAGGGCGGCAAGCTGATCTTCCACCGGCAGTGGCCGTACCAGTACAACCTGGCCAACGGTGACGAGGGCACCAAGGTCAAGGGCAAGTTCGCGGTGGCGCCGCTTCCGGGCCTCGACGGTCCGGGTGCGTCCAGCCTCGGTGGCCACAACCTGGCGATCTCGACGTACTCGAAGAACAAGGCGAGCGCGCTCGACTTCATCAAGTTCTACACGAGCGAGCAGAACCAGAAGACCAACCTCGAGCTCGCCTCGCAGGCGCCCACCTTCGCCGACCTGTACGACGACGCGTCGCTGCAGGAGAAGTACCCGTACCTCACCACGCTGCGGGACTCCATCAACGGTGCAGTGCCGCGCCCGAAGGTCGTGCAGTACGGCGACGCGACGACCGCCATCCAGGACGCCGCCTACGCGGCCCTGACCGGCGACAAGTCGACGACCGACGCGCTGAAGGATCTGCAGAGCCAGCTGGAGAGCATCACCTCCGGTCAAGGCCAGTGAGCCCCTACATCCGCTGACTCGTTCCTGACGACGGGGTGGGCCGGTCCGCCGGCCCACCCCGTCGGAAGGGGCTAAGGAGGGATCATGGCTGTTGCAGCACCCGCGGAAGCGGGCACCAGGGGCCCCAAGAAGGTCAAGGAGTGGAAGTCCCCTGACGAGGGTCAGGGTCGGCTCGCGGCGATCATGCTGTCGCCGACCATGCTGGTGCTCCTGCTGGTGATCGGGCTCCCGATCCTGGCCGGCATCCGGCAGTCTTTCTACACGTCCGGCGGACTCGACGCGAACGGCTTCGTGGTCGAGGGAGACCAGTTCACCGGGCTCGACAACTACACCGCGATCTTCAGCGGTGCCACGGCGGACCGCTTCTGGAACGCCTTCTACGTCACGACGATGTTCACCGTCGTCTGCGTCGCCATCGAGGTCGTCGTCGGCGTCACGATGGCGCTGATCATGAACAAGGCCTTCAAGGGCCGCAGCCTGATCCGGGCCAGCATCCTGGTGCCGTGGGCGATCCCGACCGTGGTGTCCGCCCTGCTGTGGAAGTGGATCTTCAACGCCAACGGTGTCGCCAACGACATCCTCGGCCAACAGGTCCTCTGGTCCACCGACGGCCTCCAGGCCCAGCTCGCGGTGATCATCGCGGACACCTGGAAGACCGCGCCGTTCATCGGCCTGCTGGTGCTGGCCGGCCTCCAGGTGATCCCGGAGGAGGTCTACGAAGCGGCCAAGATCGACGGGTCGAGCGCGTGGAACTCCTTCCTGCACATCACGCTGCCGCTGGTGAAGCCGGCGCTGCTGGTGGCCGTGCTGTTCCGGATCCTCGACAACCTGCGCATGTTCGACCTGCCCTACGTGCTGATCGGCAAGGGCAAACCAAGCGTGGAGACGTTGTCGATCCTGGCGCAGCAAGAGAGCGTCAACCAGAGATACGGACCCGCTGCGGCGTACGCGATGCTGCTGTTCATCTACCTGGTGATCGTGGCCTACGCGTTCGTGAAGCTGCTGGGTGCGGACGTCATCGGTGACGCGCGCGACAGCAAGACGAAGAAGAAGGTCAGGCGCAGGGACCGCTCGAAGGTCGGCCGTTCGGTAGCGAAGGGAGACACGCCGTGAGCACCGAAGCCCCCCAGCGGGAGTCCGGCAGCACCACCGCGGCGCCCACCCGTACGACGTCACCGAGCGCGGAGAGCATCGCGCGCAAGCAGCGGTGGAAGACCGCCGGGGTGTACCTCGGCATCGGCGTCATCGTGATCTACTGCCTGGCGCCGTTCTACTGGATGATCGTGTCCAGCCTGCGGCGGACCGCGGACATCTTCGACTCGTCCGTGCTCCCGACCCCGCCGTCGCTCCAGAACTACTCCGACGTGTTCGACCCGGTGAACAACTTCAGCCGGGCGCTGCTCAACAGCATCATCGTCGCCGGCACCACCACGGTGCTGGTGCTGGTGGTCGGCACGTTCGCGGCGTACGCCCTGGCGCGGCTGGACTTCCGGGGCAAGAACATCTCGCTGGCGATCATCATCTCCACGTCGATGTTCCCCGGCATCGCCCTCGTGGTGCCGCTGCTGAAGATCTTCACCGACATCGGGTGGATCAACACCTACCAGGCGCTGATCCTGCCGAGCATGTCCTTCGCACTGCCACTGGCGGTGTGGAACCTGACCGCGTTCTTCCGGCAGATGCCGCAGGAGCTCGAGCAGGCGGCCATGGTCGACGGCTGCACGCAGTGGCAGGCGTTCCGCAAGGTGATCATCCCGCTGGCGGCACCCGGTGTGTTCACCACGGCGATCATCGCCTTCGTGGCGGCGTGGAACGAGTACATCATCGCGCTGACGATGACCAACAAGTCGGACTTCTTCACCGCCGTCGTCGCGGTGTCGCAGTTCACCGGCACCACCGGGCGGGACACCCCGTTCGGCACCCAGATGGCGGCGGGCGTGATCCTCACCGTGCCGCTGATCATCATGGTGCTGGCCTTCCAGCGCCGCATCGTCTCCGGCCTCACGGCGGGTGGCGTGAAGTAGCGACCGGCACGACCCGGACCGTGCCCCGCAGCCTCCGGCCGCGGGGCACGGTTCATCTCCCCCTCGGGATGGAGGACGCATGGCATCCGGAGTCTGGTGGCGCGACGCCGTCATCTACCAGGTCTACATCCGCAGCTTCGCCGACGGCGACGGCGACGGTCTCGGCGACGTGGCCGGGATCCGCTCGCGGCTCGGCTACCTCGCCGACCTCGGTGTCGACGCGCTGTGGATCAACCCGTGGTACCCCTCGCCGATGGCCGACGCCGGGTACGACGTGTCCGACTACCGCGCGGTGGAGCCACGCTTCGGCACACTCGAGGACGCCGAGGCCCTGGTGCGCGAGGCGCACGACGTCGGCTTGCGGGTGCTGCTCGACGTCGTGCCGAACCACAGCTCCGACCAGCACCCGTGGTTCGTCGAGGCCGTGGAGGCCGGGCCCGGGTCACCGCTGCGCGACCGCTACGTGTTCCGGCCCGGCGGCGGCCCCGACGGCGCCGAGCCGCCGAACCAGTGGCGGAGCGTGTTCGGCGGGCCGGCCTGGGAGCGCGTCGTGGAGCCCGACGGCACGCCGGGGGAGTGGTACCTGCACCTGTTCGCCCCCGAGCAGCCGGACCTGAACTGGGAGCACCCCGACGTCGCGGCGGACTTCGAGAAGACGCTGCGCTTCTGGTTCGACCGGGGCGTCGACGGGTTCCGCATCGACGTCGCGCACTCGCTGGTCAAGGAGGAGGGGCTGCCCGACGTGGCCGACGTCGCCGACCTCGACTGGCCGCGCCCGCCGGTGGAGGTCGACGGCCGGCTGCAGCGGGCGCCGTGGCGGCCGCACCCGTTCTGGGACCGCGACGAGGTGCACGACGTCTACCGCGCCTGGCGGCAGGTCGCCGACTCCTACGCCGACCCGAAGGTGTTCGTCGCCGAGGCCTGGGTCGACGAGCCCGAGCGGCTGGCCCGCTACCTGCGGCCCGACGAGCTGCACACCGCCTTCAACTTCACCTACCTGCAGGCCACCTGGGACGCCGGCTACCTGCGCCGGGTGATCACCGAGACGCTCGACGAGCAGGGCGCGGTCGGCGCGCCGGCGACCTGGGTGCTCAGCAACCACGACGTGGTGCGGCACCTGTCCCGGCTGGCCCGCGACCGGCAGGCGCCGGGCAGCAGCCTCGAGCAGCTGCGCGGCACGACGCCCGACCTCGACCTGGGGCGCCGGCGCTCCCGGGCCGCGGTGCTGCTGACCCTGTCGCTCCCGGGCGGCGCGTACGTCTACCAGGGCGAGGAGCTCGGGCTGCCGGAGGTCGAGGACCTGCCCGACGACGTGCTCCAGGACCCCACCTGGGAGCGCTCGGGCCACACCGACCGCGGCCGCGACGGCTGCCGGGTGCCGCTGCCGTGGTCGGGTGACCGGCCGCCGTACGGCTTCGGGCCGGAGGGCGGCGCGGCTCCGTGGCTGCCGCAGCCGGACGACTGGGGCCCGTTGACCGCCGAGGCGCAGCGCGACGACCCGGGCTCGATGCTGGCGCTGTATCGCGCGGCTCTCCACGAGCGGCGGGCGCTGCCGGCCCTCGGGGACGGCGGGATGGCCTGGCTGGACCTGCCCGACGGCGCGCTCGGCTTCACCCGCGACCCCGGCTTCGCCTGCCTGGTGAACGTGTCCGGCGACCCGCTGCCACTGCCCGCCGGGTACGCCGTGCGGCTCGCCTCCGGCCCCCTCGACGACGGCCGGCTGCCCCGCGACCGTGCGGTGTGGCTCACGCGCGAGTGACCTCTCAGGTCACTTGAGTCACACCTTTCACACGCCTGCCAGAAGGCCCCCGTTCCTCCACAAACACGCCGGTGTCGGGTTTGCGCTTTCAGGGGACATCTTGGACAGTTAGGGACTTCGCCGCGCTTTCGTCGGGGGTCGAGCGCGGTCGTCCTGTGTAGTCGACGTCTGCGGAGATCCCCCTGTGCCCCGACGCGAGCAGTACGTAGGTAAGCATCGTGGTCCCATCGGCGAACCCGCCCTCAAGAAGGGCATCCGGAAGTCCGTCGTGTTCAGCGGCGTCGCGGTCGCCGCGACCGGCATCGCCGTCTCGTCCGGCATCGCGCTGAAGTCCGTGCCCGGCGACGCCGCCTCGGCGGCCCTGGCGTCCGCCAACCTCGGCCACCAGGACGACCGCTCGAACAACGGTGACAACGCCGCCCAGGCCGACCAGCGCAACCCGCAGGTGCAGGCCGCGCTGGCCGACCGCGCCCGGCAGACCTCGCGCTCCGACCGCCGTACGTCGGTCGACCTCACCAAGAAGCAGGCCCTCGACCAGGCCTCCGGCGGCCAGATCGTGCAGACCGAGGACCTGACCACCCAGGACCCGCACACGATCGCCGCCGCGATGCTCTCGGAGTTCGGCTTCTCCAGCGACCAGATGAGCTGCCTCGACCCGCTGTGGGAGGGCGAGAGCGGCTGGGACGTGCACGCCGACAACCCGATCTCCTCCGCCTACGGCATCCCGCAGGCGCTGCCCGGGTCGAAGATGGCCTCGGCCGGCGCGGACTGGGCCGACAACGCCGCCACCCAGATCCGCTGGGGGCTCGGCTACATCCAGAGCCGCTACGGGTCGCCGTGTGGCGCCTGGAGCTTCAAGCAGGGGAACGGCTGGTACTGAGCCGGCTCCTCCACCTCAACGGTCCGCCGGGGATCGGCAAGTCCACCCTGGCCCGGCGCTACGCCACCGAGCACCCCGGCGTGCTGCTGCTCGACCTCGACGTGCTGTGCGGCCTGCTGCCCGGCGTCCCGTTCCGCGAGGCCCATCCGGTGGTCCGCCCGCTCGCGCTGGCGATGGCCGACGCGCACCTCTCGTCGGGCCGCGACGTGCTGCTGCCGCAGTACCTCGGCCGGGTGTCCGAGGTGGAGCGGTTCGAGACCGCGGCCACCGGGGCCGGCGCGTCGTTCGTCGATGTGCTGGTCACCGACGAGCGGGAGCGCGCGGTGGCCCGGTTCGCCCGCCGCGGCGCTGATGACGACGACCCGTGGCACGCGCAGGTGCGCGAGTTCGTCGCGGGCCTCGGCGGGGACGACCACCTGCGCGAGATGTACGACGCCCTCCAGCCGGTGCTCGCCACCCGCCCCTCGTACGTCGTGGTGGAGAGCCGCGAGGGCGAGCTCGACGCGACGTACGACGCGCTGCTGCGGGTGCTCTAGGGGCGCGTCATCGAGGCGACGTCGAGCGCGTCGTCGAGCTGTGCCTCGGTCAGGTCGCCGTTGTCGACGAACCCCATCTCGACGACCACCTCGCGGATCGTCTTCTCCTCAGCGAGCGCCTTCTTGGCGACCTTGGCGGCGTTCTCGTAGCCGATGAAGCGGTTCAGCGGCGTGACCACCGACGGTGAGGACTCGGCGTAGGTCCGCATCCGCTCCTCGTTGGCGGTGATGCCGGCGACGCAGCGGTCGGCGAGCAGCCGCGAGCTCGTGGACAGCAGCCGGACCGACTCCAGCAGGTTGCGGGCCAGCACCGGCATCATCACGTTCAGCTCGAAGCTGCCGGACGCACCGGCGAGCGTCACCGCGGTGTCGTTGCCGACCACCTGGGCGCACACCATCAGGGCCGCCTCCGGGAGCACCGGGTTCACCTTGCCGGGCATGATGCTCGACCCCGGCTGGAGGTCCGGGAGGTTGATCTCGGCGAGCCCGGTGCGCGGTCCGGACGACATCCAGCGCAGGTCGTTGCAGATCTTGGTGAGGCTGACCGCGACCGTGCGCAGCTGACCGGAGAGCTCCACCAGCCCGTCGCGTGCGCCCTGTGCCTCGAAGTGGTCGCGGGCCTCGGTGAACGGCAGCCCGGTGTCCTCGGCCAGCGCGGCGATCACCTCGCCCGGGAAGCCCTGCGGCGTGTTGATCCCGGTGCCGACCGCGGTCCCCCCGAGCGGCAGCTCGGCGACCCGCGGCAGCGCCGAGCGGACCCGGTCGATGCCGTGGCGGAGCGCGGCGGCGTACCCGCCCATCTCCTGGCCGAGCATCACCGGGGTCGCGTCCATCAGGTGCGTGCGGCCGGACTTCACCACCGTGGCGAACTCGCTCGCCTTCGCCTCGAACGCCTCGGCGAGGTGCTCCAGCGCCGGCACCAGGCTGTGCACGACGGCGGAGGTCGCGGCGACGTGGATGGACGTCGGGAAGACGTCGTTGCTGGACTGGCTGGCGTTCACGTGGTCGTTGGGGTGCACGTCGACGCCGGCGCGCTTCGCGAGGGAGGCCAGCACCTCGTTCATGTTCATGTTCGACGACGTGCCGGAACCGGTCTGGAACACGTCGACGGGGAAGTGGTCGAGGTGCTCGCCCGACGCCACCTGCTCCGCCGCGGCGGCGATCGCGTCGGCCCGCTCCTGGTCGAGGACGCCGAGCCGCGCGTTGACCTGCGCCGCGGCCTTCTTCACCCGGGCCAGCGCCTGCAGGTGCTCGTGCTCGAGCGGGCGGCCGCTGATCGGGAAGTTCTCGACCGCGCGCTGCGTCTGCGCCCGCCACAGGGCGTCCTCGGGCACCCTGACCTCGCCCATGCTGTCGTGCTCGATGCGGTAGCCGTCCATGCGGATGACGCTACCCGCGGCTCAGCGCGTGGACACGTAGAGCCAGTACTGCTCGTCGCGCTCCTGCAGCCGCACGTCGTACGGGTGGGCGGTGGCATTGCCGAACACCTCGCGCAGCCGTTCCGCGAGCACGTCCGACGGGCTGCTCGACCACACCGCGACGGCGCCGCCGGGGCGCAGCGCGGCCCGGGTCGTGGCCAGGAACGGGGCGGCGTACACCGCGGCGTTCGCGTCGTGCACCAGGTACCCGGGCCCGTTGTCCACGTCCAGCAGCACCAGGTCGTAGGTCGCCGGAGGCGCCTCGGCCAGCGCCTGCCGTACGTCGGCGACGACCACGTCGAGCCGCTCGTCGGCGAGGGCCTGCGGGCCGTGCGGCACGGTGCCGTCGCGCATCCAGCCCACCAGCGCGTCCTCGATCTCGACCACCGTGAGCCGCTCGACGCGCGGGTCGGCGAGCACCTCCTGCGCGGTGTAGCCGAGCCCCAGCCCGCCCACCAGCACCGCGCGCGCCTCGTCGACCTGGTCGAGCAGCGCCCGGGCCAGCGCGCGCTCGGTGCTGGTCTCCCGGGTGTCCATCACGAACACCCCGTTCACCCGCAGCTCGAGCACCGGCGCCGCCGTCCCGTCCGGGTCGCGCCGCTCCCGCAGTACCACCTCACCCCGCGCCGACTCCGCCCGCGCCACCTCCACGTACTCCACCCTTCCCCCTTCCCGCCGAGGCGTCACTCCGGTCCCGCCGAGGCGTCAGTCCGGTCCCGCCGAGGCGTCACTCCGGTCCCGCCTAGGCGTCAGTCCGGTCCCGCCGAGGCGTCAGTTGCGGCCCGAGCATCCTTGACCTCGCGGATCGCGCGCCCCCTCGACGGTGCACGAGTGACCTCTCGACGGTGCACGAGTGACCTCTCGCGGGTGCACGAGTGACCTCTCGCGGGTGCACGAGTGACCTCTCGCGGGTGCACGAGTGACCTCTCGCGGGGGCACGGGTGACTTCTCGGCGGTGCACGGGTGACCTCTCGCGGGGGCACGGGTGACTTCTCGGCGGTGCACGGGTGACGTCTCGGCGGTGGGGGTCAGACCTGCTCGGCGGAGCGGGTGCGGACGGTGAGGGCGATGGGCTTCTGGGTCTCCGCGAAGAAGTCGTTGCCCTTGTCGTCGACGACGATGAAGGCCGGGAAGTCGACGACGTCGATCTTCCAGATCGCCTCCATGCCGAGCTCCGGGTACTCCAGCACCTCGACGTGCTTGATGCAGTCCTGGGCGAGCCGGGCCGCGGGGCCGCCGATGGAGCCGAGGTAGAAGCCGCCGTGCTCGTGGCAGGCCTTGGTGACCTTGGCGGAGCGGTTGCCCTTGGCCAGCATCACCATCGACCCGCCGGCCGCCTGGAACGCGTCGACGTAGGAGTCCATCCGGCCGGCCGTGGTCGGGCCGAACGACCCGGACGCGTAGCCCTCGGGGGTCTTGGCCGGGCCGGCGTAGTACACCGCGTGGTCCTTGAGGTACGACGGCATCTCCTCGCCCGCGTCGAGCCGCTCCTGGATCTTCGCGTGCGCGATGTCGCGGGCCACCACCAGCGGGCCGGTCAGGGACAGCCGGGTCTTCACCGGGTGCCGCGACAGCTCGGCGAGGATCTCCGGCATCGGTCGGTTCAGGTCGATGTCGACCACGTCGCCAGAGGAGACCGACAGCTTCTCGTCCGTCGTGTCCGGGAGGTACGACGCCGGGTCGCGCTCGAGCTCCTCGAGGAACACCCCCTCGGCGGTGATCTTGCCGAGCGCCTGCCGGTCCGCCGAGCACGAGACCGCCAGCGCCACCGGGCAGGACGCGCCGTGCCGCGGCAGCCGCACCACGCGGACGTCGTGGCAGAAGTACTTGCCGCCGAACTGCGCGCCGATCCCGAACGACTGGGTGAGCTCGAAGACCTGCTGCTCCAGGTCGAGGTCGCGGAACGCGTGCCCCTCGACCGACCCTTCGGTGGGCAGCGTGTCGAGGTAGTGCGCGGAGGCGTACTTCGCGGTCTTCAGCGCGTACTCCGCGCTGGTGCCGCCGACCACCACGGCGAGGTGGTACGGCGGGCACGCGGCCGTCCCGAGCGAGCGGATCTTCTCGTCGAGGAACTCCAGCATCCGCTTGGGGTTCAAGACGGCCTTCGTCTCCTGGTAGAGGAAGGACTTGTTCGCCGAGCCGCCGCCCTTCGCCATGAACAGGAACTTGTACGCCGGGTCGTCGCCGCCGGGGGTGGAGTAGATCTCGACCTGGGCCGGCAGGTTGGAGCCGGTGTTGCGCTCCTCCCACATCGTCAGCGGCGCCATCTGCGAGTAGCGCAGGTTCAGCCGCGTGTACGCGTCGAACACCCCGCGACTGATCCACTCCGCGTCGTCGGCGCCGGTCAGCACGCCCTCGGACTTCTTGCCCATCACGATCGCGGTGCCGGTGTCCTGGCACATCGGCAGCACGCCGCCGGCCGAGATGTTCACGTTCTTGAGCAGGTCGAGGGCCACGAACCGGTCGTTGCCGCTGGCCTCCGGGTCGTCGATGATCCGCCGCAGCTGCGCGAGGTGCGCCGGCCGCAGGTAGTGCGCGATGTCGTGCATCGCCTCGGCGGTGAGCTGCTGCAGCACCTGCGGTTCCACTCGGAGGAAGGGCCGGCCGGCCACCTCGACCGTGCTCACCCCCTCGGTGGTCAGCAGCCGGTACGGGGTCTCGTCGGGGCCGGTCGGCAGCAGGTCGGAGTAGCGGAACTCAGGGAGGGTGCTCACGAGCAACGAGCGTAATCCGCACGGCTAGGCTGCTCCCATGGAGGGACAGGCACCCGACCCGGCTCGGCTGCGGATCTCGGACGACGACCGGCACAAGGTGGCCGAGGTGCTCCGGCAGGCGGCGGGCGAGGGGCGCATCGACCTCGACGAGCTCGACCAGCGGCTCGAGGCGACGTACCAGGCCAAGACGTACGGAGAGCTGGTGCCGATCACCGCCGACCTGCCCACCGCCGCGGCCGCGAAGAACGTCGCGCCGCGCCCGCAGCCGACGATGCCGGTGGGGGCCGCGCCGAGCCACGCCAGCTCGATCTCGGTGATGTCAGACACCAAGCGGCTCGGCCAGTGGCAGGTCGGCTCGGCGCACGCGGCGTTCTCGCTGATGGGCAGCGTCACGCTCGACCTGCGCGAGGCGGCGTTCGAGACCCGCGAGGTGGTCATCAACGCCAACGCGATCATGGGCGAGGTCACGGTGATCGTCAACGCACACACCGCGGTGGTGATCGACGGGTTCGGGGTGATGGGGGAGTACTCCGAGCAGCGCTCCAAGGTGCCCGCCCAGGTCACCGCCGACTCGCCCGTGGTCCGGTTGCGGGGGATGGCGCTGATGGGCGCCGTGCACGTGCAGCGCAAGGGTCCGCCCGGTCGCAGCTCGCGTCGGCAGGTCGGCTGGCGCTGACCGAGCGGGTGGGGTCCACAATGCGTCCGTGACGTGTGAGAACGACCGGCTGCACCTGCCCCTCGACGCGAGCGGACTCCCGGTCCGACCGGTGCGGCCGCCCGCCGGCGCCCCCAACGTGGTGGTCGTGGTCGTCGACGACATGGGCTTCGGCGCGTCCAGCGCGTACGGCGGTCCGTGCGAGATGCCGACCGCCGAGGCGCTGGCCGCGGGCGGGCTGCGCTACAGCCGGTTCCACGTCACCGCGCTGTGCTCGCCGACCCGCGCCGCGCTGATGACCGGCCGCAACCACCACTCGGTCGGCATGGGCGTGACCTCGGAGATGTCCACCCCCGAGCCCGGCTACACCGGCTTCCGGCCGCTCACTGCGGCCACCCTCGCGCAGGTGCTGTCCGGCAACGGCTACAGCACGGCGGCGTTCGGGAAGTGGCACCAGACGCCGCCGGTCGAGGTGACCGCGTCCGGCCCGTTCACCCGCTGGCCGACCGGCGAGGGCTTCGACGCGTTCTACGGGTTCATGGGCGCGGAGATGAACCACTGGTACCCGCAGCTCTACGACGGCACCACGCCCGTCGAGCCGGAGCGGCTGCCCGAGGACGGCTACCATCTCACCGAGGACCTCGTCGACCACCTCGTCGGCTACCTGCGACTGCAGCAGTCGCTGACCCCCGACAAGCCGTTCTTCACCTACCTGGCGCTCGGCGCCACGCACGCGCCGTTCCACGTCGCGCCGGAGTGGATCGAGAAGTACCGCGGTCGCTTCGACGGCGGCTGGGACGACCAGCGCCACGAGATCCTCGAGCGTCAGAAGGCGCTCGGCGTGGTGCCCCCGGAGACCGAGCTGTCCCCGTGGGCGGAGGGGGTGCCGCACTGGGACGAGGTCAGCCCCGCGGCCCGCCGCGTGGGGGCTCGGCTGATGGAGACGTACGCCGGCTTCGCCGAGCACACCGACCGGCAGGTCGGCCGGATCGTCGACACGCTGCGCGAGCTCGGCGTGCTCGACGACACGCTGATCGTCTACCTCCTCGGCGACAACGGTGCGTCCGGCGAGGGCGGTCCGGAGGGCACCATCCGCGAGCACCTCGTCGGGCACGGCATCGCCGACGACGTCGACGACATGGACGCCCGGCTGGACAGCATCGGCGACCCGACAACGTACGCGATGTACCCCGTGGGCTGGGCGCTGGCGATGAACACGCCGTACCAGTGGACCAAGCAGGTGGCCTCGCACTTCGGCGGCGTGCGCGACGGGCTGATCCTGCACTGGCCGGGCGGGATCGCCGCCCGCGGCGAGGTGCGGCACCAGTTCCACCACGTCATTGACATCCTGCCGACCGTGCTGGAGGTCGCCGGGCTGCCGCTGCCGGAGACCGTGAACGGCGTGCCGCAGCAGCCGGTCGAGGGCACCTCGATGTACTACTCCTTCGACGCGCCGGACGCGCCCGAGCGGCGGCGCACGCAGTACTTCGAGATGGTCGGCAACCGCGGGATCTACCACGAGGGCTGGTCCGCGGTGACCCGGCACGGGGTGCCGTGGCTGATGACCGAGGAGCCGCGGGGCTTCGACGACGACGTGTGGGAGCTCTACGACACCCGCACCGACTGGTCGCAGGCCCGCGACCTGGCCGCCGACGACCCGCAGCGGCTCGCCGAGCTGCGCGCGCTGTTCGACGTGGAGGCCGTGAAGCACCAGGTCTTCCCGCTCGACGACCGGGTCACCGAGCGGGAGAACCCCGAGCTCGCCGGGCGGCTCGACCTGCACCGCGGCCGGACCACGATGGCGTTCGCGCCGGGCACCGGGCGGCTCACCGAGGAGGCCGCCCCGAACGTGAAGAACCGCTCGCACACGGTGACCGTGGACGTGGTGGTCCCGGAGGCCTCCGCGGACGTGCCGTCGGTGGCGGGGGTGCTCGTCGCGCAGGGCGGGCGGTTCGGCGGCTGGTCGTTCTACGTCCGCGACGGCGTGCTCTGCTACGCGTACAACCTCTACGGCCGCGACCTCACCACGTTCCGGGGCGACCGTCCGATCGGCGCCGGCCGGCACGAGCTGGTGCTGGAGGTGGAGTACGCCGGGGGGCCGCCGGGTGACGCGATCGACGTCCGGCTGGTGGTGGACGAGGAGCAGGTCGGGGCGGGCCGGGTGCCGGCGACCACGGCGTACTACTTCAGCTTCGACGAGACCTTCAACGTCGGCGTCGACCGGGGCACGCCGGTGACCGACGACTACCCGCCGGTGCGCAACGCGTTCACCGGCGAGATCCTCGGGGTGCGCTTCGACCTGGGCCGCGGCGCACCGCTCAGTCCGGAGGAGCGCCAGGCGCTGGTCACCGCTCGCTCCGACTAGGGCGCCGACGCACGCTAGGACAGGTCGGCCGGGCGCAGCCGCCGGCGGGCGCTCAGGGCCTCGGCGGTCGCCGCGGTGAGCGTGCCGAGCTCGGGGAACCGGCTCTCCGCGACCCGGCCCTGCGGCCCCCAGATGCTGAGCACCGCGCGCGGCCGGCCCAGGTGGTCGAGCACCGCGGCCGACACGCCCCAGGCGGCGGTGTCGTACTCGCCGCGACAGGTCCCGTAGCCGCGGCGGCGGGTCGCGGCCAGCTCGGCGCGCAGCTCGTCCGCGTCGGTGATCGTGGTGTCGGTGTAGCGACGCAGCCCGTCTCGGGTGAGCCGGTCCACCTCCTCGTCGGGGAGCGTGGCGAGGTACGCCTTGCCCGTCGACGTGGCGTGCAGCGGGACGGTGCGACCCTGCCAGGTGGCGGCCACGATCGCGCTCGGCGCGACCTCGTCGACGTACGTCAGCCCGCCGATGCCCACCACCGCCAGCGCCGCGGTCTCACCGGTGGCCAGGCTGAGCTCCTCGAGCGCGGCGTGCCCGGTCTGCGCGAGCGTGTCCGCCTCCGACGACTGCGCGATCTCGAGCAGCCCGGGTCCGACCGACCAGCGGCCGGTCGCGCGGTCGCAGGTGACCAGGTGGTGCTCCTCGAGCGTGGTCAGCAGCCGCCACGCGGTGGCCCGGTTCAGACCACACGTCTCGGCGAGCAGGGCGGCGGTGGTGCGGTCCGGCTCGGCGGCCGCCACCGCGCGGAGCAGCAGGGCCGCGCGATCCACGGACTGGACCCGCGAACCTCGCGAACCGCGCGAACCCGACGGCGTCGGGTTCCGATCCGGTGACATCTCCATTTGTTGGTGCTCCGCGCATTCCTTGACCCGGGTGGGGTCCCCCATTATGTTCGCATCCCAAACGGAGGTGTTCGTGATATGAACGCACTGCCCCCCGACCGGCCCGCCGGCCTCGACGACGTCTCTCTGTCCCGGCGCCAGCTGCTTCGCTACTCCAGCCTCGCGGCGGCAGCCGTCGGAGGGTCCGGCCTCCTCGCCGCGTGTGGCGGCGGTGGCGGCGAGAGCGGGCCGCAGCAGAAGGGCGGCGTGCTGGTGCACGGCGCCACCGGCGGCAGCGCCAAGGACACCCTCGACCCGCACCGCCCGGTGCAGAACGCCGACATCGCCCGGGCCAGCAACCTCTACGAGCCGTTGCTGTTCTGGGACAGCGACTACCGCATCGCCCCGGCGGTCGCGGAGTCCGTGACGCCGGAGAGCGACGCCAAGACCTGGACGATCAAGCTGCGCCAGGGCGTCACCTTCCACAACGGCAAGGACGTCACCCCCGAGGACGTGCTGTTCACGATCCGCCGGGTCGCCAACCCGAAGGCGCCCACGTCCGCCGGCGGCACGCTCTCGCAGATCCTCGACTTCGACCAGACCAAGAAGGTCGACGACACCACGATCAAGGTGGTGCTCAAGCAGCCGTACGCGATCCTCGACTACCTGCTGGCGGAGTACACCCTCGGCGTCATCCCCGAGGACTTCGACCTCAAGAACCCGGTCGGCACCGGCGCCTTCAAGTACAAGTCGTTCGCACCCGGCAAGAACAGCGTGTTCACCCGCTACGACGGCTACTGGGGCGACCAAGCGTTCGTCGACGAGCTGCACATCCAGGACTTCGCCGACCCGTCGGCCCAGGTCAACGCGCTGCTCGCCGGCCAGGTGCAGACCATCGACAACCTGCCCTACAACCTCATCGACTCGGTGAAGAGCCAGGGCAGCAAGGTGCTGGTCTCCAACACCGGTGCCTGGGTCCCGTTCACGATGCGCGTCGACGTCAAGCCGTTCTCCGACAACCGGGTCCGGCAGGCGATGCGGCTGATCGTCGACCGGCAGCAGATGATCGACCAGGCGCTGAGCGGCTACGGCTCGCTGGGCAACGACCTCTACGCGCCGTTCGACCCGGCGTACGCGAAGGACCTGCCGCAGCGTCAGCAGGACATCGACCAGGCCAAGTCGCTGCTCAAGTCGGCCGGTCAGGACGGCCTCACCGTCCAGCTGTTCACCGGCGACGACATCGGCTCGGTCGCACCGGCCACCGCCTCGCTGTTCGTGGAGCAGGCGAAGAAGGCCGGCGTCACCGTCAAGAAGATCGTGAAGACCCCGTTCTACGGCGACGACTACCTGTCCTACCCGTTCGCGCAGGACTTCTGGAACACCCGCAACTACATCCCGCAGGCCGCGGTGTGTGCCGTCAAGGGCGCCACCTACAACGAGACGCACTTCGACAACTCGAAGTTCGCGGGCCTGCTCCAGTCGGCCTCCGCGGAGACCGACGAGACGAAGCGCAACACGCTGCTCCAGGACGCCCAGAAGATCGAGTACGACGAGGGCGGCTTCATCATCTGGGGCTTCCGTCGACAGGTGGACGGCTACAGCAGCAAGGTGCAGGGGCTCAAGCCGAGCCGGTACCTCCCGCTGGGGTCGTACAAGTTCCAGAACGTGTCTCTGACGGGCTGATCACGATGACCGACGCGGCCACCCTGCTCGATCCGGACCACGCCGAGCCGGCGTCGGTCACCACGACCCGCAGCCGCCGCGCACGCCGCGGCGGGGCGTGGGCCTGGGTGGCCTGGCTGCTTCGTCGCCTCGGCCTCGCCGTCCTCACGCTCTGGCTGGTGTCGGTGCTGGTGTTCATCGCCACCACCGCCCTCGGCGACCCGGTGCGCGCGATCCTCGGCAAGGACTTCAACGCCGACAAGGCGCGTGCCGCGCAGCTGACCGCCCAGCTGAACCTCGACGAGTCGCTGCCGCAGCGCTACCTGCACTGGCTCGGCGGGCTGTTCTCGGGCGACCTCGGCACCTCGATCGCCAACCAGCGCCCGGTCTCGGAGCTGATCGGGCCGAACGTCGTCAACACGCTCGTGCTCGTGCTGCTGTCCGCGATCATCATGGTCCCGGTGGCGTTCGGCATCGCGATGATCTCGGCGAACTACCGGCGCCGGAAGCCCGACACCTTCATCCAGACGGTGCTGCTGGCCCTCGCGGGCCTGCCGGAGTTCGTCATCGGCATCCTGCTCGTCGCGATCTTCGCCACCACGCTGTCGCACGTGCTGCCGGCGGTCACCATCGCCACCCCCGGCGGCCATCCGTGGGACGACCCCAAGACCATGGTGCTGCCGATCGCCACGCTGGTGCTCGCGGTCAGCCCGTACGTCTCCCGCATCGTCCGCGCGACGCTGCTGGAGGTCCTCGACAGCGACTACGTGGAGCTGGCCCGGCTCAAGGGCATCCCCGAGCGCGTGGTGATGCGCAAGCACGCGCTGCTCAACGCGATCGTGCCCGGCATCCAGGTCGTCGCGCTGCAGCTGGCCTGGCTGGCCGGCGGCGTGGTGATCGTCGAAGCGGTCTTCAACTACCCCGGCATCGGCTTCCAGCTCGTCGACTCGGTGCGCAACCACGACGTCCCGATGGTGCAGGCGCTCGCCATGATCATCGCGGCCGTCTACGTGGTGGTGAACCTGGTCGCCGACCTGCTGTCCATCCTGCTCACCCCCCGTGCGAGGACGGCGATCTCCTCATGAACACCCCACGAAACCGCTCCCTACGCTCGCTTCGCTCACTCCGGTCACGCTTCCGCGGGGACCCCGCATGAGCACCATCGACGAGTTCCCCACCCCCGAGCTGGCCGTCGCGCGCCGCGGCGCCCCCGCCTGGACCCGCCAGAAGCGGCTGGTCAGCGGGCTCGTGCTCACCCTGATCATCGTGGCGCTGGCGATCTTCGGACCGCTGCTCGCCCCGCACGGCGAGAACGAGGTCGTCGGCCCGCCGTACTCGAAGACCGGCGTGCTCGGCACCGACTACCTCGGCCAGGACGTGTTCAGCCGGGTGCTGTACGGCGGCCTCGACGTGCTCGTGATCGCGCTGCTCGGCACCCTGCTCGGCGTGGTGCTCGGCACCATCATCGGCGTCGTCGCGGCGTACGCCGGCGGCTGGTGGGACGAGGTCATCATGCGGCTCAACGACGTGCTCCTCGCGTTCCCGCAGATCCTGCTGGCGCTCGTGGTGCTCACCGCGGTGGCGTCGCCGAAGGCGTGGATGATCATCGTGCTGGTCGGTCTCTCGCACGCCCCGCGGGTGGCCCGCGTCGCCCGCGGTGTCGCGCTCGGCATCGTCTCGCGCGACTTCGTCTACGCCGCGGAGGCGCTGGGCGAGCGGCGCAGCCGGGTGATCCTGCGCGAGGTGCTGCCGAACATGAGCGCGCCGCTCCTCGCCGAGACGGGCCTGCGGCTGACCTACTCCATCGGGCTGGTCGGCGGCCTCGCCTTCCTCGGCTTCTCGACCAACCCGGACGGCGCCAACTGGGGCCAGATGATCAACGAGAACCGGCTCGGGCTGGCCTCGCAGCCGTGGTCGGTGCTGGGGCCGGTGCTGATGATCGGTCTGTTCTGCATCGGCACCAACCTGCTCGCCGACGGCATCGCGCAGCTCGCCCACCGCACCGAGGACTGATGAGCCGATGAGCGCAACCACCCCCCAGACCGACACGGGCGCGACGCCGAAGCAGGGCTCCGGCATCACCGTCGAGGACCTGCGCGTCGCGCTGCCCGGCCGCGGTGGCGTCGACGTCGTCGACGACCTCGACCTGGTCCTGCACCCCGGTGAGGTCGTCGGCCTGGTCGGCGAGTCCGGCAGCGGCAAGACCACGGTCGGCACCGCGCTGCTCGGCTACACCCGCGCCGGCGCGGTGATCGACCACGGCAAGATCCTCTACCAGGACCGCGACCTGCTCGGCCTGCCCTGGCAGGAGGTGCGCCAGCTGCGCGGCGAGGAGATCGCCTACGTGCCGCAGGACCCCGCGGCCGCGCTGAACCCCGCGATCCGGATCGGCAACCAGCTCGTCGAGCTGCTCGAGCTGCGCGGCATCGGCACTGCCGAGTCACGGCTGCAGGGCGCCCGCGACGGGCTGGCCGAGGTCGGCCTGCCCAACAACGACGAGTTCCTCCGCCGCTACGCCCACCAGCTCTCCGGCGGCCAGGTGCAGCGCGTCGCGCTGGCGATGGCCTTCCTGCCCAAGCCCAAGGCGCTGGTGCTCGACGAGCCGACCACCGGCCTCGACGTGACCACCCAGGGCATGGTGCTGAAGACGATGGGCGAGCTGTGCCGCTCGCACGGCGTCGCGGCGCTGTACATCACCCACGACCTCGCGGTGGTCGCCAACATCGCCGACCGGGTCGCGGTGATGTACGCCGGCCAGGTCGTCGAGCTCGGCGAGAAGGAGACGGTGTTCCGGCACCCCTCGCACCCGTACACCCGCGCGCTGCTCGACTCGATCCCGCACCTCAGCCAGGCCCGTGCGCTCAGCGGCATCCCCGGCCGCACGCCGGCGCCCGGCTCCCGGCCCGGCGGCTGTCGCTTCCACGACCGCTGCCGCCACGCGGTCGACCGCTGCGCGCAGACCGTCCCGGAGCTGGTCACGGTCACCCCGGGGCACTCGGCGCGGTGCCTGCTCGTCGGCGAGATCGGCGACTGGGACATCTCCAAGGGAGTGGTCCCCGACAGCGACCCGAAGAAGGCCCGCGACCCGATCCTCGCCATCGAGGACCTCGACGTCTTCTACGGCCGCAGCAAGGTCGTGCACGGCGTCACCCTGGACGTCGCGAAGGCGGAGGTGGTCGCCCTGGTCGGCGAGTCCGGCTCGGGCAAGACCACGATCTCGCGCTGCGTCGGCGGCCTGCACAAGGAGTGGACGGGCCGGATCCGGTTCGAGGGCGAGGACCTGCCCAAGGGGTCGCGGGCCCGCACCGCGACCGACCGCAAGCGGATCCAGTACATCTTCCAGAACCCGTACCTGTCGCTGAACCCGCGGCTGACCATCGAGCAGATCGTGAAGCGACCGATGGAGCTGTTCGGGATCGCCTCGGGCAAGGAGGCCACCGACCGGGTGGTCGAGCTGCTCGACCAGGTGGCCCTCGGCCCCGCGGTGCTCGGCTACCAGGCCTCCCGGCTCTCCGGCGGCGAGCGGCAGCGGGTGGCGATCGCGCGCGCCCTGGCCGCCGAGCCCGACCTGCTGGTCTGCGACGAGATCACCTCGGCGCTCGACGTCTCCGTGCAGGGCTCGATCGTGTCGCTGCTCGAGGACCTGCGGAAGTCCCGCGGGATCAGCATGCTGTTCGTCACCCACAACCTCGCCCTGGTCCGGTCCATCGCCGCGCGGGTGCAGATCCTCAACGCCGGCCGGGTCGTCGAGGCCGGGTCGGTCGTCGAGGTCATGGAGTCGCCGAGGGAGGACTACACCAAGCGACTGCTCGCCAACAGTCCCCGGGTCGACTGAGGCCCGAGACGATGGCAGCTGCCGACAGCTCCCGGCTGGGCGGTCTCCGGCTGGTCGACCCCCAGGACGGCGACGGCTGGACCCACCTGCGGGTGCCCGCCACCGCGCCCGCGCCGTTGCCGCGCGCGCTCGGCCCGCTCGAGGTCGAGGTGGCCGGCGCGGGCCGGACCTGGAGCCTGGCCGGCTGGCTCGAGGCGACCCACGGGACCGCCCTGCTGGTGGTCCGCGACGGCACGGTCGTGCACGAGTGGTACGCCGACGACGTGGCCGCCACGTCCCGGCTGCTCGGCGCCTCGATGACCAAGTCGGCGCTCGCGCACCTGGTCGGCGTCGCGGTCCGGGCCGGCGCGCTGTCCCTCGACGACCCGGTCACCGACCACGTCGCGGAGCTGAAGGGCACCGGCTACGACGGCTGCACGGTGCGGCACGTGCTCACCATGACCACCGGCGTCGACTGGGTGGAGGACCACCGTGACCCCTCCGGTCCCGCGACGTGGCTCGTCGGCGCGTTCGCCACCGGCACCGGTCGGTCGCGCGAGCTGCTCACCGAGATCGGCCCGGCCGACCCGCCCGGCACCCGGTTCGAGTACTCCACCGCCGACTCCCAGGTCCTCGACTGGGTCCGCGAGCGGGCCACCGGGTCGACGTACCCGGAGGCGCTGGGGGAGCTCTGGCGGGCGCTCGGCTGCACCGACGACGCGCTGGTCGCGCTCGACGCCCCGGACGGCGTGGCGATGGCCGGCGGCGGGCTGGCCGCGTCGGCGGGCGACTGGGCGCGGGTGGCGATGCT
>JABFXA010000150.1 GCA_013361955.1 Nocardioidaceae bacterium
ATCGAGGAGTACGCCCGCCACAACGGCCACGCCGACCTCCTCCGGGAGCGCATCGACGGCAGCGTGGGCCAGTAGCGGGCGGTTCCAGCGCGCGGTTCAGCGACTGCGGCGCGTCCACTCCGGCCAGACGCGTTCGGCGTCGGACCTTCTGAGCCGCCCGCCGAGGTGCATCGACCGCCACACGCCGCGGTACCCGGGGAGCACCCCGGACGCGATCAGGATGTGGCCCAGGATGAGCGGGGTCAGCAGATAGGTCGACCACCGGTGGATCAGGTTGCACCACACGAACACCGGGCCGCCGGAGGACAGGGCCAGCCCGACGCCGCTCGCGATGAGGAGCCCGAGGAGGACCAGCATGGCGACGTTCGCGATGCGCTGCCCGGGGTCGAAGCGTCCGCTGTGCGGGGCGAACCGGCCGGTGAACGCCGCCGCGGGCCAGCGCCGGAGCCACGCCATGTCGCCCTTGGCGAACCGCACCGAGTCCGCCAGCAGCGACCGCAGCCCGCGCCGCCCGATCAGCGCGCCGCCGACCGCGACGGCGGCGAGGGCCCAGCCCGCGCCCGTGTGGATCTCGGCGTCCGACCGGCCGGTCGCCTCGGCCAGGAGGCTCGGTCGGCCTTCCTGACCGAGGGTGAGCCACCAGCCGGTCCCGAGCAGCACGAGCGTCGTCGCGTAGACGCCCGCGTGCAGCCACCGGGCCCGGGCGCTGTTGCGCCGGACCGGTTCAGTAGCCGTATCCGCCGCCGTCGTCCTCGTCCTCATCGCCGCCTCCCCCGCCGGTGCCGTCGCCGATCGTCACGGTGACCTCGTCTTCGGCCCCGGCCGCCGAGTGGTCGGCGTTGCGCAGCGACACGTTCAGCGTGTGCTCGCCCGGTTCGAGCCCTTCGAGCACGGGCGAATCGGCACTGACCTCGTACTCCTCGCCGTTCCCGGACTCGATGACCTCGTAGGTGCCGTCGTTCCCGTCGAAGTACAGGTGGACGTGGTGGTTCCCGGACTCGGTCGTGCCCAGCTCCTCGCTCGACTCGACGACGACGGTGAACGGCGCGGTGAGCTCGTCGCCCTCGGCGGGCTGCTCGATGCTCACGGACGGGCCGTCGCCGCCCGGGTCGGGCCCGCCGCAGCCGGCGAGGATCAGCGCGCCGACCGCCAGCGGCGCCGTCAGCTTCTTCAGCATGGTCTCGTCTCCCCTCGAAGCGTGGTGCGGAGGTAATACGGCCGGGCGCGCCGAAAGGATTGGCGTCCTCCGCAATCTCTCGGCGCGCGGTGGTCGTATATAGGGTGTGGAACTGTCAGACGAGGCGCTCCTGGCCGGGGTCGCCGCCGGGGACGCCGACGCGATGGCCGCGTTCGTGCGCCGCCACCAGGCGCGCGTCTTCGGGCTGGCGCTCTCGGTCGTGGGAGTGCGGGCGGTGGCCGAGGAGGTCGCCCAGGAGGCGTTCGTGCGGGTGTGGCGGCACGCGGGCGGGTTCGACGCGCGCCGGTCGGCCGCGTCGACGTGGCTGCTGACGATCACGCGGAACGTCGCGATCGACGTGCTCCGGGTCCGCCGCGACCTGGCGACCGATCCGGTCGCCATGGCGCAGTGGCTGATCGCCCCCGGCAACGACGGCGACCGGGTCGACGACAGCCTCGGCGTCACCGATGCGCTCCGCGAGCTGCCGCCCGAGCAGGCCGTCGCCGTGCTCCTGTCAGTGCATTTCGGACTGACGGCCCGCGAGATCGGCGAGCACCAGGGCGTCCCGCTCGGGACGGCGAAGACCCGCATCCGGACCGGGCTCCTGCGCCTGCGCGCACTGCTGGAGGTGCATCGTGACTGACCATGACGCCGCATGCGGCGAGCTGTCGGACGCGCTGGCGGAGTTCGCCACCGGTGCCGCCAGCGGCGCCGACCGCGCGCGGGTGCTGCGGCACACGGCCGGTTGCAGCGAGTGCCGCGAGACCGTGGCGGCGCTGTCGGCCACCGCGGACGAGGTGCTGCTGATCGCGCCGGAGCGGCAGCC
>JABFXA010000140.1 GCA_013361955.1 Nocardioidaceae bacterium
CGTGCTGCCGCCCCACGCTGCCGCGGCTGGACTCCCGGCAGACCCGCACGAAGCTGCGCCGGTCGGTGTCGCTGCCCAGCGTGCGGCGCAGCCGCTGCACCGAGCCCCAGTCGCGCGAGCGCTGGTCGACGACCACCTTCACGAACACGCCGCGGTGGAAGGCCCGCAGCAGCGCGCGAGCGGTGGACGGCATCGCGAAGGAGTACGCCGCGAGGCGCACCGTCGCGCCCGGTCGGGCGTGGTCGATGCGGCCGTCGATGTGCCGGACGAGGGCGTACTGCGCGTCCTCGTCGCCGAGCGGGTCGTTGAACAGCGCGCGCCCGGGCGAGACGACCGGCGCGGCGTCGGCGGGTGCGGGGGTGAGGGCGGTCCCGAGCAGGACGGCGGCGGCGATGGCGCGGACGAGCAGGGTCGGCATGACGTGCTCCGTGGTGCGGCGGGGAAGGTCACCTGCCCCATCGAGGCTAGTACGCCGCCGGCCCCGTCCGTCGTACCCGCGAGGGGTGGCGAGCCGCCCCCGCATGGGCGGGAGGTACCGGGGCAACGGTCATACTTTGACCGTCCTGCGACCACGAACGACGGGGGTCCCGTTGCCGTCCACCCGAGCCCGCAACCGCCTGCTGGCCGGTGCGCTGCTCTGCGTGGTGGTGTTCGTGGCGATCACCGTGCTCTACGAGACCGACCTGCGCGGGCTCGACCGGGTCGACCGCGACCTCGGCACCTGGCCCCAGCACTGGACGTTCGACCACCGGGCCGCGACCCGGTTCCTGCTCTTCGTGGAGCTGGTCTTCGGGACGCTCTGGATGGCGGCGTACACGGCGGTGGCGGCGGGGCTGCTCACCTGGCGCCGGCACGTGCGCGCCGCGGTGTGGACGGTCGGCGTGATGCTCTGCGCCGGGCTGACGACGTTCCTGCTCAAGGGCCTGCTGCATCGGAAGCGGCCGGTCTGGCCCGACCCGGTCACCACGCTGAGCAGCTTCTCGTTCCCGTCCGGCCACGCGACCGGGGTGGCCGCCGCCGCGGGCGTGACGATCGTGCTGGCCGCGATGTTCGTGCGGCGCCGCAACCTGCGCCGCCTGCTGTACGCCGCCGCCGTGCTCGTCGCGCTGCTGGTCGGGGCGGACCGGATCTTCCTCGGCGTGCACAACCCCTCCGACGTGCTCGCCGGCTACAGCGTCGGCGTCTTCTGGGTGCTGGTCGGGCTGGTCGTCTACGACCCGGCGCCCCGGCCCCGGCAGCTCGAGGCGTTCGCGACCCCGGTGCCGACCACCAGGCAGGTCGCGCTGGTGCTGAACCCGGTCAAGGTCGAGGACCCGGCGACGTTCCGCACGATGGTCGAGCGGGCCGCCCAGGAGGCCGGCTGGACCTTCACCGGCTGCTACGAGACCACCGTCGAGGACCCGGGCCGGACGATGGCCGAGCAGGCCGCGATCTCCGGCGCCGAGCTGGTCGTCGTGTGCGGCGGCGACGGCACCGTGCGCACGGTCTGCGCCGAGCTCGCCGGCACCGGCGTCTCGGTGGGCGTCGTCCCCGCGGGCACCGGCAACCTGCTGGCCCGCAACCTCGGCGTCCCGCTGTACCTGCAGGCCGCCGTCGACGTCGCGCTGAACGGGCAGGACCGGGCCATCGACCTGGTCAAGGTCGCCGGCGACGGGCTCGGCGACGACGAGCACTTCATGGTGATGGCCGGGATGGGCTTCGACGCGGCGATCATGGAGGGCGCCAACGAGACCATCAAGGCCAAGGTCGGCTGGCTGGCCTACGTGGTCTCCGCGCTGCGCAACCTGATGTTCCCGCCGGTGCGCGTCGAGATCTCGGTCGACGGCGGGGACTGGAGCCGGCACCGGGTGCGCACCGTCGTGGTCGGCAACGTCGGCTACCTCCAGGCCGGGATGCCGCTGTTGCCCGACGCCACCCTCGACGACGGGGTGCTCGACGTGGTGATGCTGCATCCGCGGCGGTTCCTGTCCTGGATCCCGCTGGTGGTGCGGGTGCTGAGCCGGCAGAAGAGGGTCGACGACACCCTGAACCGGATGACCGGCCGCACGGTCAGCCTGCGCGCCGCCTCCGACACCCCGCGCCAGCTCGACGGCGACTCGATCGGCCCCGGCCGCGAGCTGCACTGCGAGTGCATCCACGGCAAGCTGCTGGTCCGGGTGCCCCGCTAGCCCCCGCCGAGTTGTCAGCCGCTCCGGGCGCCCGAGCACCCTCAGCGCCTGACAACTCGGAGGTACCGTGACCACCGTGACCCGTCCCGTCTTCACCTCCTCCGTCCTGCCCCCGCGTGAGCGCGGCGCCGAGCTCGGCGCGCGCTTCGCGGCCGAGATCACCGACACCGTGGCGCGCTACCGGCGGCTGTTCGAGCGCCGGGCCGAGGGCGAGTTCGACGTCGACCTGTGGTCGGAGCGGGCCTGGCGGGCCATCCGGCACCACGCGCCCGTGCACGCGGAGGAGATCGCGGGCATCGCGGACGGCGCCGGGCTCCGCGTGGAGCAGGTCGCCTCGGTCAACGCGCGCACCGAGATCCTGGTCGCCGCGAACCCCACCGGCCAGACCGAGTGCTCGACGGTCGTGTCCACCCCCGCGGGACGGCCGCCGGTCGCCGTACAGACGTGGGACTGGTACGACGCGATGACCGACGGCTGGTTCACCTGGACGATCCCGCACGAGGACGGCCGCGTCGTGCAGACGGTCACGGAGTTCGGGATGCTCGCCAAGATCGGGGTCAACGACCGCGGCGTGGGTGTGATGCTGAACATGCTGCACCACAAGAACGACGCCGACGCCGCCGCCCGCGGGGAGATCGGGCACCCTGTGCATCTGCTCAGCCGGGCGATCCTCGACGACGCCGGCAGCACCCGCGACGCCGTCCGGATCGCCTCCGCCCCACCGACGTCGGCGTCCACGTCGCTGACCGTCGTGGACACCACCGGCGAGGCGGTCTCCATCGAGCTGTTCCCCGGCGGTCCCGGGCTGCTCGAGCCCACGGACGGCGTGCTGGTGCGCACCAACCACTTCGTGTCCGACGGCGGTCACGACGGCTGCCTGGCCAGCACGATCGGGGTCAGCACCGAGCTGCGCCGCGAGCACCTGCTGGGCTCCTTCGCCGCCACGCCGCCCTCGACGGCCACGGAGGTGGTCGACGCGATGACCCACCACGACGAGGACGGCGGGGTGTGCCGGCACGGCTTCACCGACCCCGACCCGCTGCTGTGGCACCGCACCCTGGCGACCGTCGCGATCGACGTCGTCACCCGCACCCTCGACGTGCGCGACGGCGGCCCCTGCGGCCGGCGCGAGCTGCCGGAGGCTCAGGCCGCCTTCGCGTAGCGGACGGCCTCTTCCTCCTCCGGCGACATCGCCTGGTCGCAGGACCAGGTGGCGATGTTCTTCGCGTACGTGCGGGCCTCGCTGCGGCCGTGGATCGAGGTGAGCACGATGCCGTTGCCGCTGTCGTCGAGCAGGGCCAGCGACCAGGACAGGTGCCCGCCCATGTCGCCGAAGGCGTCGTAACGGACCACCGCGAGGTGCCGCAGCGCGTCGCCGGACTCGACGCGCAGGGCCTGCACCTCCCCGCGCAGCCCCTCGAGGTCGGCGGGCACGGTGGCCGGGTTGCGGCGGGAGAGCCGGCGCGCGTGGTGCGACGTACGGCGCAGGGCCAGCAGGCCGACCACGAGGGCGGCCACGCTCACCAGGAGCAGCACGGCCACGAGCACTGCGAGCAGCGTGTCGTTCACGGACAGGAGCGTAGGAAACCGATCAGCCGCCGTTGCGGAGGCGCGCGAGCCAGGCGGCCGCGTCGTTGAACTCCCGGTCCGAGGTGCCGTGCCGGATGTCCGGCGCGATGCCGTCGTGGCGCTCGTAGGAGCCGAGGAAGCGGACGTCGGCGCAGACCCGCCGCAGCCCCATCAGCGCCTCGCCCACCCGGGCGTCCTCGACGTGCCCCTCGCAGTCGATCGAGAAGCAGTAGTTGCCGAGCGCGGCGCCGGTCGGCCGGGACTCGATGCGGGTCATGTTCACCCCGCGCATGGTGAGCTGGTCGAGGATCTCCATCAGCGCCCCGGGGTGGTCGTCGCGCATGAAGGCCACGATCGACGTCTTGTCCCGCCCGGTCGGCGGCGGCGGCGAGCCCGGCCGCGACACGAGCACGAACCGGGTCAGCGCGTCGGGGTTGTCGCCGATGCCGGTGGCCATCGTGGCCAGCCGGTAGTGGTCGGCGGCCACCGGCGCCGAGATCGCCGCGTCCCAGCCCGGCTCCGGCTGGGTGAGCATGAACGCCGCGTACGCCGTCGACGTGGTGTGCACGACCTCCGCGCCGGGCAGGTGCAGCGCCATCCAGCGGCGGGTCTGCGCGGCCGCGTGCGGGTGCGTCGCCACCCGGCGTACGTCGTCGCGGTCGACGCCGTACGGGGCCAGCAGGCTGAACGCGATCGGCACCGTCATCTCGCGGGTGATCATCAGCGGCTCGCCGGTGGCCAGCTCGTCGAGGGTGACCGGGACCGAGCCCTCGACGGAGTTCTCGATCGGCACCACCGCGCCGTCGGACTCACCGCCGCGCACCGCGTCGAGCGCCAGCGTGACGGTGGAGCAGGGCTGCAGCTCGGCCTTCGCGGCCGCGGGCAGGGTGCGCAGCGCCTGCTCGGTGAAGGTCCCCTCGGGGCCGAGGTAGGCGTAACGGGCGGGCGGGACTCCGGGCACGTGAGCGAGCCTATAGATTCCGGAGCATGGCGCAGGACGGCATCCACGACCTCGGGCACACGCGCCTCGACACCGACCGCGCCGCGCGCACCGGCGACCCCGAGGTGGTCTACGGCGCCGGTAAGACGCCCGAGCAGCTCGTCGACATCCTGCACAGCCTGCACGAGGCGCACCCCGACCGCGCCGTGCTCGCCACCCGGGCGACCGAGGCCGGCATCGAGGCGGTGCTGGCCGCGCTCCCCGACGCGGTGGTCGACCCCGTCGCGCGGGCGGTCACGCTCGGCCCGCTCCCGACCGCCCGCGGCACCGTCGCGGTGGTCACGGCCGGCACCTCCGACGCCCGGGTCGCCGCGGAGGCCGCGCTCACCGCCCGGGTGTACGGCGCGGGCGTGCACCAGGTCAACGACGTCGGGGTCTCCGGGCTGCACCGGGTGCTGGCGGTCCGCGACGACCTCGCGGCCGCGAACTGCCTCGTCGTGGTGGCCGGCATGGAGGGCGCGCTGCCCAGCGTGGTGGGCGGGCTGGTCGGCGTCCCCCTCGTCGCGGTGCCCACCAGCGTCGGCTACGGCGCCTCGTTCGGCGGGCTCGCCGCGCTGCTCGGGATGCTCAACTCCTGCGCGCCCGGCGTCACCGTCGTGAACATCGACAACGGCTTCGGCGCCGGAGTCTTCGCCGCCCGGGTGGCCCGCAACGCCGCCCCGGGGGGCACCGCGTGATCGGCTGGGTCGATGCGTCGTCCGGGGCCAGCGGCGACATGCTGCTCGGTGCGCTCGTCGGCGTGGGCGTCCCCGTCGACGTCCTCGCCGGAGCCGTGGCCGCCGTCGCGCCGGAGCACGTCGCGCTGCGGCCCGAGCCGGTGACCCGGCACGGCTTCGCCGCCACCCGGCTGCACGTCGAGGTCGCGGACAGCAGCACCCACCGCACCTGGCCCGACGTCGCCGGGTTGCTCGCCGCCGCCGACCTCCTCGAGGGCGTCCGGCACCGGGCGCACGCGACCTTCGAGCGCCTCGCGACCGCCGAGGCCGCCGTGCACGGCACGTCGCCCGACGACGTGCACTTCCACGAGGTGGGCGCGCTCGACGCGATCGCCGACGTGGTCGGGGTCTGCGCCGGCCTGGTGCACCTCGGGCTCGACGCGCTCGTGGTGTCCCCGGTCGCGGTCGGCTCGGGCAGCGTCAGCGGTGCGCACGGCACCATGCCGGTGCCGCCCCCCGCGGTCGTGGAGCTGCTGCGCGGCGTCCCGACGTACGCCGGTCCCGGCGCCTCCGAGCTGTGCACGCCCACCGGCGCGGCGCTGCTCACCACCCACGCGACGGCGTTCGGGGCGCAGCCGGCGATGACCGTCCGCGACGTCGGCGTCGGCGCCGGCGGCCGCGACCCGGACACCCACGCCAATGTGCTGCGGCTGCTCGTCGGCGAGACCACCGGCGCGCACGGCACCACCGCACCGCTGCTGCTGGAGAGCAACGTCGACGACCTCGACCCGCGGCTGTGGCCGAACGTCCTCGCCGCCCTCCTCGACGCCGGCGCCTCCGACGCCTGGCTCACGCCGATCGTGATGAAGAAGGGCCGCCCCGCGCACACCCTGTCCGCCCTGGTCGCCGCCGACCGGGCCGCCGCCGTACGAGCCGAGGTCTTCCGGCAGACCTCCACCATCGGGCTGCGCGAGATCCCGCTCGGCAAGACCGCGCTGGACCGCGAGATGCGCACCGTGCGGGTCGGCGGCCAGGACGTCCGTGTGAAACTTGCCTTGCACAACGGCGTCGTGGTCAACGTGCAGCCCGAGTACGACGACGTCGCGCGGGCCGCGGAGCGCACCGGCCGGCCCGTCAAGGAGGTGCTGGCCGACGCCGTCGCGGCCAGTCGCCGGTTCCGCGCGTCGACGGACTAGGACATGTCACTGGATCTCGCGGTCATCGCCATCACGTTCGGCGCGATCTTCATCGTCGAGCTGCCCGACAAGACCTTCATCGCCGCGCTCGTGCTGTCCACGCGCTACAAGCCGCTGGCGGTCTGGATCGGCGTCGGCCTGGCCTTCGGGGTGCAGACCGTCGTCGCGGTCACCGCCGGCGCGCTGGTCACCCTGCTCGACCACCGGATCGTCGAGGCGGTCGCGGCGGTGATCTTCCTGGCCGGCGCGGTGGTGCTGTTCCGCAGCGCGCCCGGCGCCGACGCAGAGGAGAAGGAGCAGGAGGAGGAGTATGCCGCCCGGTCGACGGAGGAGCGGTCCTTCGTCGGGGCCGCCGTGGCGTCCTTCCTGGTGCTGTTCGCCGCGGAGTGGGGCGACCTGTCCCAGCTGCTCACGATCAGTCTGGTGGCCCGGTTCCGCGACCACGTCGACGTCTTCCTGGGCGCCTGGTCGGCGCTGCTCGTGGTGTCCGGGCTGGCCGTGATCGCCGGCCGGGTGCTGCTGCGCTGCATGCGGCTCTCGCTGCTGCACTACATCGGCGCCGCCGTGTGCCTGCTGCTGGCGGTCGTCACCGTCGTGCAGCTGGTCGCCGGCTGACTACGCTTCGCCGTATGACTGCGACCCACGGCGCCGACAGCGAGGTCGGCCGGCTGCGAACGGTGCTGCTGCACCGCCCCGGACCCGAGCTCAAGCGGCTGACGCCCCGCAACAACGACAAGCTGCTGTTCGACGGCATCCCGTGGGTGAGCCGCGCGCAGGACGAGCACGACGCGTTCGCGCAGGCGCTGCGCGACCGCGACGTCGAGGTGCTCTACCTCACCGACCTGCTCACCGAGACGCTGGCCAGCGCCGACGCCCGCGAGGCCGCGATCGCCGGCGCGATGGCCAGCCTGCACCTCGGCGACACCCTCCGCGCGTACCTCACCTCGGCGCTGCGCGAGCAGTCCCCCGAGGAGCTCTGCGCGTTCCTGACCGCCGGGGTGCGCAACGACGAGGTGCGCGGCGGGCACGGGCTGGTGACCAGCCTGCTGCACCACGACGACTTCCTGATCGACCCGCTGCCCAACCTGCTGTTCACCCGCGACTCCAGCGTCTGGGTCCGCGACCGGGTCGCGATCACGTCCCTGGCGATGCCGGCGCGCGAGCGGGAGACCCAGCTCACCGAGCTGATCTACTCCCGGCACCCGCGCTTCGTCGGCACCCCGGCCATCCACGGCTGGCAGCGCGAGCACGTGGAGGGCGGCGACGTGCTGCTGCTCGCGCCCGGCGTGGTCGCGGTCGGGGTCGGGGAGCGCACCACCCCGGCCGGCGCCGAGCGGCTGGCCCGGCAGCTGTTCGGGGCGGGCCTGGCCGACACGGTGCTCGCCGTCCCGATCACCCAGGAGCGGGCCACCATGCACCTCGACACCGTGTGCACGATGGTCGACGTCGACAAGATCGTGATGTACCCGAACGTCGCCGACTCGCTGACCGCCATCGCGGTGACCGTCAAGGACCGCAACGGCGACGCCGACGCCGACCTGGTGCTCGAGGTCGCCGAGGCGCAGCCGTTCCTGGTCGCGGCGGCCAAGGCGATGAGCATCGACACCCTGCACCAGATCGACACCGGCCTCGACCCGGTCACCGCCGAGCGCGAGCAGTGGGACGACGGCAACAACACGCTGGCCCTCTCGCCGCGGGTCGCGGTCGCCTACGAGCGCAACATCGAGACCAACACCCGCCTCGAGGAGGCCGGCATCGAGGTCGTCGCGATCGCCGGCTCGGAGCTCGGCTCCGGCCGCGGCGGCCCCCGGTGCATGTCCTGCCCGGTGCTCCGCGACCCGCTGCCGAGCCCCGCCGGCTAGGGCACGCCCAGCAGCCGCAGCACGGCCGCCGTGGTCGCGGCCGCGACCACCACGACCGGGAACGGCGCGCGCCGCAGCACCAGCACCCCGGCCACCAGCAC
>JABFXA010000124.1 GCA_013361955.1 Nocardioidaceae bacterium
CCCCGACATGAGACGAGCCGCATTCCTGGCCGCCGCCTCCGCCGTTCTGGTCGCGGGCGGTTCCACCGCCTTCGCGTACGCCAACGCGTCTATCGACGGTTCCGGTTCGCTGGCCGTGCACTCGCCGGCGAAGCCCGCCGCGGCGACGTCCGCCTCCGCCACCCCCACGGCGGACGACCACGGCCGGCACACCGAGCCCGGAGACGACCACGGCCGGCACCAGAACCGCAACCGCGACCGGCACCGCGAGGCCGAGCCCGGCGACGACCACGGCCGGCACACCGAGCCGGGCGACGACCACGGCCGGCACACCGAGCCGGGCGACGACCACGGCCGGCACACCGAGCCGGGCGACGACCGGGGCCGCGAGGCCGAGCCGGGCGACGACCACGGCAACCACGTCGAGCCCGGTGACGACCACGGTGGCACCCGTGGTGGCCACGGTGCCGACGACGCGGCCGGTGACGACCACGGCGGTGTCAGCGGTGGCCACGGCGCCGACGACGCCGCGGGTGACGACCACGGCGGTCGCCACGGTGGACACGGGTCCGACGACTGACAGCTGACCGCGGTTTCGCCGCAGGCCGCCCCATCGTGGACGATGGGGCGGCCATGTCACTTCTCGACCGGTTGCCCGCCGACCCCGACGCCCGGGACCCGGACACCGTCTACGAGGTCTTCGAGACCTGGGCCGGCGAGCGCGGGCTGACCCTCTATCCGGCGCAGGAGGAGGCCCTCCTCGAGGTCGTCACCGGGTCGAACGTCATCCTCAGCACCCCCACCGGCACCGGCAAGAGCCTGGTCGCGATCGGCGCCCACCTCAGCGCCCTCGCGCAGGGCCGCCGGACCTTCTACACCGCCCCGATCAAGGCGCTGGTGTCGGAGAAGTTCTTCGACCTCGTCGAGGTCTTCGGCGCTTCGAACGTCGGGATGCTCACCGGAGACGCCGCGGTCAACGCCTTCGCGCCGCTGGTCTGCTGCACCGCCGAGGTGCTCGCCAACATCGCGCTCCGCGAGGGCCACCTCGCGGAGATCGGCCAGGTGGTCATGGACGAGTTCCACTTCTACTCCGAGCCGGACCGCGGCTGGGCCTGGCAGGTGCCGCTGCTCGAGCTGCCGCAGGCGCAGTTCGTGCTGATGTCCGCGACGCTCGGTGACGTCTCCCGGTTCGTCGACGACCTGACCCGACGTACCGGTCGGGAGACCGCGGTCGTCACCAGTGCCGTGCGACCGGTGCCGCTCACCTTCGAGTGGGCGCTCACCCCGCTGCACGAGACCATCGAGCAGCTGCTGCAGACCCACCAGTCGCCGGTGTACGTCGTGCACTTCACCCAGGCCGCCGCCCTCGAACGCGCCCAGGCGCTCACCAGCATCAACGTGTGCACCCGCGAGGAGAAGGACCGGATCGCCGAGCTGATCGGCGGGTTCCGGTTCAGCCCCGGCTTCGGGAAGACGCTGTCCCGGCTGGTGAAGCACGGCATCGGCGTGCACCACGCCGGGATGCTGCCGAAGTACCGCCGCCTCGTCGAGCAGCTCGCCCAGGCCGGCCTGCTCAAGGTGATCTGCGGCACCGACACCCTCGGCGTGGGCATCAACGTGCCGATCCGCACTGTGCTGTTCACCGGGCTCTCGAAGTACGACGGGCGCCGGCAGCGGATCCTCAAGGCCCGCGAGTTCCACCAGATCGCGGGCCGCGCCGGGCGGGCCGGCTACGACACCGCCGGCACCGTCGTCGTGCAGGCGCCCGAGCACGTGGTGGAGAACCACAAGGCTCTGCTGAAGGCCGGCGACGACCCGAAGAAGCAGCGCAAGGTGCAGCGCAAGAAGCCGCCCGAGGGCGCGGTCACCTGGACCGAGGACACCTTCCGGCGGCTGGTCGACGCCGAGCCCGAGGCACTGCAGTCGCGGATGCGGGTCAGCCACGCGATGCTGCTCAACGTCATCGCGCGCGAGGGCAACCCGTTCGAGGCGATGCGCCGGCTGCTGCGCGACAACCACGAGGAGCCGCGCCAGCAGGTGCGCCTGGTGCGCCGGGCCGTCGCGCAGTACCGCTCGCTGCTCGCGGCCGGCGTCGTCGAGCGCGTCGACCCGGTGGGCGACGACGGTCGGAGCGTGCGGCTGGTCGAGGACCTGCACCTCGGGTTCGCGCTCAACCAGCCGCTGTCGACGTACGCGCTCGCGACCTTCGACGTGCTCGACCCCGAGGCGCCGACGTACACGCTCGACGTTGTGTCCGTCGTCGAGGCCACCCTGGAGGACCCGCGACCGGTGCTGTGGGCGCAGGAGTTCAAGGCGCGGGGCGAGGCCGTCGCGGAGATGAAGGCCGACGGCATCGAGTACGACGAGCGCATGGAGCTGCTCGAGGACGTCAGCTGGCCCAAGCCGCTGGAGGAGCTGCTCGAGCACACCTACGAGGTGTACCGCCGCAGCCATCCCTGGGTCGCCGAGGACGCGCTGTCGCCGAAGTCGGTGGTCCGCGACATGTACGAGCGGGCGATGACGTTCGCGGAGTACGTCGCGTTCTACGGCCTGGCCCGTTCCGAGGGACTGGTGCTGCGCTACCTCGGCGACGCCTACCGCGCGCTGCGGCAGACCGTCCCGGAGAACGTGCGCACCCCCGACCTGGACGACCTCGTCGAGTGGCTCGGCGCGCTGGTGCGGCAGACCGACTCCAGCCTGCTCGACGAGTGGGAGCGGCTGACCGACCCGAACCGTCCTCCCGAGCAGGCCGTCGCGCCACCCGAGCCGGAGCGCATCACCGCCAACGAGCGGGCGTTCACGGTGCTGGTGCGCAACGCGTTGTTCCGGCGGGTCGAGCTGTTCGCGCGCCGGCGGTGGGCCGAGCTCGCCGAGCTCGACGCGGCCACCGGCGGCTCCGTGTCCGAGGACGCATGGCGGGCTGCGGGGGAGCAGTACTTCGCCGTGCACGACGACCTCGGCACCGGCCCGGACGCCCGCGGGCCGCACCTGCTCGTCGTCGACAAGGAGCCCGGCACCTGGCGGGTGCAGCAGATCCTCGACGACCCGGCCGGCGACCACGACTGGCGGATCGTCGCGACCGTCGACCTCCGCGCCTCCGACGCGGCCGGGGAGCTCGTGCTCGACGGCACCGAGGTCACGGTGCTCTAGGGGGCTCTAGGCATCGTGCGCGAGCCGGAACGCGTACGCCTCCTCCAGCAGCCCCGGCCAGGCGTCGACGTCGGTGTCCGGCGACTCGACCCACTCGCGCATCGGCCGGCCGTCGCCGCGGTCGAACCGCACCAGCCCGCCCCCGACCAGCTCGTCGACCCGCTCGACCGGCAGCTTGACCGCCAGCGACGCCGGCCGGCGGAAGCAGATGAACTTCCCGCGCACCTTGAGCCCGCGCGAACGGATCATCCGCCCCATCACCACCTCGTCGCGGTCGAGGTAGTCGGCAGCGATCTCGTCGAACGGGTCCTCCGGCATGGTCCGAGTGTGGTCCCGGGCACCGACAATCCGCGACGATGCCCGATGTGTACGTCGTGCTGACCGGGCCGCCCGCATCCGGCAAGAGCACCCTGTCGCACCCGCTCGCCGCCGAGCTCGGGCTGCCGTTGCTGGTCAAGGACACCGTCAAGCAGGCGCTCGTCGACGCGCTCGGGGCGCCCGACGTCGAGGCCTCGCGGCGGCTCGGCCGGGCCTCGGTGGCGGCGCTGCTCGCCGTGGCGCGCGAAACCGGGGGTGCGGTGCTGGACAGTGTGTGGGTCGACCGCATCGGGGCGGTCGACCAGCTGAGGAGTCTCGGAGGTGTGGTCGAGGTGTTCTGCCGGGCCGACGTCACGACGATGCGGGTGCGCTACCGCGCGCGAGCCAGGGAGAAGGGCGTGGGTCACTTCGACGAGCAGCGCCCCGACGAGGAGCTGTGGCCCGAGGGCGCGCTCCGCCCGCTCGCCGGCGGCTGGCCGGTGGTCGAGGTCGACACCACTTCTCCCGTCGACGTGGTCGACCTGGTCCGCCGGGTCCGGGAGGCGGCCGGATGAGCGCCACGCAGACCGCCCCCACCGGCGGCAGCCCGATCCTCAAGACCTACCGCTACCTCCGCCTGGCGATGGTGCACCTCGTGCTGCTGCTGTTCGTGGCCGTCGGCGTGGAGTGGTGGCACACCGGGCGGAGCTGCTTCCAGGACTCCCTCAGCGCCTACTACTTCACACCCGTGCAGGCGGTCTTCGTCGGCGCGCTCACCGCGATCGGCATCTGCATGGTGGTGCTCAAGGGCAACACCGAGTGGGAGGACATCCTGCTCAACCTCGGCGGCATGCTGCTGCCGGTGGTGGCGTTCGTGCCGGTGCCCCAGGAGGGCTCCTGCCGGTCGGTGCCGGTGCTGCTGCGGGACACCCCGGCCGACGTGGCCAACAACGTCACCGCGCTGCTGGTGACGGGTGCGGTCGGGCTCGCCGTCGTGGTCGGCGTGCTGCTCCGCTCGTCCGCGGGGCCGCGCGCCTCGCGTGCGCACGTGATCGGCACCTCGGTCGCGGCCGCGACGTTGCTCGCAGGTGCGGCCTGGTTCGTCGTGGGTCGCGACAGCTTCGTCGAGGGTGCGCACTACGTCGCGGCGGTCGGCGTGTTCGCGTGCATCGTCGGTGTCGTGGTGCTCAACGCGCGGGCGTTGCGGTCGGCGAGGGCGTCGCCCGGTCGACGTACGTTCGTGAACCGCTATGCGGTGATCGCCGTGCTGATGGTCGGGTCCGCGGTGGGCATGGGGCTGGTGGCACTGGTCGTCGACTGGCAGCACTGGCTGCTGTGGGTCGAGAGCACGCTGATCACGCTGTTCGCGGTCTTCTGGCTCAGCCAGACGCAGGAGCTCTGGAACGAAGGGCTGCGCGGCCGCTAACAGGTCGGCTCTGGCGCGTCGGTCACGGCTGGTGCCACTGTGACTCCCGAGGGCACCTGGGAGAGGGAGACGATGATGGCGGACGAGGAGATGCTGCACGGGTCGGAGACGTTCTTCGTCGAGGGCGAGGGCGTGCTGACCACGCAGGTCGGGGGGCGCGACGGGGCCGCCGCCGACCCGGTGAACGAGTCGGAGACCCCACGGGTCGCGGCCGCCCGGGCGCTCGCCGCCGGTGCCGCGCCGCCGTTCCGGTTCTCGCGGGTCGGCCCGAAGGGCACCCCGCTGAACGCGACGATCCTGAAGAAGCTCGCCCGCGCCATGACGGTCGGCGGTGGCGGGCTGGGCGACGTACCCGCCGGCTACACCTACCTCGGCCAGTTCATCGACCACGACCTGACCATGGACCGCACCAAGGTGATGCTCGGCACCGAGGTGTCGCCGACCGACCTGCTGCAGGGGCGTTCCCCGCGGCTCGACCTGGACTCGCTCTACGGCGCCGGTCCGGGCAGCGCGCGCTCGGCGAAGTTCTACGCGGCCGACGGCCTGCACCTGAAGGTCGGCAGCACCATCGACGACGGGTTCGGCGCCAAGGCCGGCCACGACCTGCCGCGGGCCGGCACCGGCCCGACGGAGAAGGCCAAGCGCACCGCGGTGATCCCCGACCCGCGCAACGACGAGAACCTCATCGTCGCGCAGACCCACGTGGCGATGATCCGGTTCCACAACCGGGTGGTCGACAAGACCTCGACGACGCTCACGCCGTCCCAGCGGTTCACGCAGGCGCGCAAGCAGGTGACGCTGCACTACCAGTGGCTGATCCGCCACGACTACCTGCCGCGCATCGTGCAGCCCGCGGTGCTCGACCGGGTGTGGAGCCAGGGCCGCAAGCTCGTCGAGCCGGACGCCCCGCCGACCGCGGTGCCGACCATGCCGATCGAGTTCTCGGTCGCGGCGTTCCGGCTCGGGCACAGCATGGTGCGGCAGGCGTACAACTGGAACGCCGTCTTCCCCGACGAGGCGGGTGAGCTGTCGTACATGTTCCAGTTCTCCGCGCTGGGCGGGAACCTCGGCGGGTCCCGCCGGCTGATCAGCAGCTGGCTGGCCGACTGGCGGCGGATGTACGACTTCCCGAACGCCACCAAGCCGCGCACCGGACTGACCGGCCCGGGTGGGGTGAACCACGCCCGGCGCATCGACACCCGGCTCACCGTGCCGCTGTCGGTGCTGCCCCCGAGCACGTTCGGCGGCGCCGCCTCGATCCCGGAGACCGACCTCCGGCGCAACCTGGCTTTCCGCAACCTGACCCGCGGCGCGATGGTGTCGCTGGCCAGCGGCCAGCAGATGGTCACCCGGCTGGCCAGCCGCGGCGTCAACGTCACGCCGCTGACCCGCGCGCAGATCCTCGAGGGCCGCAACGGCGCGAAGCTCGACGGGCTCACGTCCGCGGAGAAGGACCGGCTCGCGACCCGGACGCCGCTGTGGTTCTACGTGCTGCGCGAGGCCGAGCACAACCGCGGCCGGCTCAAGGGCGTCGGGGCGCGGATCGTCGCCGAGACGTTCCACCGGACCATGGAGGGCAGCCGGTTCTCGATCGTGCGCGACCCGTCGTTCACCCCGACGTTCGGGCCCGACGCGTCGACGTTCGAGATGACCGACCTGCTGTTCTTCGCGTTCCAGGGCAAGCGCTCGGGGCTCGCGCCGGTCGGGTAGCGAAACCTGCACACATCGGCAGCCAGCCCGGTGCACTTGAGCGTTTCGACCGAGATTTTACCGACAGGACGCACTTTCTGCCCGGTTTCGTCCCGCCGGCCGCCGCGGCTTTACCGTTCGCACCCGCGAACCGGCCCCCGCGCCGGGCCACCATCTGTCATGGACTTGCTGACGTTCCACCGCATGCGCACCGGAATCCAGGTGAACGCCGCACCGGGGAGCGCCGCGGACCTCGCGGCCCTCGAGGCCCAGCTCCGCGAGCTCCTGATGGACAGCGGCCTCTTCGAGGAGGTCGCGGTCGAGCACACCGACGACGTGGACCAGCTGGTGATCGCGCTGTGTCAGTTCCGGCCCTTCTACACCGAGCGCGACGTCGCCGAACGGCTCGAGCGGATCTGGTCCGACCAGGTCCGCTATCCGTTCTGGGAGGCGCACTCGGTGAGCGTCGCCGACGACTTCGTGGAGTTCGAGGCGGCGAGCCGGGCCAGCCAGCACGGTCACTACGTGACGGTGCACCTCGTCGCCCAGCGGGCGCGGATCCCCGAGCAGCGGCTGCCGAGCTAGCCGAACCGGCCGCGGGGCATCGCGAACACGTACCGGGCGCCCGGGTACTCCGACAGCGACCACAGCTCGTCGCGCGACGGCCAGTACGCGATGTCCTCCGGGCCGACCGGCAGCGTGTGGGCGTGCTCGGTCAGGTGACCCGGCCGGCCCACCCAGACGCTCCCGGTGCGGAACCGGCCGCGGCTGGTGGTCACGTACCAGGTGCCGCGCACGACCGTCGCACCCTGCATGCCGCGGATGCCCTGGTCCAGAAGCCGCGGGTGCGACCGGCCGTCGTGGTCCGCATGCAGCAGCGACGTGGCCGGGTCGATGTCGTAGCGCACCAGCCGGGTGGTCGCCGTCCCGCGGCCGTACTCACCGGCCACCAGCGCGTGCGGCGTGGTGCTGCGGTCGACCGACGCGAACGAGTACCTCAGTCGCTCCCGCCCGGCGCCGGCGTGCGCGTCGTACGTGAAGCGGACCGGGAGCACGTACCGGTAGCCGAACACCCGGTGGTGCGAGCGGCGTACCGCGACCACGTCGTCGAGCCGGAACGAGCTGAACCCCCGCGCCGTCCCCGCCACGTGCACGTGGTCGCCGTGCCAGACGATCCCGCCCGCGTGCAGCAGCACCGGCCGTACGGCGACCGCGCCGGCCCCGTCGATGTACGGCTCGACGAGGAGGACGTGCCGGTAGCGCACCCGGTCCTGGTCGGTGAGGTCGACGAACGTCAGCCGGGAGCCCTGCGCAACGCCCTTGACCGGCTTGGCGTACGCGCTGGTGACCAGCACCGTGCGCCCCTCGAAGTCCTCCGGGTCGCCGGCGTCCGCCGACGTGGTGATGCCCTGCGGCCACCACTGTTCGGAGCGCTGGTCGTCCTCGTCCCACCGGAACCCCCACGTCGCCGCGCGCGCCGGCACCCGCACCACGTCCGCGTCCCGGTTCAGGTCGCCGAGCAGTCCCCGCAGCCCGACCCGCTCGCCGAACGCGTCGGTGA
Source organism: Nocardioidaceae bacterium (assembly GCA_013361955.1). Lineage (GTDB taxonomy): Bacteria > Actinomycetota > Actinomycetes > Propionibacteriales > Nocardioidaceae > Nocardioides_B. Next base: position 8,103 of record JABFXA010000124.1, read on the forward strand.
AGGCACCCACGACGTCGCCCCGGTCGTCCGTGCGAAGCAGGTGCAGTCCCGAGCGCCCATCCACCCCACCAGTCTCCCCGGTCCGTGGATGGTCGCGTTCGAAAGGCGGCGGATGAGGCGTTGGTTGAGGTGCGAGCGGGCTGCTGCGAGCCTCGAAACCAAGGTCACCTCGGCGCGGGGTTGCGTTCAAAGGCGCAGCAACGGGAGGGGTGGCATGCGGGTTGCGTCCGGCTACCGGGTCACCGTTGGTTGAGGTGCGAGCGGGCGGCGGATTCAACCTGAACCGTCCTGAAATCCCCGGAGGGTGCTGATGCAGCAAGGAGACTGCGATCGTGTCAGCACCGAGGAAGTACGACCAGGAATTT
>JABFXA010000302.1 GCA_013361955.1 Nocardioidaceae bacterium
CGCGTCGCTGGTGGTCCAGGAGTGGTACCAGGTCGGCGTCCCGCTGGGCTGGTGGGACACCGGCCGCGGACCGGCCGACCGGCGCCCGAACGCGTTCGGGCGCGCGGCCGCCGGAGCGCTGCTGCGAGCGGCCGCCCTAGCGCGGGCCGATCCGCTTGGTGGAGGCCGCGACTAGGCGCTGGTAGCGCGACCCGAGCACCCGCACCACCGCGTCGAGGAGCTTGGCGTCGCCGCCGACCAGCACCCGCGGCTTGTTGGCCAGCACGCCGTCGACGATGATCTCGGCGGCCCGCTCCGGGGTGAGCCGGGCCAGCCGGGTGTCGAAGTGCTTCGCGAACTCCGCCTGGTCGTGCGACGACGTGGTGCGCGCGTTGCGGGCGATGCCGGTCTTGATGCCGCCGGGGTGCACGCAGGTGACCTGCACCGGGTGCCGGGCGACGAGCATCTCCTGGCGGAGCGCCTCGGTGAAGCCGCGCACCGCGAACTTCGCCGCGTTGTACGCCGTCTGTCCCGGCACCGCCATCAGCCCGAACAGGCTGGAGATGTTCACCAGGTGCCCGTCGCCGGACTCGACCAGGTGCGGCAGGAACGCCTTGCTGCCGTGCACCACGCCCCAGAAGTCGACGTCGACGACCCGCTCGAACTCCTCGTACGGCGTCTCCTCGAAGTCGCCGTGGAACGCCACGCCGGCGTTGTTCACCACCACGTTGACCCGGCCGAGCTCGGCGCGCACCGAGTCGGCGTAGTCGTGCACCGACTGCCGGTCGCGCACGTCGACCTTGTCGGTGCGCACCTCGCGGTGGGTGCGGGTCTGCACCTGCTGCGCGGTCTCGACAAGGCCGACCTCGTCCCAGTCGGAGAGCGCCAGCACGGCGCCCAGGTCGGCGCAGCGCAGCGCCAGCGCGCGGCCGATGCCGGAGCCGGCACCCGTGATCACGACCACCTTGCCGTCGAGGGTCTTCATGCCGGCACCTCCTGCTCGTCGTCGGCGTGCGCCGCGACGTACGCCGCGGGGTCGAACTGCGCGGTCAGCCTGCGGAACGCGAACGTGGTGCGCGGCCAGAGGGTGACGTTACGGCCGTGCTCGTCGAGGTACCAGCTCGCACAGCCGCCGGCGCTCCAGACGGTCTGCCGCATCCGTCGCTGCAGGTCGTCGTTCCAGGCCCGCTGCGCCTCGGCAGTCGGCTCGACCGCGGCCACGCCGGACTCGCGCATCCGCCGGTGCGCGTCGACGGTGTAGGCGATCTGCGACTCGATCATGAACACCATGCTGCTGTGCCCGAGGCCGGTGTTGGGACCGACGATGAAGAACAGGTTCGGGAAGCCGTGCACGGTCGAGCCCTTGTAGGCCTGCATGCCGACCTCGCCGAAGTGCTCGGCCAGGCTGACCCCGCCGCGCCCGTGCACCCGCTCGGCGATCGGCAGGTCGGTCGTGTGGAACCCGGTGGCCACCACCAGCACGTCGACCTCGCGCTCGGTGCCGTCGGCGGTGACGATCGCCGACGGGGTGACCTTCGTGATCGGGTCGGTGACCAGGTCGACGTGGTCCCGCCCGAGCGTGGGGTAGTAGTCGTTGGAGATCAGGATCCGCTTGCAGCCGATCCGGTAGTCCGGGGTGACCTTCTCGCGCAGCTCCGGGTCGTCCACCTGCTTGCGGATGTGCTCCCGGGCCATCCGCTGGGCGGGGTAGGAGAACGCCCGGGGGCCGACGAACCCGGGCACCAGCGCCTCGCGGCCCCAGTAGATGCCGGTGCGGTAGGCCCGCTGCAGGCCGGGCACGTGGCGTAGCGCCAGCCGCTCGAGCGTCGAGTAGGCCCGGTCGCGGCGCGGCGTCACCCACGGCGCGGTGCGCTGGTAGACGTCGAGGTGCGCGACCCGGTCGGCGATGGCGGGCACGATCTGGATCGACGAGGCGCCGGTGCCGATGACCGCGACGCGCTTGCCGGTGAGGTCGCTGTCGGCTGGCCAGCGGGCCGAGTGGAAGGTCTCGCCCGCGAACGAGTCGATGCCGTCGATGTCGGGCAGCTTCGGGTCGGAGAGCGCGCCGGCGGCCGAGACGACGACGTCGGAGGTCAGCTCGCCGCGCGACGTACGGATCCGCCAGACCTGGTCGTGCTCGTCCCAGCGCATCTCCTCGACCTCGGTGCCGAAGCGGAACCGGTCGAGCACTCCGGACTCCTCGGCGACCCGCTGCAGGTAGCGCTGGATCTCCGGCTGCGGCGAGAACGACCGCGACCAGTCCTTGTTGGGCGCGAACGAGAACGAGTACAGCTGCGAGGGCACGTCGCAGGCGGCGCCGGGGTCGGTGTTGTCGCGCCAGGTGCCGCCGACGTCGCTGCCGCGCTCGGCCACCAGGAAGTCCCGCTCGCCCGCCTCGTCGAGCTTGATCGCCAGGCCGAGGCCGCCGAAGCCGGCGCCGACGACGAAGGTGTGCACGTGTGCGGGGAGGTCCCGGGATCGCTGCCTGCTCATGGTCATCCAACGTACCGACGGTATTGAACGAACGTCAATAGCGCTGCTGAACAAAGTTCAGTAGCATCGCTGCCATGAGCCAGACGGTTTCCGGCCGGGTCCGGATGACCCCGGACGGGCGTCGCGAGCAGCTCCTCGAGCTCGGCGTCCGGCTGCTGTCGACGCGGTCCCTGGACGACCTGACCATCGAGATGCTGGCCGAGGAGGCCGGCGTCTCCCGGGGGCTGCTGTACCACTACTTCGCGAACCTCAAGGACTTCCGGCGGGCGGTGGTCCGCAAGGCCGCCGACGACCTGATCCGGGTCACCGCGCCCGTGCAGCACGGCGAGCCGCTCGAGCGGCTGGCCCGGTCGCTGGACGCCTACGTCAGCTACGTCGAGGAGAACTTCGAGGGCTACACCTCGCTGGTCCGCGGCGCCGCCGGCGGCAACGAGGACCTGCGCGAGATCTACGAGGAGGCCCGGGCCGCGCTGACCGACCGGATCTTCGAGGAGGCGGAGTCCGACCGGGTGCTCGACGCGCTGAGCCTGCCGGACACGCCCGTCGTGCGGCTGATGGTGCGCGGCTGGAGCTCGATGTGCGAGGAGGTGGTGATCTCCTGGGTGCGCGACCCGCACGACGTCTCCCGCGAGGAGCTGCTCACCCTGCTCGCCGCCGCACTGCCGGGGGTGCTGCCGGCCGGCTGACGGTGATCGGCCCGGCCGGCACCGGCCGCGGTCGGCTTGTCACGGCGACGAAATATCCTCGTCGGGTGCCGTACACGAGCGAGCACCCGATCATCGACGTCACCGTCGACGTCGTCGTGCTGACCCTGCGCGACAGCGAGCTCTGCGCGCTGGTCGTGCGACGCGGCAACCCGCCGTACCAGGGCCGGTGGGCCTTGCCAGGCGGCTTCGTCGAGGTCGACGAGGACCTGCCCGACGCGGCACGCCGGGAGCTGGGCGAGGAGACCGGTCTCGACACCGGGGCGGTGCGGCTCGAGCAGCTCGCGACGTACGGCGCCCCGGGGCGCGACCCGCGCCGACGTACGGTCAGCGTCGCCTGGCTGGCGGTGCTGCCCGGCCCCACCGACCCTCGGGCGGGCTCGGACGCGGCGGCCGCGGCGTGGAAGCCGGCCGCGTGGCTGCTGCACAAGGGCCGGCTGGCGTTCGACCACCGGCGGATCCTCGCCGACGGGGTGGAGCGGGCCCGCGCGAAGCTCGAGTACACCAACCTCGCGACCGCGTTCGTCGACACGGAGTTCACGATCGGGGACCTGCGCGAGGTCTACGAGATCGTCTGGGGGCACCGCCTCGACCCGGGCAACTTCCACCGCAAGGTGACCCGCACGGACGGCTTCGTCGACCCCACCGGCGAGCGGCGCTCGGTCGGCCGTGGCCGGCCCGCCGAGCTGTTCCGGGTCGGCGTCGAGGAGTCGTTGAACCCGCCGCTGACCCGGCGCTCGCTGGAGGGTTAGTGCACCTGCCGGCGCCAGTCGGCGGGCACCCGTCCGGCCGGGCCGGGGGTCGGCTGGTCGGCCGGATGCGAGGTCGGGGCCGCCAGCTCCGGGCCCTCCAGCAGGTCCTCGGTGCGGTAGTCGAAGAACCAGTCCTCGCCGGGCTCGAAGCTCTGGATGTAGCGGTGCCCCGTCGCCCGGTGGTGGGCGGTGGCGTGCTGGGCCGGGGAGCTGTCGCAGCAGCCGACGTGCCCGCAGGTCGCGCAGCGGCGCAGGTGCACCCACCAGCCGCCGACCGCGTCGCACTCCGCGCAGCCGGTGCCGCTGGGCGGGACCTCGGTGTCGATGGTGTCGGCGTCGTCGGACATGTCAGGTGGTCTCCCCGATCTGTGGGCCATCGACCGGCAGCCGTACCACGAACACCGTCTCGCCCGGCTGGGACTTCACCTTGAGGTAGCCGCGGTGCTTGTTCACCACGATCCGCCAGGCGATGTCGAGGCCGAGGCCGGTGCCCTGGCCGATCGGCTTGGTGGTGAAGAACGGGTCGAAGATCCGGTCCTTGATGTCGTCGGGGATGCCCGGCCCGGTGTCCGCAATCAGGACGGTGGCGAACTCGTCGTCGGCGTGCGTGCTGATCGTCAGCGTGCCGGTGTCGCCCATCGCCTGCAGCGCGTTGTCGATCAGGTTCGTCCAGACCTGGTTGAGCTCGGCGGCGTACGACGGGACGGGTGGCAGCGACTCGTCGTAGTGCTTGACGACCTTGACGCCGGGCGGGATCTTGCGGGCCAGCATCACCAGGGTGCTGTCGAGCAGGTCGTGCAGGTCGACGGTCTGGAACGGCGACCGGTCCATCTGGGAGTACTGCTTCGCCGCCTCCACCAGCGAGGAGATCCGGCTCGTCGAGTCGGTGATCTCCTTCATCAGCAGCTCGGTGTCGATCGTGTAGTAGAGCCAGTGGATCGCGCCCGCGAGGCTGTCGGCCGGCGCCGCGTTGGCGACCAGCTCGAGCCAGTCGGGGTCGATCCCGCCCTGCACGAACGTCGGCGCGATCTCGTAGCCGCGCGCGACCTCGTGGTCCTCGAGCCACTCGGCGAGCTCGTCCTCGCGGTCGGCGGACTCGATCGCGGAGAGCTTGGGCGCGTTGGCGACCCGGTGCGCGGCCTCGTCCTGGAACTTGATCAGGGTCTGCAGCGCCGCCTCGTCGAGGTGGCCGGCGGCCAGCGCGGCGAGCTTCTCGCGCATCTTGGACACGCGCTGCTGCAGCGTCGAGGTGGCCCGGACGGCCGCGGCGGCCGGGTTGTTGAGCTCGTGGGTGAGCCCGGCGGACAGCGAGCCGAGGGCCAGCAGGCGCTCGCGCTGGGCGATCGTGCGCTGCCGGTTGGTGAACCCGTGGAACAGTCCCGCGAGCAGGTGCTGCGCCATCGGGAACCAGTCGCGCATCACGTCGCGGAGCACCGTCGCGTCGAGCTGGAAGAAGTCGGAGGTCTCGGTGACCCGGACGGACTGGTCGTAGACCTGCGGCACCAGGTCGCCGAGGTAGGCGGTCCAGGCGCCGACGTACACGCCGCGCTGGGAGGTGCGGTTCACCTCGACCTCGTCGCCGTCGACGTTGCGCGACATCACCAGGAGGCCGTCGAGGAGCACGTAGAAGCAGGTGGCGTCCTCGCCCTCGCGGTACAGCCAGCCCGGCTCGACGCGGACCACCTCGCCGTGCCGGCACAGGTAGTCGAGCCGCTCGTCCGACAGCGACTCGAACAGGAACAGCGACCGGAGCAGGTCGGGGTTGCACTCCGGCAGGCGAGCCGTGTCGGTCATCGCGGGGTCACAGCCTTTCCAGGTAGCGGTGCACGAGCATCACGGCCATCGCGCCCTCGCCGACCGCCGACGCCACCCGCTTCACCGAGTCGGCGCGGACGTCGCCGGCGACGAACACGCCCGGGACACTCGTCTCCAGGTGGTAGGGGTCGCGGTCCAGCGTCCAGCCGCGGGGCCGTCTGCCCTCCACCAGCAGGTCCGGCCCCGTGTAGACGAAGCCGCGCTCGTCGCGCATCACCTGCGCGTCGAGCCAGTCCGTCCGCGGTGCCGCACCTATGAAGATGAACAACCAGGAGGTGTCCACCGATTCCTTCTCGCCGGTGCTCGCGTCGAGCAGGGTGAGGCCCTCGAGGTGGTCGGTGCCGTGCGCCTCGACGACGGTGGTGCCGGTGCGCACCGAGATGTTCGGGGCGGCCTCGATCTGCTCGACGAGGTACGACGACATCGACGCGGCCAGCGACGGCCCGCGGACCAGCATCGTGACGTGCCGGCTGCGGGCCGCGAAGTGCAGCGCCGCCTGCCCCGCGGAGTTGGCGCCGCCGACGACGTACACGTCCTGGTCGGCGCAGCTCATCGCCTCGGTCAACGCCGCGCCGTAGAACACGCCGCGGCCGGTGAGCGCCTCGGCACCCGGGGCCTCGAGCTGCCGGTAGGCGACGCCGGTGGCCAGGATCGTGGTGTGCCCGGAGACGCTGCCGCCGTCGACGAACCGGACCACCCGGGCGGCGCCGTCGCTCTCGACCGCGGAGACGTCGCGGGCGCTGATCACCTCGGCCCCGAACTTCACCGCCTGCCGGCGGGCCCGCTCGGCGAGCTGGCTGCCGGAGATGCCGTCGGGGAAGCCGAGGTAGTTCTCGATCCGCGAGCTCTGCCCGGCCTGGCCGCCGGTCGCGGTGCGCTCGACGAGCACGGTGCGCAGGCCCTCGGACGCGGCGTACACGGCGGCGCCGAGCCCGGCCGGCCCGCCGCCGACCACCACCACGTCGTAGAAGTCCTCGGCGGGCTTGACGGTCAGCCCCACCCGGGCCGCGAGCTGGGCGTCGCTGGGGGAGCGGAGCACCTCGCCGCCGGGGGTGATCACCAGCGGGATGCAGTCGTCGCCGGCCTCCGCGGCGGTGAGCAGCCGCTCGGCCTCGGGCTCGTCGGAGAGGTACCAGCGGTAGGGCACCCGGTTGCGGGCCAGGAAGTCGCGCACCTCGAACGACCGCGACGACCACCGGTGCCCGACGACCTTGGTCTCCGGGACCGGGACGTGGTTGCTGTCCTCCCACAGCCGCAGCAGGTCGTCGACGACCGGGTAGAGCTTCTCCTCCGGCGGGTCCCACGGCTTGAGCAGGTAGTGGTCGACGTCGACGAGGTTGATCGCCTGGATCGCGGCGTCGGTGTCGGCGTACGCCGTGAGCAGCACCCGCCGCGCGAACGGGAAGATGTCCATCGCCTTCTCGAGGAACTCGATCCCGTTCATCTGCGGCATCCGGTAGTCGGCGAGGATCACCGCCACCTGCTCGCCCCGCAGCTTGAGCTCCCGCAGCGCCTCCAGGGTCTGCGCCCCGCTCTCGCCCCGCACGATCCGGTGGTCGCGCCCGTACTGCCGCCGCAGGTCGCGCGCCACCGCCCGCGACACGCTCGGGTCGTCGTCCACCGTCACGATGGCGGGTCGACTCGTCCTGGCATCGGGCTCGGCCACGTCCTGCAGCCTAGGCCCTCCCCCCAACGCCGAGGCGCGTGAAGTTGCGGGCCAAACGACGCCGAGGCGCGCGTAGTTGCTTGGACGTCCACACAACTACGCGCGCTTCGGCGGGAAACCGGCCGCAACTAGGCGCGCGCCTCGGCGTCAACGGGAGGCGGCGAAGACCCAGAGGCGGAGGGCGACGAAGCGCATCACGGTGACGGCCAGGTTGGCGAGGGTGAGCACGAGCATCTCGGTGACGCGGCCGGGGGAGGGGTCGAGGGCGTGCAGCAGCGCGAGGGACCCGGTGGTGACGGCGAGGCCGACGGCGAAGACGACGAGCCCCTGCACCTGGTGGCGTACGGCGTTGTGTCGGCCGCGCACGCCGAAGGTCAGCCGGCGGTTCGCCGCGGTGTTCGCGACCGCCGTCAGGACGAGAGCGGTGGCGTTCGCCCAGAACGGCGGCATCGACCCGCGCAGCAGCAGGTACAGCACGGCGTACGCGAGCGTCGAGACCACGCCGACCACCGCGAACAGCGCCAGCTGGGTGCCGACCGCGCCACGGGCGCCGGCCGCCGTGGTCCGGCCGAGGCGCTCGGTGACCTCGCCCAGCGGCATCCGGCCGCGCAGCAGCGCCCAGCCGAGCCGGGCGATGCCGCGCAGGTCGTCGCGGGCGGTGCGCAGGATGTCCACCCGGGAGTCCGGGTCGTCGACCCAGTCCACCGGCACCTCGTGGATGCGCAGCCCGGCGCGTTCGGCGAGCACCAGCAGCTCGGTGTCGAAGAACCAGCTGGTGTCCTCGACCATCGGCAGCAGCTCGCGGGCCACGTCGGCGCGGATCGCCTTGAACCCGCACTGCGCGTCGGAGAACCCGGCCCGCAACATGCCTCGCAGCAGCAGGTTGTAGCCGCGCGAGATGACCTCGCGCTTCGGGCCGCGCAGGGTCCGCGAGCCGCGGCCGAGCCGGGTGCCGATCGCCAGGTCGGAGTGGCCGGAGAGCAGCGGCGCGACGAGGGGGAGAAGCGCGTTCAGGTCCGTGGACAGGTCGACGTCCATGTACACCAGCACTGCCGCCGGCGACCGCGTCCACACGTGCTTGAGCGCGCGGCCCCGGCCCTTCTGCGGCAGGTACACCACGCTCACCTCGTCGTACTCGTGGGAGAGCCGGTGCTCGACCAGCGCCGTACCGTCGGTGCTGGCGTTGTCGGCGACGGTGATCCGGAACGGGTACGGCAGCCCCCGCAGGTGCGCGTGCAGCCGGTCCACGCAGCCCGCCAGGTCGACCTCCTCGTTGTGCACCGGGACCACCACGTCGAGCACGGGCGTGACGACGTCGGACAGCGGCTCGGCCGCCTCGGGCAGGTTCGCGGTCACTGCACACCGCCCGAGAGGTCGTAGACCGTGACACCGTCGACGCTGGTGGCGGTGAACGTCGACTCCACCCAGGACGTGATCGCAGAAGACGTGCCGCCGCCCGGGTTCATCCCGCCGAAGCCGCCGCCGGCGATGAAGTAGTGGATCTCGCCGTCCGCGACGTACCGCTGGAACTGGGCGAGCGTCGGGCTCGGGGCGCTGCCGTTGAACCCGCCGATCGCCATCACCGGCTCCTGGCTGGCGAGCTGGTAGCCGGCGGCGGTGTTCGAGCCGACCGCGGCGGCGGCCCACGTGTAGGTGTCGGCGTCCTTCCGGAGCAGCGCGGTCATCGCCGCGGTGGACGTGCTGCCGTCGAGCAGTCCACCGGTCGCCCGCTGCGTGGTGCCCTGGGGCGGGCCGCCGAACCCGCGCGGCCCGGTCGTGCTGCTCGGCCCGGCGCTCGGGATCGAGCCGGTGTGCGGGGTGGCCGCGGTGGTGACGGCGTACGCCGCCGGCGCGGCCAGGCTGACCACCAGCGCCGTCGACGCGGCGACGAGGGCGAACGCGCGAGGGAGATGCCGTACGCCGGCGAGCAGCAGCGCGGACGCGAGACCGAGCACGGCGACGACCCACTTCAGCCAGGGAAGGTAGTCGGGGGTCCGCTCCAGCAGGAAGAACCCGAACGCGGCGGTGAGCGACACCGTGCCGGACAGCACGAGCGCGGCGGCGTACGACGCGCGTCGCTGCCACAGCAGCCAGGCGCCGATCCCGATGAGGGCGCCGATCGCGGGGGCGAGGGCGACGGTGTAGTACGCGTGGAAGATGCCGGCCATGAAGCTGAAGCAGGATGCGGTCACCACCAGCCACAGCCCCCACACGACCAGGCCGGCGCGCACCAGGTCGGTGCGGGCGGCGCGGCGGGTGAACCACAGCCCGGCAGTCAGCAGCACCAGCGCAGCGGGCAGCAGCCAGGCGACCTGGCCGCCGATCTCGCTGTCGAGCAGCCGCAGGATCCCGGTCTGCCCCCAGCCACCGCCCGGGCCGGCGTTGCCGCCGACCGACCCGGTCTCGTCGCCGGTGAGCCGGCCCAGGCCGTTGTAGCCGAGGGTCAGCTCGAGGACGGAGTTGGTCTGCGAGCCGCCGATGTACGGGCGCGAGGACGCCGGCCACAGCTCCACCAGCGCGACCCACCAGCCGCCGGCCACCAGCACCGACGCGAATGCGATGAGCAGGTGCAGGACCCGCTTGCCGAGCGGGGTGTGCGCGGCCAGCAGGTACACCGCGGCCACCGCCGGAAGCACCAGGAACGCCTGCAGCATCTTGGTCAGGAACGCGCAGCCGACCAGCGCCCCGCCGAGCACCAGCCAGCGCACCGGGTGCCCGGGGCGTCCCTCGGCCCGGGCCCGGGTGGACTCGACGGCGCGCAGCGTGGCCGCCACCGAGCCGATCAGCAGCAGCACCAGGAGCGCGTCCGGGTTGTCGAACCGGAACATCAGCACCGCGACCGGCGTCAGGGCCAGAACCGCGCCGGCGAGCAGCCCGGCGCCCGCCGACCGCGTCGTACGGCGCACCGTGGCGTGGAGCAGGCCCACCGAGGCGATGCCCATCAGCGCCTGCGGGACCAGGATGCTCCACGACGACAGCCCGAACAGCCGCACCGACAGGGCCATGAACCACAGCGACATCGGCGTCTTGTCGACGGTGATCGAGCTCGCGGCGTCGGAGGCGCCGAACAGCAACGCCTTCCAGGACTCGGAGCCGGCCTGTGCCGCGGCGGCGTAGAAGGAGTTCGCCCACCCGGACGCGCCGAGACCCCACAGGTACAGCACCCCGGTGCCGACCAGCAGCACCAGCAGCGCGGGCCGCGCCCACGCCGGGTCGTCGGGGTCTCCGCGCCACGCCCGCCGGGTGGGGCCGCTGCGCGGGTCGGGACCGGCCGGCCGGTCGGGGGAACGGGGCGCCAGGGTGCTGGTCTGCAGGGACATGCGGGAACTGTCGTGCCGCTGCGTGGGTCAGCCGTGTGGTCGGCCTGTCGGCGTCCTGTGAGCCCGGCGATCGCCCCGATATTGGATAGGTATCAGTGACCCAGAGGTCACTGATACCTATCCAATATCGGAGTCAGGCGGTGGCGAAGCCGGGCAGCCGCACCTCGAAGCGGGTGCGGCCCGGCTGCGACTGCACGGACACCGTGCCGGCGTGGGCGGCGGAGATGGCTTGCACGAGGGAGAGGCCGAGCCCGGCGCCGCCGGACTCGCGGGTGCGCGAGGAGTCGCCGCGGGTGAACCGCTCGAACGCCGTGCGCACCAGGTCCGGGGTCATCCCGGGGCCGTCGTCGGTGACCGTCAGCACCACCTGGTCGCCCTCGGGGTGCGCGCCGACGGTAACGGTGGTGCCGGGCGGAGTGTGCCGGCGGGCGTTGTTGGTGAGGTTCGTGACCACCTGGTGCAGCCGCTGCTCGTCGCCGGCGACCACCAGCGGCTCGTCGGGCAGGTCGAGGGTCCAGTGGTGGTCGGGCCCGACCACCCGGGCGTCGCCGACGGTCTCCAGCACCAGCCGGGTCAGGTCGACCTCGTCGCGCGCGAGCGGCCGGCCCGAGTCGAGCCGGGCCAGCAGCAGCATGTCCTCGACCAGCGACGACATCCGGGTCGCCTCGGCATCGACCTTGGCCATCGCCGTGGACAGCTGCTCGGCGTCGTAGTCCTGGCGCCGGCTGAGCTGGGCGTAGCCGTGGATCGTGGTCAGCGGCGTGCGCAGCTCGTGCGAGGCGTCCGCGACGAACTGGCGGATCTGGGTCTCGCTGCGGTGCCGTGCGTCGAGCGCGTGCTCCACGTGCGCGAGCATCGTGTTCAGCGCGGAGCCGACCTGGCCCACCTCGGTGCGTTCGTCGGTGAGGCCCTCCGCGACCCGGACGGTGGTGCCGATCTCGCCGCTCGCGAGCGGCAGGGTGGACACCTCGTGGGCCGTCGCGGCCACCTCGCGGAGCGGCCGCAGCTGGCGGCGGACCAGGAAGCGGCCGGCGACGACCGCGACGCCGACGGCGCCGAGCCCGAGGAGTACCTCGGCGAAGACGACGTTGCTGACCGCCTCGTCGACCTGGTGCGTGGACTGGCCGGCCACCAGCTTCACCGAGCCGTCGCCGGCGCTGATCGACTTCACCCGGTAGGAGCCGACGCCGGGCAGGTCGACGACGTGCACCTCCCCGTCGGCGCTGACGTCGTCCAGCATGTTCATCGCAGTCGTGGAGAGCGGTCGCGGCTCGTTGCTGTCGGTGATCACCTCGCCGTTGCCGCCGAAGGCGCCGAACCGGGCGTTGAGGGTGCCGACCGCGTCGCCGCGACCGAAGTGCACGCCGTGGTCGCCGTCGTCGTCCATGTCCCCGGGTGGCGGGCCGGGCGGGGCGCCGTACTCGCCGTACCGGCCGCTGGCGCGGTCGAGCGCCTGGTCGACCTGGGTGTCGAGCTGGCCGTTCAGGGAGTTGCTCATCACGACCGCGGTGAGCACGGCCACCAGTGCGGTGGTGACGACGACGAGCGCCACCACCGTGGCGACGAGCCGTCCGGTGAGCGAGGAGGGGAGCAGGGACCGCACGTGTGTGCTACTCCGCCGGCTTGAGGACGTACCCCGCACCGCGCATGGTGTGGATCATGGGGGACCGTCCGGCGTCGACCTTCTTGCGCAGGTAGGAGATGTACAGCTCGACCACGTTGGCCTGGCCGCCGAAGTCGTAGTTCCAGACCCGGTCGAGGATCTGCGGCTTCGACAGCACCCGCCGCGGGTTGCGCATCAGGAAGCGGAGCAGCTCGAACTCGGTGGCGGTCAGCCTGACCTCCTCGCCGGCGCGGTACACCTCGTGGCTGTCCTCGTCGAGCTCGAGGTCGCCGACCTTGAGCACCGACGACGTGGTCGCCTGCACGGCGCTGCTGCGCCGCATCAGCGCGCGCAGCCGGGCGATGACCTCCTCGAGCGAGAACGGCTTGGTGACGTAGTCGTCGCCGCCCGCGGTGAGCCCGGCCACCCGGTCCTCGACGGAGTCGCGGGCGGTCAGGAACAGCACGGGTACGTCGGGGTGCTGGCCGCGCATCCGGCGGAGCACCTCCATGCCGTCGAAGTCGGGGAGCATCACGTCGAGCACCACCGCGTCCGGGCGGTCGTTGCGCGCGGCGCTCATCGCCTTGCTGCCGGTGTGCGCGACCGTGGGCTCCCACCCCTCGTAGCGCACCGCCATGCTGATCAGCTCGGCGATGTTCACCTCGTCGTCGACCACCAGCACGCGCAACGGCGTGCCGTCGGGGCGGGTGAGGCTGGGGGCTGCGTTCGCGACGGGCATGCACCCAGGATCGCCCAGGGAGGACGCGGTTCCCTAGGAGAAGTCTGTGCGCAACCTGTGAGTGGGGGTCCCAGGCCGGCTCCAGCCGCCGCACAGCAGCGGCACAGACCGGCCGGACAGGCTGCCGCCATGAGCATCGAGCACCCCGTGCAGCCAGAGCACGCAGAGCACCCGCAGCAGCCCAGCGCCGGACCGGTGGCCCGGCTGTGGTCCTTCCGCGCCGTCATCGCGGCGGCGATCACCGCGGTCGCCCTCGGCGGGGCGGGCGGGGCGGCCCTGGCCGCGGCTGGTGACGGCGGCCAGGACGGCTTCGGGAGAAGCGGGTTCGGCCCGCCCGGCTTCGTGCGCGGCGAGGTCCCCGCGGGCATGCCGCAGGGCATGCCCCAGGGGCCGCGTCGCGGGACGACCGGGGTACCCGGTCAGCTGCCGCCGGTCACCGCGCCGGCGCAGCGCTCGTCCTGACGGGCCGGTGCCGCTCAGACGACCTGGGTGGAGATGGTGAACTGCACCCCGCCGCTGTCGTCGAGCTGCGCGTCGAGGACCTTGTCGGCGAGCGTCTCGGCGGCGGTCTCCTCCAGGAACACCCGGGCGCCGTCCTCCTCGAGGATCTGGTCGCCGGGGAGCGGGCTGTCGGTGGCGATGACGTGCAGGGCGGGGGAGTCCTCCGCGTCCTGGCTGATCCGCAGTCCGGCCTGCTCGGTCTCTCGGGACTGCTCGACGATCGTCTTGACGACGGTGCTGGCGTTCTCGGTCAGGGTGAGCACGGGGTGCGTCTCTCTTTCGTGTCGCTGCTTGTGCCGGGCAAGGCTCACCACCGTGCCCAGAGGCGCGCGGTGTAATCAAGCCGGGTCGTGCATCCCGGGCGTGTCGCCCGCCGGGAAAACCCCGTTGCCGCCGCCTCCTAGACTCGATCCGTCATGTCCGAGGCCGGTTCGCGCTCTGCGCAGCAGTCGCGGCGTCGGCCCTCCCGTGGCGGCTCCCGCCGACGTGGCCGTCGTACGCCGTCCGGTCCGCGCCGTCTCGACCCGGCAGAGGTGGCCCGCCGCGCAGCGCTGGTGCCGGAGATCACGTACCCGGACCAGCTCCCGGTCAGCCAGCGGCGCGACGAGATCGCCGAGGCGATCCGCGACCACCAGGTGGTGATCGTGGCCGGCGAGACCGGCTCCGGGAAGACCACCCAGCTCCCCAAGATCTGCCTCGAGCTCGGCCGCGGCGTCAACGGCATGATCGGGCACACCCAGCCCCGGCGGATCGCGGCCCGCAGCGTCGCGGAGCGGATCGCCGAGGAGGTCGGCCGGCCGCTCGGGGAGACCGTCGGCTACCAGGTCCGGTTCACCGACCACTCCAGCCGCGACACGCTCGTGAAGCTGATGACCGACGGCATCCTGCTCGCCGAGCTGCAGCACGACCGGCTGCTGGCGGCGTACGACACGATCATCATCGACGAGGCGCACGAGCGCAGCCTCAACGTGGACTTCCTGCTCGGCTACCTCAAGGGGCTGCTCCCACGCCGGCCCGACCTCAAGGTCGTGATCACCTCGGCGACCATCGACCCGGAGCGGTTCAGCGCGCACTTCGACGACGCGCCGATCGTCGAGGTGTCCGGGCGGACCTACCCGGTCGAGGTGCGCTACCGCCCGCTGGTCGAGGAGGCGTACGCCGACGAGGAGGGCGAGCCGGTCGTCCGCGACCAGACCGAGGCGATCGTCGACGCGGTCCGCGAGCTGGTCGCCGAGGGGCCCGGCGACGTGCTGGTGTTCCTGCCGGGGGAGCGGGAGATCCGCGACATCGCCGACGTGCTCTCGGGGCTCGAGACCCGGCCGGCGGACGCCTTCGACGTGGTCCCGCTCTACGCGCGGCTCTCCTCCGCCGAGCAGCACAAGGTCTTCGAGCGACACACCCGGCGCCGCGTCGTGCTCGCCACCAACGTCGCCGAGACCTCGCTCACCGTCCCCGGCATCCGGTACGTCGTCGACGCCGGCCTGGCCCGGATCAGCCGGTACTCCTCGCGCAGCAAGGTGCAGCGGCTCCCGATCGAGCCGGTCAGCCAGGCCTCGGCGAACCAGCGCGCCGGCCGCTGCGGCCGCGTCGAGGCGGGCGTGTGCATCCGGCTCTACAGCGAGGAGGACTACCTCGCGCGGCCGGAGTTCACCGACCCGGAGATCCTGCGCACCAACCTGGCCTCGGTGATCCTGCAGATGGCCGCGCTCGGGCTCGGCGAGGTGGCCCGGTTCCCGTTCGTCGACCCGCCCGACTCGCGCAACGTCAAGGCGGGCGTGCAGCTGCTCGAGGAGCTCGGCGCGATCGACGACGGACGGCTCACCCGGCTCGGCCGGCAGCTCGTCGCGCTGCCCGTCGACCCGCGGCTGGCCCGGATGGTCGTCGAGGCCGACAAGCGCGGCTGCCTGCGCGAGGTGCTGGTGGTGTGCGCGGCGCTGTCCCTGCAGGACCCGCGCGAGCGGCCCGCCGAGCTGCAGGCGCAGGCCGACCAGAAGCACGCGCGGTTCCGTGACCAGACCTCGGACTTCCTGACCTGGCTGAACCTGTGGCGCTACGTGCGCACCCAGCAGCGCGACCTGTCGTCGAGCGCGTTCCGGCGGATGTGCCGCGCGGAGTTCCTCAACTACCTGCGGATCCGCGAGTGGCAGGAGCTCGAGGCGCAGCTGCGCCAGGTCGCCAAGCAGCTGAAGCTCACCGTGGGCCGGCCCGCGGACGAGCCCGACGCCGACGGCGTCCACCAGTCGATGCTGGCCGGGCTGCTGTCGCACGTCGGGCTGCGCGACCCGGAGCGCCGTGACTACCTCGGCGCCCGCAACACCCGGTTCGCGATCTTCCCGGGCTCGGGGCTGTTCCGGAAGCAGCCGCAGCTGGTGATGGCCGCCGAGCTCGTCGAGACCTCGCGGCTGTACGCGCGCACCAACGCCGCGATCCGCCCCGAGTGGGCCGAGGAGCTCGGGGCACACCTGGTGAAGCGCACCTACTCCGAGCCGCACTGGTCCAAGAAGCGCGGCTCCGTGATGGCCCGCGAGCGGGTCACCCTGTACGGCGTACCTCTGGTCGCCGACCGGCTGGCGTCCTACGGCAAGGTCGACCCGGCGCTGTCACGTGAGCTGTTCATCCGGCACGCGCTCGTGTACGGCGAGTGGGCGACCCGGCACCGGTTCATGGCGCAGAACCGCACGCTGCTCGAGGAGGCCGAGGAGCTCGAGCACCGGGCCCGGCGCCGCGACATCGTGGTCGACGAGCACACCCTCTTCGACTTCTACGACGCCCGGGTCGGCGCCGACGTGGTCTCCGGCGCGCACTTCGACGCGTGGTGGAAGCGCGAGCGGCAGAAGCGGCCCGACCTGCTCACCTTCGACCCGGCGATGCTCGTCAACGAGTCGGCGTCGACGGTCACCGCGGAGGCCTACCCGGACGCCTGGCGCGAGGGCGAGCTGACGCTGCCGCTGTCCTACGAGTTCGACCCCGGCTCGGCGTCCGACGGCGTCACCGTCGACGTACCCCTGGCGACGCTGAACCAGGTCGACCCGGACCCGTTCACCTGGCAGGTGCCCGGTCTGCGGGCCGAGCTGGTGGTCGCGCTGATCCGGTCGCTGCCGAAGCAGCTGCGGGTCGCGTTCGTGCCGGCGCCCAACGTCGCGAAGGACTTCCTGGTGGCCGCCTCGCCCGGGGAGGAGCCGCTGCTCGACGCGCTGGAGCGGTTCCTGCGGGCGCGCACCGGGGTGGTGGTGCCGCGCGACGCGTGGGACACCTCGAAGGTGCCCGAGCACCTGCGGCCGACGTTCCGGGTCGTCGACGAGCACGGCGGTGTCGTCGCGCAGGGCAAGGACCTGGAGGCGCTGAAGGCGCCGCTGCGGCCGCAGTTCGCGGACGCGATGGCCGAGGCCGCGTCGGCGTCCGGGCTGGACGTCAGCGGCGAGACGGCGTGGACGTTCGGCAGCATCGAGCGGACCTTCACCCAGACCCGCGCCGGGCACGCGGTGCGCGGCTTCCCGGCGCTCGTCGACGAGGGTCGCACGGTCGGCATGCGGGTCTTCGGCACGGAGGCGGAACAGGTCGCGTCGCACCGCCGGGGCGCGCGCCGGCTGCTGGCGTTGCAGGTGCCCTCGCCGGTGCGCACGCTCACCGACGAGCTCGGCACCGCCGACCGGCTGGCGCTGGCCGCGGCGCCGTACCCGTCGGTGGCCGACCTGCTCGAGGACGCCGTCCTCGCGGCGGTCGACGCGATCGTGCAGCGCGAGGGGCTGCCCTGGGACGAGCCGTCGTACGACGGGCTGCTCGAGGTCGCGCGCCGCGACGTGCTCGACGGCACCCGGGCCGTGCTGCGCGACGTGCTGCGGGTGCTCGCCGACTGGCGCACCGTCGACAAGGAGCTCAGCGGCTCCGCCGACCTGCCGATGCTGCCCGCGCTCGCGGACATGAAGGCTCAGGTCGGCCGGCTCGTGCACCGCGGGTTCGTCTCCGACACGGGCGCCGCGCAACTGGGCCGGCTGCCGACGTACCTGGCGGCCGTGCGCACCCGGCGCGCGCGGCTGGCCGCGGAGGTCGGCCGCGACCGGGGGCTGATGGACCGGGTGGCCGCGCTGCAGGAGGCGTACCTGCACCGCGTCGACGCGCTGCCC
The DNA here is from genome assembly GCA_013361955.1 of Nocardioidaceae bacterium. Classification (GTDB taxonomy): domain Bacteria; phylum Actinomycetota; class Actinomycetes; order Propionibacteriales; family Nocardioidaceae; genus Nocardioides_B. The sequence continues at coordinate 17,697 of JABFXA010000302.1, forward strand.
GAGGGACGTCCGCCCGGCGACGCGCTGGAGCAGGTGCGGTGGATGCTCGAGGAGTACCGCGTCTCGCTGTGGGACCAGGCCCGCGGCACGGCGTACCCGGTCTCGGACACCCGGATCCGCAAGGCGCTCGACGCGCTGTAGGACCCGATATCGGTGCGTTTTCAGTGACCTCCAGGTCACTGAAAACACACCAATGTCGGGTCAGAGGGCGTGGTGCTCCCGAGCCGCCGCGACCACGGCGTCGAACACCGGCCGGTCGAGCGCCGCGCCCTCGCGGCGTACCTCGGACGCCCGCAGGCGCAGCAGCTTGTCGAGGCGGACCTCGCTCGGTCGGCCCTCGCGGTCCCAGCCGCCGCTGCCGACGTCCATCCAGTACCGGCCGTAGCGCGCCTCGTCCTCGGCGTCGCGGTCGTGGTCCTTGCTGGTCAGCTGCAGCCCGAGCAGGTCGTCGCCGTCGCGGCCGACCAGCAGCACCGGGCGGTCCTTGCCCCGGCTCGGGTCGTCCTCGTAGGCGACCCAGCCCCACACCACCTCGCCGGGGTCCGGCTCGCCGTCCGGCTCGGGTGCGTACGACGTGTCCATGCGCGCCACTCTAGGGTGACGCCGTGCCGCAGATCAGGGTCGCGACCTACAACCTGTACCTCGGCGCCGACCTCTCGCCGCTGTTCGGCGCCGCCGACACGGACGGGCTGGCCGACGCCGTCGCGCGGGTCCGGGCGCAGCTGGACGCGACCCGGTTCGAGGAGCGCGCGTCGGCCGTCGCGCGGCTGCTGGCCCGCGAGCGGCCAGACCTGGTCGGCCTGCAGGAGGTGTCGCGCTGGACGTCCGTGCCGGTGGTCGACGGCTCGTCCGGCCCGGAGCAGGTGACCGTCGACTTCCTGCCGACGCTGCTCGGCGCGCTCGACGACATCGGCTGCCCCTACGACGCGCACGTGGTCAACGAGAACTTCGCCGGGGCCCTGCCGGTCTCCGACGACGAGTGGGTCGGCCTGGTGGGCGCGAACGTCACCCTGGTCCGCCGCGACGCCGGCGTCGAGGTGGTCGCCGAGGCCACCGCGACGTACGCCACCGGCTACGACGTGGTCACCGGCATCGACGGCGTGACCTTCCCCGTGGCGCGCAGCTGGGGACGGGTCGACGTACGCGTGGGGGCGGTGCCGCTGCGGTTCGTGAACACCCACACCGAGGCGTACGACGCGCACACCCGCGACGCGCAGCGCGACGAGTGCCTCGCGGCGAACGGCGACGTCGACGGCGCGGTGGTCGTCGTCGGCGACTTCAACACCACCCCCGACCTGGTCGGTGTGCCCGCGCCGTGGGTGGACGCCTGGGTGGCGGGGGAGGGCGACGGGTTCACGTTCGGCCAGGACGGCGACCTCGCCAACGCCGACTCCGGGATGCGCGAGCGGATCGACTACGTCTGGCTCCGCGGCGCCGACCCGCGCCGTACCCGCACCCTGGGCGACCGCCCCGCCGACCGCACCGTCCCGCACCGGCTGTGGCCCTCCGACCACGCCGCCGTCGTCTCCGACCTGCACCTCACGGACTATCCGTCCGTGGGACGGGTAGTCCGTGTCATTTGGCAGGTTCCGGCGGCCCCAGAACCTGCCAAATGACACGGACTATCCGTCCGTGGGAGGCCGCCGCAGCGACTTCGTCTCGCTGCGGCGCTTCTTGCCGGCGAGGCGGCGCTCCTTCGAGCCGCGGGTGGGGCGGGTCGGGCGGCGGGGCGCGGAGGGCGGCGTGGAGGCGATCGTCAGGATCTCGGCGAGGCGGGTGCGGGCGGCCTGGCGGTTGCGGTGCTGGGAGCGGTACTCCGAGGCGGCGACCGTGAGCCGGCCGTCGACGAGCCGGTGCGCGAGCCGCGGCAGCATCCGCTCCCGCAGCGCCTCCGGCACCGACGGCGACCTGGCCAGGTCGAAGGTCAGCTCGACGCGGGAGTCGGCGGTGTTCACCGACTGCCCGCCCGGCCCGCCGGACCGGCTGAACCGCCACTCCAGCTCGCCCGCCGGCACCTCGACACCGCGGAACACCAGCGGCCCGGTCACGGCGACCCCGGCTGGGCGCCCCGCTGCGCGACGCACTGCGCGGCGGCCTCCATCGCCAGGTCGACGCCGCCGACCAGGTACCCGGCGGCCAGCGCGTCGCCCGCGCCGGTGACGTCGACGACCGGCCCCGGGTGCGGCTCCCGCAGGTCGGGCATCCCGTCGATCACGAACGACGCGCCGCGCTGCCCGTGCTTCAGCACGAGTACGGCGGTCCCGCCGGCGCCGAACGACCCGCCCGCCACGCGCCACTCGGCGTCCGTCGCGAACACCACCGACGGCCGCAGGGCCTCGCACAGGCCGGTGAACCGGCGCGCGCCGAACCGCTCCACCATCGACGCCGACGAGTAGTCGACCGCGACCCGGGTGCCGTGCGCGCGGGCCACCGCCGCGGTCTGCACGATCCGCTGCGGGTCGGGCGTGCGCAGCAGTGCGTAGCCGGACACGAACAGCCACGAGGCGTCCTCGAGCCAGGCGCCGGAGCGGACCTCGTCGAGCCAGCCCAGGTCGCCGGGGTCGCTGGCCATCGTGCGGTGCCCGTCGTGCAGCAGCGAGAGCACCGCCCCGGTGCGCCCGGCCGCGGTGCCGCGCACCTCGACGCCGCGCTCGGTGAGGGAGCGCTCCACCAGGTGTCCGGTGCCGGTGTCCGGGCGCGGCCCGAACACCCGGGCCCGGCCGCCGAGGGCCACCGCCCAGGTCGCCACGTTGGCCGCCTGCCCTCCCGCGGTCAGGGTGATCCGCGCGGGCGTGTCGTCGTCGGACGCCAGCGGCGCCTCCGTCTCGACCAGCACGTCCAGCATCACGTCCCCCAGGCACGCGACCAGCACCGGCACTCCTTCCTCGTGGAACGCGCTGCGGCACAATGCCGCCCATGGACGCCTCGGCTCGACCTCCGCTCGTCGTCGCCGACGAGGTCTCCGACGCTATTGCATCCGGCCGGGGTGTCGTGGCACTGGAGTCGACGATCATCAGCCACGGCCTGCCCACCGAGACGGCGGCCGCGACGGCCCGACAGATCGAGGACGCGGTCCGGGCCGGTGGGGCGGTGCCGGCGACCATCGCGGTGCTCGACGGCTCGGTGCGGGTCGGCCTCGACGACGACGCCCTCCAGCGGGTGGCGGAGGAGCCCGACGTGGTGAAGTCAAGCCTCCGCGACCTCGGCCCGGTGCTGGCCCGCAAGCTCACCGGCGCCACGACCGTGGCGGCCACGGCGTACCTCGCCGACCGGGCGGGCATCCGGCTGTTCGCCACCGGCGGTCTCGGCGGGGTGCACCGCGACGCCGACCGCACCTGGGACGAGTCCGCCGACCTCGCCGCGCTGGCCGCGGTGCCGGTGACGGTGGTGTGCGCGGGCGTGAAGTCGATCCTCGACGTGCCGGCCACGCTGGAGCGGCTGGAGACGCTGTCGGTGGCGGTGCTCGGCTTCGGCACCGACGGGTTCCCGGGGTTCTACGTGCGCGACAGCGGCTGCCCGGTGCCGTGGCGGGTCGACGAGCCCGCCGAGGTGGCCCGGATCGCCCGCTGCCGCGAGGGGGTCGGCCTGCGGCAGGGGATGGTGGTCGCCCAGCCGGTGCCCGCGGACGACGAGATGGACCGGGCGCTGCACGACCGCACGCTGTACGAGGGGCTCGCCGCGGCGGAGTCGGCCGGCGTGCGCGGCAAGGACGTCACGCCGTTCCTGCTCGCCTGGTTCCACGAGAACACCGGCGGCGCCAGCCTCCGCGCGAACGTCTCGCTCGTGCTGCAGAACGCCGGGCTGGCCGCGCGGGTCGCGGCCGCCGGGGAAAGTTAGCGCGCCGGACCGGGAGCGCCTCACGGCGCGTGGCCGCTCGTAGCGGCTAATTGTGGGACCCGGGGCTGCCGCGGTCCGGCGCAGTCGCCATTGTAACGACAGGGCAAGGGCGCCGCCCGCTTATCCCTCAGGCGAGGTGCCCGCCCAGCTCGAGACCGGCCGCGTGCTCGAGCTGGTCCGCGAGCGTGAGCAGCCGCGACGCCGACAGGTCCGAGGCGTAGCTCCCGTCGGCCCCGTCGGACAGGTGCGCGCGCCCGGTGGCCACCACCTTCGCGAACGCCGCGGCCCGGTAGAGGGTGTCGGCGAAGTCACCCTGGACGACGCCGCGCAGCACCCGGTCGGCCAGGTCGCGTACCTCGTCGGGGCCCGGCGGGTCGACCACCCCGGCGACCACCTCGTGCACCGGCGTGTGCCGGCGGCCGGCGTCGAACTCGCGCGCGGCGCCGACCGGGTCGGCGTACACCCAGGAGCGGAGCAGGTAGAGCCGCCACAGGCTGCCGGCCACCGAGTCGGCCGGCGAGCCGGACCACAGGTCGGCGAGCGTCTCGAGGCCCTCGGTCTCGGCGAGGTGCACCACCCGGGCCACGACCGCCTCGTCCTCGGTGTCGTGCGCACCGCGGACCAGCAGCGTGGCCGCGCGGTCGGCCGCCTCGGTGCGGGCCGCGGGATCGACGTCGTCGACGATCTGCTCGAAGTGCGCGGCGCCCGGCAGCGACGGGCGGTGGTGGCGGGGCGTCTCGGACATCCCGACCAGACTACGGGCCGGTCACTGCCGAGGAGGGGGCAACGCGTCGGTCGCCTCGAGCACGTCCATGCCGGTGATCTGCAGCAGGTCGACCACGATCGAGCGGATCTGCGCGAGGACCACGTCCGCGGACAGGTCGGCCACCCGCTCGACCAGCGCGGTGCCCTCGCCCACCCGCAGCAGCGCCCGGCGCACCTCGGGGGCGTCCGCCATCCGCCCGCTGGCGAGCTCGTCGGCCATCAGGTCGACCGCGTCGGCGAGGTCGGCGCAGAGCACGGCGTAGGCGTGCGGCACCCGCTCGTGGTGGTACGCCGACACGGCCACCCGCCGCACCAGCACCCGGGTGTTGCGGATCGCCCGGTCCAGCGGCTCGACGAGCTCGCTCATCTGCCGGACGTGCCCGGTGTGCCGCCGCCGGAACGGCGAGGAGGCGATCACCGACAGCCCCTCGTCGGCGGCGTCCTGGAGCTCGCGGATCACCTGGTCGGTGGACCGGGCGTCGGCCAGCACCGCGAGGCTGCGCTCGACGTCGCCGTCGTCGGCGCTCTCCGCGGCCGCGCGCAGCAGCCGCGCGATGCGGCGTACGACGACCGCCGCCTGCTCACGGGGACGGCGCAGCGGCGCGCGGGGCACCAGCGTCGCGGCGACCAAGGCGACCGCCCCGCCGATCACGGCGTCCAGCCAGCGGGTGAACGCGTAGCCCGGTGTCGCGACCAGGGTGATCACCACGATGCCCTGCACCGCGGCCTGGTTGACGAACAGCGGACCGGCGTTCAGCAGCAGCGCGGTGCTCATCGCCAGCGCCACCACGGCACTGATCTGCCAGGCCCCGGTGCCGATGAGCTGGAGCAGCAGGTCGGCGAGGAAGACGCCCACCGCGACGCCGACGGTGACCTCGGCGACCCGTCGCAGCCGCTGGCCGTAGGAGGTGCCGAGGCAGATCACCGCGACGATCGGCGCGAAGAACGGCTGCGGGTGACCGACCACGTCGTGAGCCAGCCACCAGGCCACCCCGGCGGCCACCGCGCACTGGCCGACCGCCCAGGCCTTGCTGCGCAGCCGGGCCCGGCGCTGCGCGAACGACACCCTCCCGCGGTCCCACATCCGGTCCAGCGGGTTGACGGCGGTCACGGGGGAGATGTTGCCACCTCGGTCCCGTGGCCCCGGGTCAGCGGGCGAGCTTGGCGGCCGCCGCCTGCACGCCGGTGACCATCGGCTCGTGACCCGGCGGGTAGTCGTAGTCCTGGCCGATCGACTTCATCTCGACCATCGCGATCCGGGTGCCGACCCGGGCCATGCCCTGCGCGTCGAAGACGCCCGCGTTGGGGTCCTCGTCGGCCGGTCCGTAGACGAGGAGGTACCAGGCGCCCTGCCCGCCGGCGACGGACACCGCCTTCAGCGGGCCGACGTCCTTGGTCCGGTAACGGCGCAGCTGCTGGGCGCACTGGTCGTGCCACGACTGCAGCACCTTCCAGGCCCGGGCCGTGGTGGCCGTGTCGGGGAACTCGGCGACCAGCTCCTCGGCGGAGTCGGGGGAGGGGCCCGGCGACTGGTAGGAGCGGTACGCCACGTCGGTCGCGCCGATCGAGGTCAGCGGGAAGCGCTCGCAGGTGCCGACGAGCGGCTTGGGCTCCTGCGGTCGGGTGACGCCGGCGGCCCAGTGCGCGACCTCGTTGAGGCCGGGCACCTCGCCGGCGGTCAGCAGCCGGTCGCTGAGCGACGCACTCGCCGGCGGGGTGGAGACCGTCGGCGTCGGCGTCGGCGAGGGGGACGGCGGCTCGCTGCTGGTCTCCGGCATCGACGGGGACGTCGATGGGCTCTCCGGCGACGGCGACTCGCTCGCGGCGCTCTGCGCGGCGGGGGCGGGGTCGTCGTCGGAACCGCCTCCGCAGCCGGCCAGGGCGGCGGCCGCGACGAGGGCGGTGACCGCGAGCAGAGCGGGACGGCGCGTCGACATTCGGGAGATTCCTTCCCGTCAAGGACATCGGGGTGCGAGGAGTCACCAGCGTAGGGTTGGCGCACCCCGGCTCGGTGTCATGAGCCGTGGCGTGTCCCGATACCGTGGCCGGGGCCGGTGGGGACCGACACCGGCGCGTTCCACGAGCCGACAGCGCACCGACAGCACGCAAGGAGGGGGTCGTGTCCGCAGGGCCGCGGCGGCTGCGCCGGAAGGGGCCGACCGTGCTGGCCCTCACGGGCGTGCTGATGTCCGGGCTGCTGGCCTCCTGCACCTCCGGCTCGTCGCCCGACGAGCCGGCCGCCTCGTCGAGCCCCTCGTCGGTCTCGCCGTCGCCGACCGGGCCGGTCACGCTGCGCTTCTCCGTGTACGGCGACACGGCCAGCGAGGCGACGTACCGCACCCTCGCGCAGGCGTACATGCGCAAGCACCCCGAGGTGACGATCAAGGTCGAGTCGACCACCGAACGGGCCGCCGCCATGGACCGCCTCCAGGTCGGCCTCGACAAGGGCACCGGTCCCGACGTCTTCCTGGTCGACCACGACGAGCTGCCGCAGCTGGTCGCCGACGGCCGCGTGCAGCCGGTCGACGAGCTCCTCGAGCAGCGCGGCGTGCTGTTCGGCGACAACTACGACCGGGTCGGCCTGGAGTCGATGGCCGCCGACTCGGCGCTGCAGTGCATGCCCAACGACGTGTCGCCGTACGTGGTCCTCTTCAACCGCCGGCTGCTGCCGCCCGACGCGCGCAGCGACCCCGGCGACGAGACCCCGCCGCCTCCCGAGGACGGATGGACGTGGGAGCAGTTCGCCGCGGCTGCGCAGAAGATGTCCCGCGGCGGCGTGAAGGGCGTGTACCTGCCGCCCACCCTCACCACGCTGATGCCGCTGGTCCGCTCGTCCGGGTCCGACCTCGTCGACGACCAGCGCAAGCCCACCACGCTGACCTTCTCCGACAACGCGAACCGCGAGCCGCTCGAGGCGATCCTGACCCTGGCCCGCGACCCGCACGTCTCGCCGACCCCGGCGATGCTGAGGCGGCAGGACGCCGTCAGCCGGTTCGAGAACGGCCGGATCGGGATGATGGTCGGCACCCGGGCCCTGGTCCCGCAGCTGCGCCAGCACCCCGACCTGCAGTTCGACGTGCTGCCGCTGCCGCGGCTCTCCGCGTCGCGCACGGTGGCCGACATCAGCGGCTACTGCATCAACAAGGCGTCCGAGCACGTCGACCAGGCGGCCGACTTCATCGCGTTCGCCAGCCAGGACGAGGGCGCCGCGATCACCGCGCAGTCCGGCGGCATCGTGCCGGCGAACCTCGCGGTGCTGCACTCCGACGCGTTCACCCAGCCCGGCCGGCAGCCGCAGAACGAGGAGGTGTTCAGCACCGTGCTCGGCAAGGCCGACCCGATGCCGTTCACGCCGGGCTGGTCGAAGGTGGTCACCCAGACCCAGCCGTACCTCGACCGGCTGTTCTACGCGCCGGTGGTCGACCTGGACACGTTGTTCCCGCGCATCGACGAGCTGTCGGCGGCGCTGCTCGTCGAGCCCTCGCCGTCGGCGTCGCCGTCGCCCTGACCCGGGAGTGGGTCGGGGGAGCGGATCGCCTCGGTCAGCAGCTCGGCGGCCAGCCCGACCTGCCAGTCGCGGGCGCCGCGCCCGGTGAGCCGGGCCGCGACGAGCTCGACGAGGTCGTCGGCCACGGGGTCGGGCGGCTCCCAGAGCAGCCGGCGCACGTAGTCGGGCGTGAGCAGGTTCTCCACCGGGAGGTGGCGGTCGTCGGCGAGCGCCTTGAGCGCGGCGCGCGCGGTCGCGAGGCGGGCGGCGGCCACCGGGTCGCGGTC
>JABFXA010000055.1 GCA_013361955.1 Nocardioidaceae bacterium
GGCTGCGGCGGGCCGGGGTGCCGGTCAGCATGACCGCGCCGGCCGCCGTGTGCGAGGCGCTCGAGGCCGCGCCGCCGGGGCACGTCGACGACCTGTACTGGCTGCTCCGGCTCACGACCGTGAAGGACGTGCAGCATCTCGGCACCTTCGACCGGGTCTTCGACGTGGTGTTCCGGCAGGCCGCGATCCACCTCGACGGACAGGCGTCCGGGCCGACCGGCGCCGAGGGCGTGCTCGCCTCCACCGTGCTGGTGCCCGAGTCGCCCGCGCCCGGTGCCGGTCTGCCCTGGCACTCCCTGCCGCGCACGGTCCGGGCCGACGACGAGCCGGACGACGACGCCGGTGCCCTGCCCGAGCGGCTGCCGAGCGCGGTCGAGGCGGTCGCTGACACGCCGTTCGAGGACCTCGACGAGCGGCAGCTCGCCCTGGTCGGCGCGTGGCTGGAGTCGTCGTGGACCCGCTGGCCGACCCGCCGCAGCCGGCGACGGCAGCTGCACCCGGCCGGCCGGCGGGTGGAGCTGCGCGAGACGCTGGCCCGGTCCCGGCGTACCGGCTGGGAGACGGTGGGCCTGGCCCGCAGCCGGCCGAAGCGCCGGCCCCGCCCGCTCACCGTGCTGGTCGACGTCAGCGGCTCGATGCAGCCGTACGCCGCGGCGTACCTGCACCTGATGCACGCGCTGGCCCGCTCCGGGCGGGCGGAGACGTTCGCGTTCTCCACCTCGCTGACCCGGCTCACCCCCGCGTTGCGGCACCGCTCGGCCGGCACCGCGATGGCGCAGGCGACCGCCGAGGTCGTCGACCGGTACGGCGGCACCCGGCTGGCCTCGAGCCTGCGCGGGCTGCTCGCCTCGCGGCAGGGCAACCGGCTGCGCGGCGGGGTGCTGGTGGTCGCCTCGGACGGCTGGGACAGCGAGGACCCGCAGGACGTCGCCGCCGCGCTCGGCCGGATCCGGATGCGGGTGCACCGGCTGGTCTGGCTGAACCCGCGCTCGGCCGCCCCGGGGTTCCAGCCGCTGGTCGGGTCGATGGCCGCCGCGCTGCCGTTCTGCGACGACTTCCTGCCCGCGCACACCGCACGCGCCGCCACCGAGGCCCTCGACGCGATCCTGACCGGTTGAGGGACTAGCTCCAGAGCGTCACGTGCACGGAGGGCCGGAACCGGCCGCGCTTCACGCCCGCGCCGTGCACCATCGCCTGGGTGGCCCGGGGCGTGGTGATGAACCGCAGCAGCTCGGCGGCGGCCGGCACCTGGCTGTGCTCGGGCAGCGCGACCGCGGCCCAGCGACCCTGGGCGCGCAGGCCCGGCCCGTCGAGGGCCACCAGCCGGCCCGCCGCGAGGTCGGAGGAGACCGCGAACCGGAGCGCGAGCGAGACGCCCTCGCCGCGCTTGGTCTCGTCGAGCGCGGCGGCGTCGCTCTGGAAGATCCGCTGCCGGGCCTCGGGCACGCCCAGGTGCCGCAGCATCCCCGGGATCACGCCCTCCTCGCCCGCGGCCGAAGGACCGAGCAGCCAGGCGAGGTCGCGGACCTCGCCGGGCGTCACGGTGCGGCCGGCGAGCCGGTGGTCGGGCCCGACGACCGCGACCACCTCGAAGTTGAGGAACGGCTTGTGCAGCAGGGTGCCGGGCAGCCGGGACGGGGAGGCGCCGATCGCGATGTCGATGCTGCGTGCGGCGAGCAGCGCCGGGAACGACGAGACCGGACGCACGCTGAGCTCGACGTCGAGGTCGTCCGCCCGGGACGCGAACAGCTCGATGAGGCCGGGGGCGGCGTGCTCGGCGAACATGCTCGACGCGGCCATCCGCAGCATCCGGCGCCCGCTGCCGGCCTGGCTGACCTCGCGGACGGTGCGGTCCTGCAGGCCGAGGATCTCGACGGCCCGGCTCGCGAGCCGCAGGCCGCCGGGGGTGAACGCCAGCCCGGACGACGTCCGGGTGAACAGCTGGTCGTCGAGCTCGCGGCGCAGCTGTCCGACGTGCCCGGACACCGCCGCCTCGCTCACCCCGAGCTCGTCGGCGGCAGCCTTCACCGACCCGAGTCGCACCACGCCGGCGAAGGCCCGCAGCTGCGTCGGGGTCACAGGCCTGGGGTCCGCTCCAGCCGCACCAGCGTGTCCCAGGCGGTGCGGTCCTCCTCGCCGGTGTGCGTGTGCGCGGGGTCGGCGGGCGGAACGACGCGTGCCACCCGCTCGGCCCGGCGGACCGTGACCGGCTCCCCGGCGAGGTCGTCGAGCACGTCCTGCGCGGTGGACAGCACCGCGGCGCTGGTGGGGCCGCCGGTTCCCTCGGCGAGGTTGGTCAGGTCGTGCGCCACCCACAGCAGCGTGCCGCCGTCGGCGAGCGCCTCGAACCCGCGTCGTACGGCGACCCGTCGCTCGTCCTCGACGAGCTGCAGGTAGGCCATCAGCACCAGGTCGTAGCGCACCGGGCCGGGGTCGAACGACAGCACGTCGGCGCGGACCCAGTCGATGTCCAGGTCGGCGCCCCGCCCGTGCCCGTCCTGCAGCGTGCGGCCCTTGTCGAGGCCGACCTGCGAGAAGTCCACCGCGGTCACCCGCCAGCCCCGCTCGGCGAGCCAGAGCGCGTTGCGGCCCTCGCCCGCGGCCAGGTCGAGCGCACGCCCCGGCGCGACCCCGGTCAGCTCGGCCTCGACGAACCGGTTCGGGGTCGCCGACCAGACCAGCCCGGTGGCGGCGTACCGCTCGTCCCAGGCCTGCGCGTCCATGCGGCAGACGTTACTGCGCTACTGCGGCTGCCCGCCGCCGTTCTGCTGGGCCGCGGCGACCTGCTTGTGCACGTCCTCCATGTCCAGGTCGCGAACGGCGCCGATCAGCTGGTCCAGCGCCTGCGGCGGCAGCGCGCCGGGCTGCGAGTAGACCAGGACGCCCTCGCGGAACGCCATCAGCGTCGGGATCGAGGTGATGTTCGCCGCGCGCGCCAGCGCCTGCTCCGCCTCGGTGTCCACCTTCGCGAAGACGATGTCCCCGTTGTCCTCGGACGCCTTCTCGAAGGTGGGCGCGAACTGGCGGCACGGTCCGCACCACGAGGCCCAGAAGTCGACCAGGACGATGTCGTTGTCCGCCACGGTCTTCTCGAAGTCCTGCGCGGTGATGTCGGTGGTTGCCACGTGCTTTCCGTTCCCTCGTACGTCGGTGGTCGCCTGCACAACACGGCGGGGCCCGTCGATCTTCCCCGGGTCCACGCTGCGGGTGAACCCCTGAGACCCGGGTCACGTACCACCCCCCGTGAGCCCGGACCATGCCGGGCCCTGATGGAGGGGAGCTCACATGGCTCTGCGTGTCGTGGCCGCCCTGGCCGTTCTCGTGTCGGCAGCGGTGCACCTGATCCTGTACTTCGACGGGATGAGCAACACCGATGTCGGAGTCCCGTTCATGCTCAACGCGGTCGGCGGCGTGGTGATCGCCGGCCTGTTGGTGCTCTGGGACCACTGGGTGCCGGCGTTCCTGGCGCTCGGCTTCGGGGTGTCCACCCTCGGCGCGTTCATCCTGTCGACCACGGTCGGGCTGCTGGGCGTGCACGAGCAGTGGGTCGGCGGCTACGTGTGGACCGCCGCGATCTCGGAGGCCGTCGCGATCGTCTGCGGCGGCCTGCTGCTGCTCCGCGCCAACCCGCTGCGGTCAGCCCGTCAGGGCCAGCACGGGGAGCCCGTCGGCAGTTCGCACCTCCACCGATGAGATGTCGGCTCGCCGCGACGCCGTCGCCGCGGTGAGCCGCATCGTCTCTCCCCGCGGCGAGCGCCAGGTGCCCACCTGCTCGGTGTGGCCGTCGCGGGTGTGCACCACCAGCTTGTAGGTGACCTCGTCCGGCATCGACGTGCCCATCTCCTGGGGCGGCTCGTAGGTGCAGGTCAGGTCGAGCTTGGTGCCCCAGGTGACGGACTGGAACGCCAGCGACGCCCGCGCCGGCACGTCACCCACCGGGGTCATCCGCAGGGCCACCGGGGTCGGCGTCTGCGACGTGCTCGGCCCGGCCTCCGGCGCGCCGTCGCCGACCATCTGGGTGACCACGAACGGCGCGGTCACCACGGCGGCGGCCGCTGCGGCCGCGACGCCGGCGGTGACGAACAGGCGGCGCCGACCGCTGCGACGGACGTCGCGCAGCAGCCGGGGCAGCAGGGTGTCGGGGACCGGGGGCTGGTCGACCGGGTCCTCGAGGACGTCGGCGTCGACCCGCTTCAGCAGCCCGGGCAGGCCGGCCAGCTCGCGGACGTTGCGGGCGCACTCACGGCAGCCCGTCAGGTGCTGCTCGAACTCCAGCCGCTCGGCCGGGGACAGCGAGCCCAGCACGTAGGCACCGTCGAGGTGCGAGTAGGGGCAGCTCATGCCGTCACCCCCAGCTCCTCGAGCGCCAGGCGCAGGGCGCGCAGCGCGTAGTGGGTCCGGGACTTGACGGTGCCCTCGGGGACACCGAGACGCTGCGCCGCGTCGGAGACGGGGCGGCCGCGGTAGTAGCACTCGAGCAGCACGGCCCGGTGCTCGGGCGACAGCCGGGTCAGCGCCTCGGCCACCACCCAGGACAGCAGCAACCGGTCGGTCTGGTCGTCCTGGTCACCGGTCTCCGGTACGTCGGCGACCGGCGTCTCGCTGCGGGCCCGGTGGGTGCGCCACTCGTCGATCACGATGTTGCGGGCGACCGTGAACAGCCACGCCCGCACGGCCGGCGTCGGGCTGTCGAGGATCGTGCGGTGCCGCCAGGCGCGCAGCAGGGTCTCCTGCACGACGTCCTCCGCGCGGGCCCGGTCCTTGCCGGTCAGGCGCAGGCAGTAGCCCCACAGCGCACCCGCGTGCTCGGCGTGCAGCTGCTGCATCAGGGTCACTTCGTCGTCAGTCACAGGTCCTCCACAGGAAGGGTACGAACCGAACGCCTGGTCGGTTCAGCGAACCCGTCATCGGGCGAAGGTGGCCAGGAACCGGTCCCGGAAGGCGTCCATCCGCCAGACCGGGGCGCGGGGGCTGGGGTGCAGCCCGGGCTCCCAGCCCCAGGCGTCGATGCGGCGCAGCACGGCGGGGTCCTTGGCGACCACGCTGACCGGTACGTCGTGGTTCGCACCGGTTCCGGACACGACCGGGGACGGCTGGTGGTCGCCGAGGAACACCACCACGGTGTCCTTGGTCGCGTAGTCCTTCAGGAAGGCGGTCAGCGCGGTCAGCGAGTACTCGATGCTCTCGCCGTACGCCGCCCGGACCCGGTCCGGGGAGGTCCAGATCTCGGTCTTCGACGGCGCCTGCTCGGGCATCCCCTCGAACACCGACCCGTCGCCGACCGCGGCCTGGTCGATCATGTGCGGCGTGCGCGACCACGGCGCGTGGCTGGAGATCAGGTCGATCTCGGCCATCACCGGGCGGCGGTGCGTCTTCGCGAGCTCCAGGCGCTGGAACGCGTCGAGGGTGTACTGGTCCGGCATCGTCGGGTAGCCGAACCGCGGCCCCCGGTAGCCGACGTTGCGGGAGTCGTAGATGTGGTCGTAGTGGTAGAACTCGCCCTGCGGCCAGTCCCGGGTGTTCGCGGGCACGTCGCCCACGGTGCGCCAGCCGGCCTTGCCGAACGCCTGGCTGAGCGTGAGCCGCGGCCCGTCGACGAGCACGTCGTAGCGCTGCTGGCTGTCCACCCAGAGCCCGGACTGCAGCGTCGAGTGCGCCAGCCAGCTGATCGCCCCGAAGGTCGGCGACTCCATGAACGCGCTGCGGGTGCCGAACCCCGCGGCGTCGAGCTGGCGGGTGCCCCGGTCGAGGACCCGGTCGACGCCCGGTGCGAACGACGAGTCCTGCACCGCCACCCGGCCGTAGCTCTCCACGAACACGAACAGCACGTCCTTGCCGCGCAGCCCGCGCAGCAGCCGCTCGGCCGGCACGTCGCGCAGCGGGTCCCTCCGCGCGGCCCGGGCGAACGCCTGCTGGTCGTGGAGGGTCGAGGGGATCCGGGTCACCTCCCCGACGGCGTACGTCGCGGTGCTCGTCGACGCGACGCGGGACCCGTCGGAGTACTGCAGGGAGAACGCCGCGCACACCGCCCACACCACCGCGAGCGCGGCCAGCACCCGCCAGGAGACCCGGCGGTGCCGGACCAGGATGCGCGAGAGCCGCCGCACCGCGAGCGGGGTGAGGACCAGCATCGCGACGGTGGCCAGCACCGCCAGTGCGACCGCCGCGACCGCGGCCGTCCGGCCGAGCGAGTCGTCCACGAGCCCGACGGCCGAGTCGAGGTAGCTCCAGTCGATGACCGGGTCGAACGGGCGGTACAGCGCCTCGAAGAACCCGAGGTCCAGGACGCGCAGGACGCCCACCACCCCGAGCAGCACCCCGGCCACCGCCACCAGCACCCGTCGTGGCGTGGCCGGCAGCGCCAGCACCAGGGCGGCCCCGACCAGCAGCTCGACCGGCAGCACCACGAACCCGCCCGGGTGCAGCCCGTCGGTGAGATCGGGAGCGGTCAGCACGGCCCACACCAGCAGCAGCGCGAGCACCGTCAGCACCGCGGCACCCACCCGTCGCGGCCAGGTGCGTCGGAACCCCTCGGTCATGTGGTCGCCCAGCGTACGGTCGAGGGGTGAGCGCGACCGTCGTGAGACCGACGAGGACGGTCGCGCCCACCGGTGGGGTGGACGGGTCGATGGCCGGCAGCATCGCCCACGACCCGCCCACTGGCACCGCTGGGCCGAGCCCCCGTCGGGAAGCCGCGTTGAACCGATCCCACGGCGTCTCCGTTCTCGGGGGTCACAAGGCGGTGTCAGGCGGTAGGACGGACGACTCGCCGAACCGGTTCAACTGAGCGGAGTGGAGCTGGTCGATGGAGGGAGCGCGTGCGTTCTGGCTGAAGGAGCCAGGCGTGGGCGAGATCCGGCCTGCCCAGGTGCCTGAGCCCGGGCCGGGCGAGGTCCGGGTGCGCACGCTGTGCTCCGGCATCTCCCGCGGCACCGAGACCCTGGTCTACGACGGCCGGGTCCCGCCGGACCAGTACGCCGTGATGCGCGCGCCGTTCCAGGAGGGCGACTTCCCCGGCCCGGTGAAGTACGGCTACCTCAACGTCGGCGTCGTCGACCGCGGACCCGCCGCGCTGACCGGTCGTACCGTCTTCTGCCTCTACCCGCACCAGACCGCCTACGTCGTGCCGGCCGACGCGGTCACCCCCGTGCCCGAGGGCGTGCCGCCGGAGCGGGCGGTGCTCGCCGGCACCGTGGAGACCGCTGTCAACGCGCTGTGGGACGCGCAGCCGCTGGTCGGTGACCGGGTCGCGGTGGTCGGCGCCGGGATGGTCGGCTGCTGCGTCGCCACCCTGCTGGCCCGGATCCCGGGCGTGCGCGCGGTGCTCGTCGACGTGGACCGGTCGCGAGCCGAGGTCGCCGACGCGCTCGGCGTCCCGTTCGCCACCCCGGAGCAGGTCGAGGGCGACCGCGACCTGGTCGTGCACTGCAGCGCGACCTCGGCCGGGCTGCAGCGCTCGCTCGAGCTGCTGGCGCCGGAGGGCACGGTGCTCGAGCTCAGCTGGTACGGCGACGACGAGACCCGGCTGCACCTCGGCGGGGCGTTCCACTCCGGCCGGCTGGCGATCCGGGCCAGCCAGGTCGGCACGGTGGCCGCCGCCCGCCGCGGCCGGCGCAGCACCACCGACCGGCTCGCGCTGGCCCTGGACCTGCTGCGCGACCCGGTGTTCGACGCCCTGGTCACGGGCCGCTCCCGGTTCGACGACCTGCCCGAGGTGATGGGCCGGCTGGCGTCCGGCGACCTGCGGACGCTGTGCCACACCGTGGACTACCCCGAGGAGGCGCCGTGTACGGCGTGACCGTCCGTGACCACATGATGATCGCGCACAGCTTCAGCGGGGAGGTGTTCGGTCCCGCGCAGCGACTGCACGGCGCGACGTACGTCGTGGACGCGACGTTCCGCGGCGAGCGGCTCGACGACGACGACGTGCTCGTCGACATCGGCCGGGCCACCGAGGAGCTGCACGACGTGCTCGCCGCCCTCACCTACCGCAACCTCGACGACGAGCCGGACCTCAAGGGCCGCAACACCACCACCGAGGTGCTCGCCGAGACCGTCGCGCTGCGGCTGGTGGCCCGGGTCCGCGACGGCGCGTTCGGCGACCCGTCACCGGGGCTGTCCGCGATCGTCGTCACGCTGCACGAGTCGCACGTCGCCTGGGCCAGCTACGAGGCGTCCCTGTGACAGCCGTCCACGTCGCGCACGCGGTCCACGTCGTCCTCCCCGAGGGGGTCGACGACCCCGACCGGCCCAGTGGCGGGAACGTCTACGACCGCCGCCTGTGCCGTGACCTCGCCGCCGCGGGCTGGTCGGTCGCCGAGCTCCCGGTCGCCGGGCCCTGGCCCGCGCGCACCGGCGACGCGCAGGCGGCGCTCGCCGAGACGCTGGCCGCGCTGCCCGACGGC
>JABFXA010000466.1 GCA_013361955.1 Nocardioidaceae bacterium
ACGTGGTGGTCGAGGTCGGGCGCCGGGAGCCGGAGCCCGGGGTCGGGCGGCCGGCCGCCGACCCGCCGGAGCGGGTCGTGGACGTCGCGGACTGGATCGCGCTGCCGGTGGCCGCCACCGCGGCCGAGACCCGCTCCGAGAGGGGTCGCCGCGCATCGCCGTTGCTCTCCGACGAGGACGCGGGCCCGGACAGGCTGCGGTGCGGTGCCAGCGGTGAATCGTCGGCACGTCGATCGGCCATCAGGACTCCTCGGTCTTTCCGGTGGTACCCGGATCGACATCGGTTGCATCGGGTGCTGCGTCGGCAGCGGTATCGTCTCCGCCCTCGATTGTGGCATCAGACGGCTCGTCGTTCACATCGGGCGTGTCGGCGGTCACACCTGTGCTGTCGGTGGCGACCTCCACGGCCTCCTCGATCTCGGGCGCACGCTCGACGCTCCGGGCGACCTGGACGACCGCGTCGCCGTTGTTGACGCTGACGAACTTCACGCCCTTCGTGTCCCGACCGGTGGGCCGCAGGTGCTCGTCGATCGCGCTCCGGGTGACCTGCCCGGACTGCTTGACGGCGAGCACCTCGTCGCCCTCGACGACGATGAACGCGCCGACCAGCCGGCCGCGGTCGTCGTCCTGCTTCATCGCCTTGACGCCCAGCCCGCCGCGGGACTGGTCGCGGTACTCCGAGATGCGGGTCCGCTTGGCGAATCCGCCGTCGGTGATCGTGAAGACGTACTGCTCCGTGACGCCCGGCAGCTGCGCGTCGGCGCCGCTCTGCCCGGAGGCCTCCTCCGCCGCCGTCTCGGCCGCCACCTGCTCGGCGCGGATCACCGACATCGACAGCAGCTCGTCGCCGTCGCGGAACTTCATGCCGGTGACGCCGGACGTCGCCCGGCCCATCGGCCGCAGCTGCGAGTCGTCGGCGTTGAACCGGATCGCCTGCCCGTTGCGGGACACCAGCAGGATGTCGTCCTCGGCGTTCACCAGCTCCGCGCCGATCAGCTCGTCGTCGTCCTCGCGGAAGTTGATCGCGATGACGCCGGCCTGCCGCGGGCTGTTGTAGTCGGCGAGGCGGGTCTTCTTCACCAGGCCGTTGCGGGTGGCCAGCACCAGGTACGGCGCCTGGTCGTAGTCGCGGATCGCGAGCACCTGCGCGATGCTCTCGTCGGGCTGGAAGGACAGCAGCCCGGCGACGTGACCGCCCTTGGCGTCGCGCGACGCCTCGGGGAGGTTGTACGCCTTGGTGCGGTACACCCGGCCGGCGGTGGTGAAGAACAGCATCCAGTGGTGGTTGCTGGTGGCCATGAAGTGCTCGACCACGTCGTCGCCGCGCAGCGTCGCGCCGCGCACGCCCTTGCCGCCGCGCTTCTGGGTGCGGTACTGGTCGGCGCGGGTCCGCTTCGCGTAGCCGCCGCGGGTGATGGTGACGACCAGGTCCTCGTCGGGGATCAGGTCCTCCATCGAGAGGTCGCCGTCCGCCGCGATGATCTGGGTACGCCGGTCGTCGCCGTACTTGTCGACGATGCCGCTGAGCTCGTCGGCGACGATCTGCCGCTGCCGGGCGACGTTGGCGAGGATCTCGCGGTAGTCCTCGATCTCGCGCTCGATCTCGGCCAGGTTGTCGATGATCTTCTGACGCTCCAGGGCGGCCAGGCGCCGCAGCTGCATGTCGAGTATCGCGACGGCCTGGACCTCGTCGATCTCGAGCAGCTCGATCAGACCGCGGCGGGCGTCGTCGACGTCGGGGGAGCGCCGGATCAGCGCGATCACCTCGTCGAGCATGTCCAGCGCCTTGACCAGGCCGCGCAGGATGTGCGCGCGCTCCTCGGCCTCGCGCAGGAGGTACTCGGTGCGTCGCCTGATCACGTCGACCTGGTGGTCGACCCAGTTGCTGATGAACTGGTCGATCGTCAGCGTGCGAGGTACGCCGTCGACCAACGCGAGCATGTTGGCGCTGAAGTTGCTCTGCAGCTCGGTGTGCTTGAGCAGGTTGTTCAGCACCACCCGGGCGACCGCGTCGCGCTTGAGCACGACCACCAGCCGCTGGCCGGTGCGGTCGGACGTGTCGTCCCGGACGTCGGCGATGCCCTGGACCTTGCCGGAGTCGGCGAGCTCGGCGATCTTCAGCGCCAGGTTGTCGGGGTTGACCATGTAGGGCAGCTCGGTGATCACCAGGTTGGTGCGGCCCTTGGCGTCCTCGTCGACCTCGATGATCGCCCGCTGCGTGATCGAGCCGCGGCCGGTGCGGTAGGCCTGCTCGATGCCCTGGTGGCCCACGATCGTGGCGCCGTTCGGGAAGTCCGGGCCCTTGATCCGCTCGATCAGGGCGTCCTGGAGCTCCTCGCGCGTGGCGTCGGGGTGCTCGAGCGCCCAGCGGGCACCGTCGGCCACCTCGCGGAGGTTATGCGGCGGGATGCTCGTGGCCATCCCGACGGCGATGCCGGCCGACCCGTTGACCAGCAGGTTCGGGAACCGGCTGGGCAGGACGATCGGCTCCTGGGAGCGACCGTCGTAGTTGGGCTGGAAGTCGACGGTCTCCTTGTCGATGTCGCGGACCATCTCCATGGCCAGCGGGTCCATCCGGCACTCGGTGTAGCGCATCGCGGCCGCGGAGTCGTTGCCGGGCGAGCCGAAGTTGCCCTGGCCCTGCACCAGCGGGGCGCGCATCACCCACGGCTGCGCGAGCCGGACCAGGGTGTCGTAGATCGCGGTGTCGCCGTGCGGGTGGTACTGACCCATGACATCGCCGACCACGCGCGAGCACTTGCTGAAGCCGCGGTCGGGGCGGTAGCCGCCGTCGTACATCGCGTAAAGGACGCGCCGGTGCACCGGCTTCAGCCCGTCGCGTACGTCGGGCAGGGCGCGACCGACGATGACCGCCATCGCGTAGTCGATGTAGGAGCGCTGCATCGAGGCCTGCAGCTCGATCGGCTCGACGCGGCCGCCGCCGCCGCCCTCGCCGCCGAGGTTGCTGGTCGTCTCCGTCATGGGTTCGTCCTCATGGTGTCAGTGCGTACGTCGTCCGGGCTCGTCTCGCGGGCAGCGAGCTAGATGTCGAGGAAGCGGACGTCCTTGGCGTTGCGCTGGATGAAGCTGCGCCGCTGCTCGACGTCCTCGCCCATCAGGATCGAGAAGATCTCGTCGGCCTGCGCGGCGTCCTCCAGCGTGACCTGCAGCATCAGCCGCTGGTCGGGGTCCATCGTGGTCTCCCACAGCTCCTTGGCGTTCATCTCGCCGAGGCCCTTGTAGCGCTGGACCGGGTTCTCCTTCGGCAGCTTCTTGCCGGCCTCGAGCCCCGCCGCCTGCAACGCCGCCCGCTCGGCGTCGGAGTACACGAACTCGTGGTCGTGCGGCTTGTTCCAGCGAAGGCGGTAGAGCGGCGGCTGCGCCATGTAGACGTAGCCGTGCTCGATCAGCGGCCGCATGAACCGGAACAGCAGGGTCAGCAGCAGCGTGTTGATGTGGTGGCCGTCGACGTCGGCGTCGGCCATCAGCACGATCTTGTGGTACCGCAGCTTGTCGAGGTCGAACTCCTCGTGGATGCCGGTGCCGAGCGCGGAGATGATCGACTGCACCTCGGTGTTGGCGAGGACCTTGTCGATGCGGGCCTTCTCGACGTTCAGGATCTTGCCCCGGATCGGCAGGATCGCCTGCACCCGCGGGTCACGGCCCTGCCTCGCCGAGCCGCCGGCGGAGTCGCCCTCGACGATGAAGACCTCGCACTCCTCCGGGTTCGTCGACTGGCAGTCGCTCAGCTTGCCGGGCAGCCCGCCGCCACCGAGCAGGCCCTTGCGGCTGCGGGCCAGGTCGCGGGCCTTGCGGGCCGCCATCCTCGCGCTGGCCGCGGCCTGTGCCTTCCGGACGATGTCCCGACCCTCGGAGGGGTTCTTCGCGAACCAGTCGCCGAGCTGGTCGTTGACCACCCGCTGCACGAAGCCCTTGGCCTCGGTGTTGCCGAGCTTGGTCTTGGTCTGGCCCTCGAACTGCGGCTCGCCGAGCTTGATCGAGATGATCGCGGTGAGGCCCTCGCGGATGTCGTCGCCCTTGACCCGGTCCTCCGCCTTCTTCATCAGACCCCACTCCTCGCCCCACCCGTTCACCAGCGAGGTGAGCGCCGCGCGGAAGCCCTCCTCGTGGGTGCCCCCCTCGTGGGTGTTGATGGTGTTGGCGAAGGTGTGCACCGACTCGGTGAACGTGGTGTTCCACTGCATCGCGACCTCGAGGCTCATGCCGCTCTCGGGCAGCTCCGCCTCGAAGGAGATGATGCTCGGGTGCGCCGGTGTGCGCCGCTTGTTGAGGTGCTCGACGTAGTCGACCAGGCCGCGGTCGTAGCGGAACCTCCGCTCGACGACGCCGCCGTCGGAGTGCGCCTGCTCCTGCCCGACCGGCTCGAGCTCGGCCGCTGCAGCCTCGGCGTCGGCGGCGATCGCGTCGTCGATCTCGGCGGTGTGCGGCCGCTCGTCGCGGACGACGATCTCCAGGCCCTTGTTGAGGAAGGCGTACTCGCGGATCCGGTTGGTGATCGTCTCCAGGGAGTACGTCGTGGTCTCGAAGATGTCCGCACTGGGCCAGAAGGTGACCGTCGTGCCGGTGCGCTGGCCGTCGTCGAGCGGGTCGCCCTGCCGCAGCGGGCCGTCGGGCTCGCCGAGCGTGAACGACTGCAGCCAGTGGTGGCCGCGGTTGCGGACGTCGACCTCGAGCTTGGAGGAGAGCGCGTTGACCACGGAGACGCCGACCCCGTGCAGGCCGCCGGACACCTTGTAGCCGCCTCCGCCGAACTTGCCGCCGGCGTGCAGCATGGTCAGCGCCATCGTCACCGCGGGCAGCTCCTGGCCGGGCGCGGTGTCGGTGGGGATGCCACGACCGTTGTCCTCGACCCGGACCCCGCCGTCCTCGAGCAGCGTCAGCACGATCCGGTCGCAGTGGCCCGCGAGCGCCTCGTCGACGGAGTTGTCGACGATCTCCCACACCAGGTGGTGCAGGCCGCGCTCGCCAGTGGAGCCGATGTACATGCCCGGTCGCTTGCGGACCGCCTCGAGGCCCTCGAGCACCTGGATCGCGGACGCGTCGTACTTGCCGTCCTCGACCGCGTGCCCCTCACCGACCGGCGCGAGCTTGGCCGCGATCTCGGCGACCTGCTCGGCGGGGATGTCGGTGGGGTCCGTGGAAGCGTCGGCTGTGGGGGAACTGGCGGGCGTCTGGTCGGCCACGAGCCATCCTCTTCAGTCTGTTTCACACATGACGAAGGCCGTCTCCGGAAGGGGAACGACCTGCCCCCAGTGTACCCCGTGAGAGCCCGGATCCACGGTGATGCTCCCCAGCAATGGGGCGTCTCGTGCTCAGGAAGCGCGATTCTCGGCCTCAGAGGGCGTCCAGGACGGGTGCGCAGGGGGCGTCTCTGGTCCCCGTACGGGCCAGGGGCCGCTGAAACGTCCTGTCGGCGCTCCCACGAGGCTACCCGTAGGTGTCCCGCGGGCCGCGTCCGTCGCGCACCGAACGGGGGCCGCGCTTCCAGCTCGGACCGTGCGGACCGAGCACGTCGATGCGGGTCACCGTGCCGTCGCCGAGCTCCTGGTTGAGCCGGCGGACCACGGTCGGCGCGAGCAGCTTCATCTGCGTCGCCCAGGCCGTCGAGTCGGTGCGCACCACGAGCTTCGCCTCGCCCTGGTCGAACGCCTCGGGCGTGCAGTGGTGCGCGACCTCGCGGCCGACGATCACGTCCCACCGCGAGAACACGCCGTGCACGCGGACGTCGGTGCCCCAGCCCTGGTCGGCGATCAGCCGGCCGATCGTGTTGTCCAGCAGCTGCGGGTCGCGCTCGTCGGGGTGGGCACCGGAGGCCTTCGGGTCCGCCGGGCGCCGCGACGTACGGCCGGAGCGGCGGGGGCGGCGCGGGGCACCCGGCCCCGACATCGACCGAGCGATGCTGCGGGCCAGGTCGAGGCCGCTCTCGTCGTGCTCCTCCTGCTCGGGCTCGGGCCGCTCGGGCGGTTCCTCAGACACGGGGCAGCACCTTCCCGTCGACCACGTCGACGCGGGCGCCGGCCAGCGCGGCGGGTACGTCGTCGGGCACCGCCGCGGTGACCAGCACCTGCTCGGCGCCGGCGACCAGCTCGGCCAGCCGCTCGCGGCGCTCGGTGTCGAGCTCGGCGAACACGTCGTCGAGGATCAGGATCGGGTCGTCGCCGTCGGCGCGCAGCAGGTCGTAGGAGGCCAGGCGCAGCGCGAGCGCCATCGACCATGACTCGCCGTGCGACGCGTACCCCTTCACCGGCAGCGGGCCGAGCGTGAGCACCAGGTCGTCGCGGTGCGGGCCGACCAGGCTCACCCCGCGCTCGACCTCGTCGTCGCGGCGCACCG
This sequence comes from Nocardioidaceae bacterium, assembly GCA_013361955.1. Taxonomy (GTDB): domain Bacteria; phylum Actinomycetota; class Actinomycetes; order Propionibacteriales; family Nocardioidaceae; genus Nocardioides_B. Next base: position 6,355 of record JABFXA010000466.1, read on the forward strand.
CCACCTGCGCGAGCAGCGCTTCGGTCAGGGTGTCCCGGTCGCGGGCGCCCTCGGGCAGCTCGAACGACGGCTTGTAGCTCATCGCGGCGTCGGAGCGCGTCGCCCCCTCGGCGACCGCCTCGTAGGCGGCACCGACGTACGGCCGGAGGTCCTCGACCAGGGTCAGCCGGGCGGCGAGGAGCCCCGCGCCGGTGCGGGCCAGGTGCGAGTCCCAGACCCCGAGCGTGGACAGCGCGCTCTCGGCACTGCGGCCCTGGCGGCGGGCGACGCCGGCGGTCTTCAGCAGCGAGTTGCGCTGCTTGAGCACCCGGTCGTAGTCGGAGCGGACGCCGGCGTACCGCGGGGCGCGCAGCACCAGCAGGTCGTCGAGGAACCGGCGTCGTTCGGAGGGATCGCCCTTCACCAGCGCCAGGTCCTCGGGGGAGAACAGCACGGTGCGGACCAGGCCGACCAGCTCGCGGGCCCGGGGGAGAGGAGAGCGGTTGACGCGGGCCTTGTTGGAACGGCCGGGGTTGATCTGCACCTCGAGCAGCGCCTCGCGGCCGTCCTTCACCACGCTCGCGCGGACGACGGCGTGGTCGGCGCCGAACCGGACCAGCGGGGCGTCGCCGGCGACCCGGTGCGAGGTCATCCGGGCGATGTAGTCGACTGCCTCGACGAGGTTGGTCTTGCCCTGGCCGTTGCGACCGACGAACGCGGTGACGCCGGGACCCAGCGGGACCTCGGCGTCGGGGTAGCTGCGGAAGTCGTGGAGCGACAGGTGGGAGACGTGCACCGTGGGGTCGGCCGGGTCAGGACGCGTCGCCGCCGGGTGGCGCGCTGGTGCGGGTGGCGTGGCCGCCGAACTGGTTGCGCATCGCGGCGACCGCCTTCATCGCCGGGCTGTCCTCCTGGCGGGAGACGAACCGGGCGTAGAGCGCGGCGGTGATGGCCGGCGTCGGGACGGCGTGGTCGATGCCGGCCTCGACGGTCCAGCGGCCCTCGCCGGAGTCCTCGGCGTAGCCGGCGATCTCGTCGAGCTTGTCGTCCTCGTCGAGCGCGGCGACCAGCAGGTCGAGGAGCCAGGACCGGATCACCGTGCCCTCGCGCCAGGAGCGGAAGACCTCGGTGACGTTGTCGACCTCGTCGACGGCCTGCAGCAGCTCCCAGCCCTCGGCGTACGCCTGCATGATGGCGTACTCGATGCCGTTGTGGACCATCTTGGAGAAGTGCCCGGCGCCGACCCGGCCGGCGTGCACCCAGCCGAACTCGCCCTCCGGCTTCAGGGCGTCGAAGATCGGCTGCAGCGTGGAGATGTGCTGCGCGTCGCCACCGGCCATCAGCGCGTAGCCGTTCTCCAGGCCCCACACGCCGCCGGAGACCCCGCAGTCGACGAAGCCGATGCCCTTGGTCGCGAGGTGCTCGCCGTTGGCCTGGTCATCGGTCCACCGGCTGTTGCCGCCGTCGACGACGATGTCGCCCTCGTCGAGCAGCTCGCCCAGCGCGCGGACGGTCTCGCGGGTCGGGTCGCCGGCCGGCACCATCACCCAGACCACCCGGGGGGAGGACAGCTTGCCGATCATGTCCTCGAGACTGTCGGCGTCGCTGATCTCGCGGTTGCGGTCGTAGCCGACGACGGTGTGCCCGGCGCGGCGGAGCCGCTCGCGCATGTTGCCGCCCATCTTGCCGAGGCCGATCAGACCGAGTTCCATGCCGCTCCTCCCGAAGACGTCGTGGTCAGGCTACCGGGCGGACGGGCTCCGTCGGAGGCCCCGTCGCGGCTGGCTCAGGAGAGCAGCCGACGCGGCATCAGCAGGTAGCGGAAGTCGGTGTCGACCTCGCCGTCCGGACCGTCGGCGCCGGAGATCACCGCGGGCTTCGACGCCTGGGTGAACGCCAGCTCGACGACCGGCGCCTCGATGGCGGTCAGCCCGTCGAGCAGGAACTGCGGGTTGAAACCGGTGGTGATGTCGTCGCCGTCGACGCTGGCCTCGATCTGCTCGGTGGCCAGCGCCTCGTCGCCACTCCCGGCGTCGAGCGTCAGCGTGCCGGTGGTGAACGCCAGCTGCACCGCGGTGTTGCGCTCGGCCACCAGCGAGACCCGCTTGACGGCCTCGACCAGGGTGGCCCGGTCGACGCGCGCGACGGTCGCGTGCTCGCTCGGGAACAGCGTGCGCACCTTCGGGAACTCGCCGTCGAGGAGCCGGGTGGTGGTGCGACGTACGCCGCCGCCGGCCGCGCCCTCGAAGCCGATGATGCCCTCGCCGGCGCCCGAGGAGGCCAGCGCGATGGTGACCTGGGTGCCGGAGGTCAGCGACTTCGCGGTGTCGGCGAGCACCTTGGCCGGCACCAGCGCGGCCGCGGACACGTCGGTGGCGCCCGGGTCCCAGCCGAGCTCGCGCAGCGAGAGCCGGAACCGGTCGGTGGCCAGCAGCGAGATCGACGAGCCCTCGATCTCGATCCGGACGCCGGTGAGCACGGGCAGCATGTCGTCGCGGCCGGCGGCGGTGACCGCCTGGGCGACCGCGTGCGCGAACAGCTCCGACGGGACGGTGCCGGTCGCCTGCGGCATCTCCGGCAGCGTGGGGTACTCCTCGACCGGCATCGTCTGCAGGCTGAACCGGGCCGAGCCGCAGGTCAGCGAGACCTTGGCGCCGTCGATGGTCATCTCCACCGGCTTCGCCGGGAGGCTGCGACAGATGTCGGCGAGCAGCCGACCGGAGACCAGTGCACGACCCTCGTCCTGCACGGAGGCGGGCAGGGTGGCGCGCGCGGAGGTCTCGTAGTCGAACGTGGACAGCTGGAGGCCGTCACCGCTCTCGACCGTCTCGATCAGCAGGCCGGCGAGCACCGGGGCGCTCGGCCGGACCGGGAGGCTGCGGGCGGCCCAGGCGACGGCGTCCGCGAGCACGTCACGCTCGACGGTGAACTTCACTGGTCTTCGCCTCCTGCGATGCGGGCCCTCCGGGGAGAGCATCCTGTCATGCGCCACCGCCCAGCGGCAGCGGGACCGTGGATCTTGTCATTCGCCCGAGCCACCCCGGAGCGCCGGTCGGGACGGTCGTCCCCAGATCGGGGTGCGGGGAGGTCTTGGCGGGCATCGGGGACATGTAGGGATGAGTGGTGTTAACAGGTGCGGTGGAAACTGTGGAAAACTCACGTTTCCGCAGGTCAGTGCGCCTCTTCTCATCCCACAGGGGTGTGGATGCGGCGGGGGACGACGTACGTCGGCTGTGGTCGACACCGCGTCGTCCCACCCGTCGTCCACCGTTGTCCACAGGGCGTCCACGCCCGAACCACAGAACTGCACACCGCGGTCCCCAGTCCCGGCGGCGTACGGACCAGGTCATGCCTGACGGGCCTGCTGCTTGATCCGGTTCGTCAGCTCGGTGACCTGGTTGTAGACCGACCGACGCTCGGCGAGCAGCTGGCGGATCTTCTTGTCGGCATGCATCACCGTGGTGTGGTCACGGCCGCCGAACTGCTGGCCGATCTTCGGCAGCGACAGCTCGGTCAGCTCCCGGCACAGGTACATCGCGATCTGCCGGCCGGTGACCAGCACCCGGCTCCGGCTCGCGCCGCACAGGTCGTCGATCGACAGCCCGAAGTACGCGGCGGTCTGGGCGATGATCAGCGCCGCGGTGATCTCCGGCTCGCCGCCCTCGGGGATCAGGTCCTTGAGCACGATCTCGGCGAGGGTCAGGTCGACCGGCTGCCGGTTCAGGCTCGCGAACGCGGTGACCCGGATCAGCGCGCCCTCGAGCTCGCGGATGTTGGTCTGGATCTTGCTGGCGATGAACTCCAGCACGTCGGGCGGCGCGGTCATCCGCTCGGTCGCGGCCTTCTTGCGGAGGATCGCGATCCGGGTCTCCAGGTCCGGCGGCTGCACGTCGGTGATCAGGCCCCACTCGAACCGGTTGCGCAGCCGGTCCTCGAGCGCCTCGAGCCGCTTCGGCGCGCGGTCGGAGCTGATCACAATCTGCTTGTTCGCGTTGTGCAGCGTGTTGAAGGTGTGGAAGAACTCCTCCTGGGTCTGGATCTTGCCTTCCAGGAACTGGATGTCGTCGATCAGCAGCACGTCGACGTCGCGGTAGCGGCGCTTGAACCGGTCCTGCCGGTCGTCGCGGATCGCGTTGATGAACTCGTTGGTGAACTCCTCGGAGCTCACGTAGCGCACCCGGGCCCCGTTGAAGAGGCTGCGGACGTAGTGCCCGATGGCGTGCAGCAGGTGGGTCTTGCCCAGGCCGGAGTCGCCGTAGATGAGCAGCGGGTTGTACGCCTTGCCCGGCGCCTCGGCCACCGCGACCGCGGCCGCGTGCGCGAACCGGTTCGACGAGCCGATGACGAAGGTCTCGAAGAGGTACTTGGGGTTCAGCCGGGTCTCGAGGACGCTGCCGGTCGGCCCGTGCTGGGCGGCGCGGTCCGGCGACGGGGCCGGCGTCGGCACGTCGAGGGGATTTGTCGACAAGTCGATCTGTGGATTGATCACTTCATCGGCTTGTCCACGCGTGCCGCCGCTGCCGGGGCGGGGCGCGTCGGGCGCACCGCCGTACTCGGTGGGCCGGCGGCCGACCTCGCCGTCGTAGCCGTCGTACTCGTCGTAGGAGTCGAACCCGGCCTCGGCCCGGTCCACACGGTGGTCGCCGTCGGCCTTGAGGTTCGGGTCGATGGTCACCGCGATGCGGACGTGGCGCCCGTACGCCGCTCCGAGGGAGTCCTCGAGCCGGGTGCGCAGCCGGCCCTCGATCTGGTTGCGGGTGAACTCGTCGGCGACCGCGATGATCGCGGTGTTCTCGTGCAGGGTCACCGGCGCGCTGGTGGCGAGCCAGCCCCGCTGGTGCGGCGGCAGGTCGGCGACCAGGCCGCGCCAGAGCGTCGCGAGCTGGTCGGGCTCCTGCGTCGGCGGGGGGCTGGACTGCTGAGCGCCGGTGTCATCCACGGTGGGTCTCCCCACTCCCTTCGGTTCGTCTCGCGTGCGGCCGCACGCGGGGTCCGGCCGCCGTCCGTGCGGACACCGGTACGGGCAGGTACCGTTCCACACGTTTGTCCACAGGTTGTGCATCGTGGCCGGGAATTGCTGCCTGGCGGTCCGAAGCCGGCCGAAGGACGCCCCGCCGATCCGCAAAGACCCAGGTCAGGAGCGGTGTCCGGAACCGCCGGCCAGAATGCCGGAGCCACCGGGACGTGGTGGGGTGTCGACCGTGGGGAATCTCGGGACGCCCCGCACGCTAACAACTCGCGGACCTGTGGATCAAGCGGTTGTCCACAGGAGGTCGTCCGATTTGCACGGGTTCCCGCCGGGCTGGGGACAACGGGTCTCGACGGGTGCTCACGGCGGGTCGGGAGCGGTCGCCCGGTTTGACCGTGCTACGCGGCGCCGCGTACCGTGGGCAGGTCGAACCTGGTGTCGGCCGGTGTTGCGTGTCTACGAACACCTCGCGCCCGCCCGACGCGGCCCACCGCGCGGCGACGGCGCCCATGACCGGGTCGACCACGAGACTCGACCACCGCACACCTTCGGAGATATCGCCGTGAGCAAGCGTACGTTCCAGCCGAACAACCGTCGTCGTCACAAGACGCACGGCTTCCGCCTGCGGATGCGCACCCGCGCGGGGCGCGCGATCCTGTCCTCCCGCCGCCGCAAGGGCCGCAACCGGCTCGCCGTCTGACGGCGCAGCCGCTCGTGCTCGGCTGAGCTCGTGCTCGACCGCCGGCACCGACTGACCTCCGCAACCGGCTTCGCCACCGCGGTGCGTCGGGGCCGGCGCGCCGGTCGCCGCACGCTCGTGGTGCACGTGCACCAGTCGCCCGAGCCCGGCCCGCCGCTGGTCGGCTTCGTGGTCGGCCGGGCGGTGGGCAACGCCGTCACCCGCAACTCCGTGAAGCGCCGACTCCGTCATCTGGCCCGGGAGCGACTCGCGTCGCTGCCGGGCTCCGCCGTGCTCGTGGTCCGGGCGTTGCCCCCCGCGGCCGCCGCCACGTACGCCGAGCTGGGGTCCGACCTGGACTCCGCGCTGAGCCGGCTCGGGGCCGCCGCCGGAACCGCGGTGCCGTCCGGGACGTTGCGATGAAGTACCTCCTGATCGCGCTGCTCAAGGCCTACCGGCTGCTGATCAGCCCGCTCTACGGCCAGGTGTGCCGCTATCACCCGTCGTGCTCGGCGTACGCGCTCGAGGCAGTGACCAAGCACGGCAGCGTGCGTGGCAGCTGGCTCGCGGTGCGCCGGCTCCTGCGCTGCCACCCCTGGGCGGCCGGGGGATACGACCCCGTTCCAGAACCGCGGGTCCGCCGGACCCGCCCGAACCGCCAGACCCAAGGAGCCTGAGTGTTCGACTTCCTCGGCCAGCTCGGCAGCTTCGTGATGACGCCGCTGTACTACCTGACGTCATTCGTGCTGCTGACCTTCCACCGGTTCTTCGGCGGGATCTTCGGGCCGTCCACGGGCCTCGCCTGGGTGCTGTCCATCATCGGGCTGACGCTGGTCATCCGTGCCGCGCTGATCCCGCTGTTCGTGCGGCAGATCAAGTCCAGCCGGAACATGCAGCTGCTGCAGCCGAAGGTGAAGGAGCTGCAGAAGAAGTACGGCCACGACCGGGAGCGTCTCGCCCAGGAGACGATGAAGCTGTACAAGGAGACGGGCACGAACCCGTTCGCCTCGTGCATGCCGCTGATCCTGCAGATGCCTATCTTCCTGGCGCTGTTCCGGCTGATCGACCAGTCCGCGAAGCACCCGGAGAACCCCAAGGGTCTGATGACGACCCAGCTCGCAGAGCAGTTCGGCAACGCGACGTTCCTCGGGGCGAAGATCTCCGACAGCTTCACCTCCACGGACCAGACCAGCGTGAAGATCCTGGCCGCGGTCCTGGTGGTGGCGATGACCGCGACCACGTTCCTCACCCAGCGGCAGCTGATGAGCAAGAACATGCCGCCGGACGCGATGACCGGTCAGTACGCCCAGCAGCAGAAGATGCTGTTGTACGTGCTCCCGGTGGTGTTCGCCGTCGGCGGCATCGCGTTCCCCATCGGTGTGCTCTTCTACTGGACCACGTCGAACCTCTGGACGATGGGCCAGCAGTTCTACGTGATCCGGAACAACCCGGCCCCCGGGACGCCGGCAGCGAAGGCCAAGCAGGAGCGGGACGCGGCGAAGCGCGCCAAGAAGGGCCTGCCGGACCCGGCCACCCCGATCGAGACGGAGAAGACCGTCGAGCCGCCGCCTCGGCCGCAGCAGCGCCAGCAGCCGAAGAAGCAGTCGCGGAGCCAGCGCAAGAAGCAGGCACCGAAAGCGCGGACCGACACCGACAGCCGTTCCGGCCCGCCGGGTGACGAGGACGACGAGGGCGACGAGCCGGAGGCCGGCCGCAGCACCGCCTGAGCACCCCGCCCTTCTCCACGACCGACCGCACGACACCAGGAGCCCCCCGTGACCGAGCAGCAGGACAGCAGCGCCGAGACGCAGATCGAGGACCCGACCCTGACCACACCGGCCGACGACCCCGACGCCGGCGACGAGTCGGACGACCACATGGATGACCTCGAGAACGAGGGCGAGATCGCCGCGGATTACCTGGAGGAGCTGCTCGACATCGCCGACCTGGACGGCGACCTGGACATGGATGTCGAGGGTGACCGGGCGTCGGTGAGCATCATCGGCGGTGACTTGGACACGCTGGTGGGCCGGAACGGTGAGGTGCTGGAGGCGCTCCAGGAGCTGACCCGGCTGGCGGTCTACCGGGAGACGGGCGAGCGGTCCCGGCTGATGCTGGACATCGGTGGCTTCCGTGCCGACAAGCGCACCCGGTTGGAGAAGCTGGCCGAGGAAGCGGTCGCCGAGGTGCGCTCGTCGGGCGAGCGGAAGGCGCTGGACCCGATGACGCCGTTCGAGCGGAAGGTCGTCCACGACGCGGTGGCGGCGGCCGGCCTGGTCTCCGAGTCGGAGGGCGTGGAGCCCCGTCGGTACGTGGTGGTGCTGCCGGCCGATGGCTGAGGACGGCTCTGTTTCACGTGAAACACCCCCCGCGCCTCCAGTGGCACGGGGGGTGTTTGCTGACCGGCTGGAACTGGCGGAGCGGTACGCGGACCTGCTGGCGCAGGAGGGAGTGGTGCGGGGGCTGATCGGTCCTCGCGAGGCGCCCCGGCTGTGGGAGCGCCACCTGCTGAACTGTGCCGTGGTGGCCGAGCTGGTGCCGGAGGGCCGGGAGGTCGCCGACATCGGCACCGGCGCCGGTCTCCCCGGGATCGTGCTGGCGATCGCGCGACCCGATCTCCGGGTGACCCTGGTGGAGCCGCTCCTGCGTCGGACCACGTTCCTCGAGGAGGTGGTCGACCGTCTCGGGTTGACGGAGGTGCGGGTGGTCCGGGGGCGGGCGGAGGAGCTGCACGGGACGGAGGACTTCGACATCGTGACGTCCCGGGCGGTGGCCCCGCTCGAGCGACTGGTGCGGTGGTCACTTCCGCTCACCCGGCGCGGCGGGGCGGTGCTCGCCATGAAGGGCAGCTCGGCCGAGCGGGAGGTGGACGAGGCGGGCAGTGCGCTTCGATCGCTGGGGGCCGGGGCCGTCGCGATCCACAGGGTGGGATCCGACGTGCTGAATCCACCGACCACGGTGGTGCGAGTGGAAGCGGGCCGCGCGTCCGCCCTAGGGTGGTCCGACGCAGATCGACCCGGCCCGGGAGCGCCACGAGCGCGCCGGACCCGACGCACGAAGGGGCCGCGACGGTGACAGTTTCGGGCGGTACGCAGTCCACCGATTCGCCGGGTGTGGTGCCCGGTCTGGGGTGGCCCCACGACCCCGACTCCCCGAGTGACGGCCTCGGTTGGCCGAGCAATGATCCACAGAATCCACAGACTGGTCCACAGATGAACACACCCCTGCCCGAGACTGGTGTTTCACGTGAAACGCCTGAGCCCTCTGAGGCGCCCGTTTCACGTGAAACGGAGTCCACCGGTCCGGTGGTCGTGACCGCACCGGTGTCCCCGTTCGGTCCGCATCCGGCACCGGGCACAGCCCCCTACCGGACGGCCGGCGACGTGGCCGCGGGTGCGCTCCTGACCGACGACGACAGCACCCCGCTGGCCCGGTCGGTCGAGCACGCGCTGCTGGTCCGGGAGGGCCGCCGGCTGAGCGAGCCGCTGCCCCGACCGGCGCGCACCCGGGTGATGGTGGTGGCGAACCAGAAGGGCGGCGTCGGCAAGACCACCAGTGCGGTGAACATGGCCGCTGCCCTCGCGCAGCACGGCCTCCGGGTGCTGGTGATCGACCTCGACCCCCAGGGCAACGCGTCCACGGCGCTCGGCGTGGACCACCACCGCGGCACGCCGTCGACGTACGACGCGATCGTCGACGAGCTCGCGCTCACCGAGATCGTGCAGCCGAGCGGTGAGGTGGAGAACCTCTGGGTGGTGCCCGCCACCATCGACCTGGCCGGCGCCGAGATCGAGCTGGTCAGCCTGGTGGCGCGCGAGAGCCGACTGCGGAAGGCGATCCACGCGCACCCGCTGGTCTTCGGTGAGGGCGAGGACCGGTTCGACTACGTGCTCGTCGACTGCCCGCCGTCCCTGGGCCTGCTCACCCTGAACGCCCTGGTGGCCGGTGACGAGATGCTGATCCCGATCCAGGCGGAGTACTACGCGCTCGAGGGACTCGGCCAGTTGCTGGAGACCGTGGAGATGGTGAAGAAGCACCTCAACCCCGAGCTGACCGTGTCCACGATCCTGCTCACCATGTACGACGCCCGGACCCGGCTGTCCGCCGGCGTGGCGGACGAGGTGCGCGAGCACTTCGGCGACCAGGTGCTACGGACGGCGATCCCCCGCTCGGTGCGGATCTCGGAGGCGCCCAGCTACGGGCAGACGGTGATGACCTACGACCCGGGTTCATCCGGTGCGTTGAGCTACCTGGAGGCGGCCCGCGAGATGGCCGTGAAGCTGGCAGGCGAGGGATCCGAGGGGAACGGTCGATGACACAGAAGCCGCAGCAGCGTCGGGGGCTCGGGCGAGGACTCGGGTCGCTGATCCCGACCGCGCCGCGGGAGGAGGCCGGCGCACCGGGGACCGTCACGACGGCTCCGCCGCCCGGCGAGGCCGACGGCTCGGCCGCGCAGGGGTCCGGCGGCGGCGCTGACGAGGCGACCGGGTCGGAGCTGAAGCCGGTGGACGGCGCCTACTTCGCGGAGCTCCCAGTCGGGGAGATCACGCCGAACCCGCGGCAGCCACGCCAGGTCTTCGACGAGGAGGCGATGGCGGAGCTGGTGCACTCGGTGCGCGAGATCGGCCTCCTGCAGCCGGTCGTGGTGCGACCGCGGGGCGAGGGCCGCTACGAGCTGATCATGGGCGAGCGACGCTGGCGGGCCACCCGTGAGGCGGGGCTCGAGACCATCCCGGCCATCGTCCGGGAGACCGGCGACGACCAGATGCTCCGCGACGCGCTACTGGAGAACCTGCACCGCTCGGAGCTGAACCCGCTCGAGGAGGCGGCCGCCTACCAGCAGCTCCTCGACGACTTCGGCTGCACGCACGAGGAGCTCGCCGGCCGGATCGGGCGGAGCCGCCCGCAGATCAGCAACACGCTGCGACTGCTCAAGCTCTCCCCGGCGGTGCAGCGCCGGGTCGCCGCCGGCGTGCTCTCCGCCGGCCACGCGCGGGCGCTGCTCGGCGTACCGAACCCCGACGTGCAGGACCGGCTGGCCGGCCGGGTGGTGGCCGAGGGCATCTCGGTGCGCGGCCTCGAGGAGATCGTCTCGGTCGGCGACCTGGCCCCGGCCGGGCGGCCGACCCGCCGGTCCCGGCCCACCGCGCCGGGGCTCGACGACCTGGCGGCCAGCCTGTCGGACCGGCTGGACACCCGGGTGCAGGTGGCCCTCGGCAAGCGCAAGGGCAAGATCACCGTCGAGTTCGCGTCGCTGCCGGACCTGGAGCGGATCGTGGGCCTGATCGACCCCGGCCGCACCACGCGGACCCGTCCGGCCACCGAGGGCGACTGATCAACACATAGATGAAGAGACTTGTCTCTTTGTCGACAAAGAGACGAAGCGGGTCAGGTATCGAGCCGCTCGAGGAGCTCGGCCTCGCGGGCGGGTGACAGACCGGCCCGCCGGTCGTCCCGGTCGATGCCGAGCTCGCGCTCCCAGGCGAGGGCGGCCGCCGCGGTGTCCGCGACCGGACGAAGTCGCAGCCCGGCGTGCTTGGCCGCGGCGTTGGAGCGGCTGGCGAAGCCGGCGTAGTCCGGCTGGGGCAGCCACAGCGGCAGCGACTCCGGCCCCGCCCACGGCTCCACGTCCTGCTCGGTGAGCCAGCCGTCCGCCGCCTCCCGGTACGTCGGCCGGGTGCCCGCCGCGGAGGCGGACGCGTCGAGGGTCGCGCGCACCGGGACCGGGTCGCCGACCGCGTTGAACGCGCCCCCGACCCGCTGCTCCGCCGTGTGCACCAACCAGGCGGACAGGTCGTCGACGTCGATCACCTGGGTGTGCACGTCGCCCGGCGGGGCCAGCACCGGCTCACCGTCCTGCGCGCGAGCGGCCCGAGCCGGCCAGTAGCCGAAGCGGTCGCTGCGGTCGCCGTACCCGGCGATCAGCCCGGCCCGGGCCAGCAGCACCCGCTCCGCGCCCAGCGCGTCGACGCAGGCCCGCTCGCAGGCCACCTTCGCCGGGCCGTAGACCTCGATGTCCACCGGGCCCGCGCCCTCGTGGGCCGGGTGCAGCGGCGCGGACTCGTCGGTGTCCGGGGTGGCGTCGTCGACGTACACGGAGCAGGACGAGACGTAGACCCAGTGCCGGGCCCGCGGCGTCAGGGCGGCCAGCGCGGAGCGCACCTGGTCGGGCTGCCAGCTCACGTCCACGACGGCGTGCCAGTCGCGGTCGGCCACGGAGTCGTACGCCCCCGGCTCGCGCCGGTCGGCGCGCACCCAGGTGACGCCGTCGGGCGGGGTGCCCGCCTCGCCGCGGGCCAGGCAGGTGACCCGGTGCCCGCGGGCCACCGCGTCGCGGGCGACCGCGCCACCCAGCCACGAGGTGCCGCCGAGCACCAGCAGGTCCAGGGAGTCTGTCATGGCCGGAAGCATCGTCGTCCGTGCGAGCGCTGCCAAGACCGGTTCTCTGCGGGCGAACACGATGGGATCGAAGGAAAACTATTGAAAGATCTCTTTCGAAGGATTACTTTCCACCTATGCCGCTCGCTCGTCGCCGCGTCACCGACGCCGCCGCCTTGAAGGCCCTGGCCCATCCGCTGCGGATGGCGATCCTCGGTGCCCTGGTCACCGAGGGTCCGATGACCGCCACCGAGGCGGCCTCGATGCTCGAGGAGTCCCCGTCGAACTGCTCGTGGCACCTGCGCAAGCTCGCCGAGCACGGCTTCGTGCGCGAGGCGCGGGGCGGCACCGGGCGGAACCGACCCTGGCAGGCGGTGAGCGAGGGCCTCGAGTGGGACAGCGAGTCGCCCGACGAGGCGGACCGGCTGGCCGCCGACGCGCTCACCGACATGCTGGTCGAGCGTGAGCTGCAGCGGCTGCGGGCGGCCCAGGCATCCCGCGAGCACGAGCCGGCGGAGTGGCGCGAGGCGACCGGGATCAGCCAGTCCGCGCTCTGGCTCACCGCCGAGGAGGCGCGGGAGATCAAGGAGGAGCTGACCCGGCTGCTGCTGAGCAAGGCGGAGCGGTCCGGGCACCCCGAGCTGCGACCGGAGGGCGCCCGGCTCACGTCGCTGGTGGCCTGGGTGGTGCCCAGCGGCCCGCACCGGCTGCCCGCCGACCGCGCGGACGCGGAGGAGCGGTCGTGATCCGGGCGGCGTTCCGCACGCCCGGATTCGGGCGGCTGTTCACCGGCCTCGCGGCGAGCATGTTCGGCGACTCGCTGATGCTGATCGTGCTGAGCATGTGGGTGAAGACGCTGACCGGCTCCAACGGCGCCGCCGGCCTCACCTTCCTGTGGATGACCGCGCCCGCGCTGCTCGCCCCGGCCTTCGGGTACGTCGTCGACAGGGTGCCGCGCAGGACCTTCCTCGTGGTGGCCAACGTGGCGTCGGCGCTGATGATGCTGCCGCTGCTGCTGGTCCACGACGAGCGCGACGTGTGGATCATCTACGCGGTGGCGTTCTGCTACGGCGTCTCGTTCGTCGTGGTGCCGGCGGCTTTGAACGGGCTGCTCAAGGACATGCTCGCCGAGGAGCTGCTGGTCGACGCGAACGCCAGCCTCGGCGTCACCAAGGAGGCGCTGCGCCTCGCCGGCCCGATCCTGGGCGCCACCGTGTTCGGGTTCGCGGGCGGCGGCACGGTGGCGATGCTCGACGCCGCGACGTTCCTGGTGGCCGCGGCCGCGATCGGCACGCTCACGGTGCGCGAGTCCGAGGCCGACGACCACGAGCACGGGCACTGGCGCGAGGAGGTGGGCGCCGGGCTGGGCTTCATCCGACGTACACCGGTGCTGCTGCACACCACGCTGTCGCTGGGCATCGCGCTGCTGGTGGTCGGCTTCACGGAGTCCGCGATCTACGCGGTGGTGGAGGCCTTCGGCAAGCCGGTCACGTTCGTCGGTCCGATCCTGACCGTGCAGGGCGTCGGGGCGATCATCGGCGGGCTGCTCGCCGCCCGGCTGGTCCGCAGGGTCGGCGAGCCGCTCGGCGTGGTCTGCGGCCTGGTGCTGCTGGGCATCGGCCTCGGTGGCACCGCGCTCGCCGTGGAGATCTGGCAGCTGCTGGTCGCGGTCGCGGTGGCGGGCGGCGGCATCCCGATCGCGTTCGTCGCCTTCAACACGCTGCTGCAGCGGCAGACCCCGGCCCGGCTGATGGGCCGGGTGAGCACGTCGGTCGAGGTGATCACCACGACCCCGCAGGCGGTGTCGATCGCCACCGGCGCGATCCTGGTCGGGCTGCTCGACTACCGGGTGATCTTCACGATCATCGCGATCGGCATGTTCGTGGCCGCGGCCTACCCGCCGCTGGTGCTGCGTGGCCGGATCCGGCCGCCGGCGACGACGCCCGACGAGCCGCCGGCGGGCGACGCGATCCCCGGGTCGGTGCTGCCGGAGCCGCTGCTGCCGGTGCCGCCCGACCCGCCGTCACGCTAGCCGCCGGGTGCGGCGGGCCCTCTCCTCGGCGTCCAGGCGGGCCGCCTCCTCGGGGGTCGGCGCGCTCCCGCCGTACGACGCGGGCAGCCACCAGGAACCGGGCGGCTGCTCCTCGGCGGGGTAGTCGCGGATCGCCTCGTCGAGCAGCCGCGTCATCGTCTCGCGGAGCACGGCGGTCTCGGCGACCGGGTCGGCCCCGGTGGGGTGCAGCGGCTCTCCGACCCGGATCGCGATCGTCTTGCCGCGCGAGAAGTCCTGCGGGTGGCCCTTGGTCTTCAGCCGCTGGGTGCCCCACAGCACGACGGGCACGAGCGGGACCCCAGCCTCGGCCGCCATCCGGGCCGCGCCGGACTTGAGCTCCTTGAGCTCGAGGCTGCGGGAGATGGTCGCCTCCGGGAAGATCCCGACCGCCTCACCGTCGCGGAGGTACCGCACCCCCTCCTCGTACGACGCCAGCCCGTCGGCCCGGTCGACGCGAATGTGGTGCATCGAGCGCATCAGCGGGCCGACGTAGCGATGGTCGAAGAGCTCGCGCTTGGCCATGAACCGCACCAGCCGGCGAGACGGGTTCGCCGCGAAGCCGCCGAGCACGAAGTCGACGTACGAGACGTGGTTGAAGGCCAGCAGCACACCGCCGTCGCGCGGGACGTGCTCGGTGCCGGTCATCCGGAAACGCAGTCCCAGGGCGCGGAAGCCGATCTTCGCGGTCACGATGATGGGCGGGTAGGTGAGGTCGAGCACCCGGCGCCCCTACCCGGCCCGCTCGACCGCGAGCCGGACCAGCCCGGCGACCACCTCGCCGAGGTCCAGGCCGGCCGCGGTGACCGCGAGCGGCACCGTGGAGGTCTCGGTCAGGCCGGGTGCGACGTTGACCTCGAGGAACCAGACCGCACCGTCGCCGTCGATGATCAGGTCGGAGCGGGACAGGTCGCGCAGCCCGAGCGCCTGGTGAGCGGCCACCGCGACCCGGGCGCACTCCGCGGCCACCTCGTCGGGAAGCTTGGCCGGCACGTTGAACTCGGTGCTGCCCGCTGTGTAGCGGGCGGTGTAGTCGTAGACGCCGCCGTCGGGCTCGATCGACACGATGGGCAGGGCGCGCGGGCCGTCGGCCTCCTCGACGACGGGGACCGCTACCTCGGCGCCCACCACGAAGTGCTCGACGATCGCGGTGTCGCCGTACGCGTAGGCGCCGACCATCGCGCCGGGCAGCTCGTTCGGATCGCGGACCACGGTGCAGCCCAGCGCGGAGCCGCCCCTGGCCGGCTTCACGATCAGCGGCAGCCCGAGGGAGGCGACGATCGACTCCATCACCGCGACGGCGCCGAGCTCGCGGAAGGTCTCGTGCGGGAGCGTCACGCTGGCGGGGGTGCGGATCCCCGCCCGGGCGACGACCGCCTTGGCCACGGGCTTGTCGAACGCGGACCGGCAGGCGGTCGGCCGGGACCCGACGTAGGGAACGCCCACCAGCTCGAGGACCTCGCGCACGGCGCCGTCCTCGCCGGACTCGCCGTGCAGCAGCGGCAGCACGCAGTCGGGCCGGTCGTCGCGGAGCACGCGCAGCAGCTCGGCGTCGACGTCGCGGACCTCGACCTCGACGCCGGTCTCGCGAAGCGCCTCCGCGACCCGGCGCCCCGAGCGCAGCGACACGTCGCGCTCGTGGGACAGCCCGCCGGCGAGGACGAGCACATGGGGGGCTTTCATGCGAGCTCCGATCCGGGGGCGTCGTACCCGCTGCGGGCGGCCTCACGGCTCGGCAGTGCGGCGCCGAAGGTCTCGCGCAGCTCGAGCTCCTCCTCGATCACGCCGACCAGGCGGCGTACGCCCTCGCGGATCCGCTCGGGGGTGGGGTAGCAGTAGGACAGCCGCATGCTCTGCGCACCGAAACCGTCGGCGAAGAACGCGGTGCCGGGCACGTAGGCGACCCGGGCGGTGACCGCGCGCGGCAGCATCGCCTTCGCGTCGAGGCCGGGCGGGAGCGTCAGCCAGACGTAGAAGCCGCCGGTCGGCACGTTCCAGCGGGCGGCCGCGGGCATCATGTCGTCGAGCGCCTCGACCATCGCGTCGCGGCGCTCGCGGTACATCTCGCGGAACTGCTTGATCTGGCCGAGCCAGTCGTGGGAGGTCAGGTACGACGACACCGCCATCTGCGA
Organism: Nocardioidaceae bacterium; assembly: GCA_013361955.1. Lineage (GTDB taxonomy): Bacteria > Actinomycetota > Actinomycetes > Propionibacteriales > Nocardioidaceae > Nocardioides_B. Next base: position 22,542 of record JABFXA010000466.1, read on the forward strand.
GAACGACGGCGGGCACAGCGTCGCGGACTCCTGGGCCAGCACCAGCTTCTCGCGGACCGCGTGCGGGGCCAGCGCCCAGCCGACCCGGAAGCCCGGCGCGAACGTCTTCGAGAACGAGCCGAGGTAGATCACGTGCTCGGACTCGTCGGCGCGCAGCGCGCGGGACGGCTCGTCGTCGAAGCCGAGCAGCCCGTAGGGGTTGTCCTCGAGCACCAGCACGTCGGCCTCCCGGCAGATCTCGAGGATCTCCGGGCGCCGCTCGCGGGACAGGGAGACGCCGGCGGGGTTGTGGTAGTTCGGGATCGTGTAGACGAACTTGATCCGCCGGCCGGCCGCCTGCACGTGCGCGATCGCCTCGCGCAGAGCCGACGGCACCAGGCCGTGCTCGTCCATCTCCACGTGCACGACGTCGACCTGGTAGGCCTTGAACACGCCGAGCGCCCCGACGTACGACGGCGCCTCGCAGATCACCACGTCGCCCGGGTCGCAGAAGATCCGGGTGACCAGGTCGACGGCCTGCTGGGAGCCGACGGTGACCACCACGTCGTCGGGATGGCCCTCGATGCCCTCGAGCCGCATCACGTCGCAGATCTGCTCGCGCAGGTGCGGGTCGCCCTGGCCGGAGCCGTACTGCATCGCGGTCGTCCCGTGGCTGCGCACCAGCTCGTCGATGGCCTGGCCGACCACGTCGAGGGGGAGCCCGGAGATGTTCGGCATGCCGCCGGCCAGCGAGACCACCTCGGGCCGGCTGGCCACCGAGAACAGCGCCCGGATCTCCGAGGCCGTCATCCCCGCGGTCCGGGCGGCGTACCGGTCGACGTAGCTGTCGAGCCGGGTGCTGCCGGTGCCACCGCGGCCGGGCCGCGGGCTGGGGGGAGTGGCGGGCATTGACCTAGCATGAGGCATCGACGGCACCGTCCGCCGGAAGGGTCCACGGAACAGGGACACGTCATGGCTCGCAAGCTCGCCCGGCTCACCCTCGACAACCTCGACGACCTGCCGCCCGCGTGCCGCACCTGCGTCTTCTGGGAGCTCGACGCGGTCCGCCGGCAGCGCGCGCAGGACCGCGGGGAGGCCTCCTGCGAGAAGGAGGCCTGGGTCTCGCACGTGCTGCTGGAGTGGGGTTCGTGCGGGCGGGTGGCGTACGTCGACGGCGAGCCGGCCGGCTACGTGCTGTACGCCCCGCCGGCGTTCGTGCCGGGGGCGGAGGCGTTCCCGACCGCGCCGGTCGGCGAGGACGCGGTGCTGCTGGTGACCGCGATGGTCTACCCGGAGTACGCCGGCGCCGGTCTCGGCCGGATGCTCATGCAGACCGCGGTGAAGGACCTGCTGAAGCGGGGCGGGATCCGGGCGTTGGAGGCGTTCGGGGACACGAAGGCGCCGGACCGGAACGCCTGGGCGGTCTCGCCGGAGTACGGCGACTGCGTGCTGCCCGCGGACTACCTGCTCGGCGTGGGCTTCAAGACGCAGCGGCCGCACCCGCGGTACCCGCGGATGCGGCTCGAGCTGCGGTCGGTGGCGAGCTGGCGCGACGAGGTCGAGAGCGCGCTGGAGAAGCTGCTCGGTGCGGTGCGGCCGGCCCGCCAGCCGGCCGCCGGCCGCAGCCACCGGGTGATGCGCGACGGCGAGGGCTCCGCCGGATGAGCGGCGGAGCAAGCGCCATCAGCTGGCGATGAACTCCTCGAGCTCGTTGAGCAGGACCGCCTTCGGCTTCGCGCCGACGATCTGCTTCACCAGCTCGCCCTTGTGGAAGACGTTGAGGGTGGGGATGCCGACCACGCGGTACGCCGCGGGCGTGACCGGGTTCTCGTCGACGTTCATCTTCACGAACTCGATCTTGTCGCCGTGCTGGTCGGCGATCTCGGCGAGGATCGGGTCGACCTGACGGCAGGGTCCGCACCACTCGGCCCAGAAGTCCACCAGGACCGGCTTGTCGTTCTTGAGCACCGAGCTGTCGAAGTCGGCGTCGGTGATGGCTCGCATGTTCTCGGCCACGAGGGGTGTGCTCCTTGTCGGTCAGTCGGGCGGCGACGGTTCAGTCGTGCGAATCAGTGAACACCACGGTGGGGACGGTTTCTTCCCGCGCTCACGCGCCGGCCGTCTGCACCTGCTCGGCGAGCACCTCGGCGGTCTCGCCGTCCGGGCCGGTGTCCGCGCCGACGACCTCCTCCACCTCGGCGGCGGTCTGCGCGGCGTCACCGGCGGAGGACGCCTCGTGGTCGAGGGCGGCGAGGTACCGCTCGGCGTCGAGCGCAGCGGCGCAGCCGGTGCCGGCCGCGGTCACCGCCTGCCGGTAGTGGTGGTCGACCAGGTCGCCGGAGGCGAACACCCCGGGCAGGTTGGTGCGGGTGGAGGGGTGCTCGACCAGGACGTAGCCGTTCTCGTCGAGGTCCACCTGGCCGGTGAGCAGCTCCGATCGCGGGTCGTGGCCGATCGCGATGAACAGCCCGGTCGCGTCGAGCTCGCGCTTCTCGCCGGTGACGGTGTCCACCAGGGTCAGCCCGGTGAGCCGGTCCTCGCCGTGGATGGTCTCGACGGCGGAGTTCCAGGCGAACTCGATCTTCGGGTCGGCGAACGCGCGCTCCTGCATGATCTTGGAGGCCCGCAGCTGGTCGCGACGGTGGATCAGCGTCACCTTCGACGCGAAGCGCGACAGGAACGTCGCCTCCTCGATCGCCGAGTCGCCGCCGCCCACGACCGCGATGTGCTGGTCGCGGAAGAAGAAGCCGTCACACGTGGCGCACCAGGAGACGCCGTGGCCCGAGAGGGTGTCCTCGTTGGGCAGGCCGAGCTTGCGGTAGCCGGAGCCGGTGGACAGCACCACGGCGCGGGCCCGGTGCTGCGTGCCGGCGCTGTCGGTGACCACCTTCACGTCGCCGGTGAGGTCCACCTCGGCCACGTCGTCGGCGACCAGCTCGGCGCCGAAGCGCTCCGCCTGGGCGCGCATCTCGTCCATCAGCGCGGGGCCCATGATGCCGTCGCGGAAGCCGGGGAAGTTCTCGACCTCGGTGGTGTTCATCAGTGCGCCGCCGGCGGTCACCGAGCCCTCGAACACCAGCGGTGCGAGGTTCGCCCGGGCGGCGTACACGGCGGCGGTGTAGCCCGCCGGGCCGGACCCGATGATGATCACGTTGCGGATGTCGTCGGCCACGAGAGGTCGCTCACTTCCGGTTGGAGATCGTCCCGGACGGTTCACCGGGACGCATGCATGCCAACGAATCCTAGGTGCCGGACATTCCGCCCGTCAGGAGGACCGCCCGGGTCAGCGGGCCGGGACCGTGGTGTCGGCGGCCGGCGCCGACGGGTCGGCACAGGAGTACACCCGCGCCTCACGCGTCCCGCCGCGCGGGCGGCCGAGCACCAGCGTCGCCGGCTCCCCGTCCAGTCGTACGGCGAGCTGCTGCTCGCCGC
>JABFXA010000376.1 GCA_013361955.1 Nocardioidaceae bacterium
CGGCGCCGCAGACGCCCGCGCCGTTCAGCGGCAGCCGGCGGCCGAGCACCTCCTGATGCACCCGGCCGACCGCCTCGAACAGCCGCAGGTGCGGGCCGCGCAGGCCCTCCTCCTCGGCGATCCGCAGTAGCACCGGGGTGCGCGGGTCCTGCACCTTGTGCACCGGGTGGCCGAGACCGGGGACGTAGCGGCCGGCCTCGCGGGTGGCCCGGACCGCGGCCCGCGCGAGCTCGTCCCAGCCGTCGTCGTCGGCCGGGAGGTCGTCGCCGTCGAGCCCCGCGACCACCTCGTCGAGCCAGGCGCCGCAGTCCTCGGTCACGCCGAGGACCCGGGACCCGCCGCCGAGCAGCCCGGCCGCGAGCGCGCCCTGCAGGGAGTCGGGCGCGGACAGGTAGGTGACCCGCGCCGCGATGGCGGTCGGGGTGAAGCCGTGGTCGGCCAGCGCCACCAGCACCGCCTCGAACACCCGCGTCTCCTGCGGCGTGGGCCGCCGCATCGCGACCAGCCAGAACGCCAGCTCGCCGAAGCCCACCTGCCCCATGAGCTCGCCGGTGAGGTCCCGGCCGAGCAGCCGGATCTCGTCGGCGGTGGAGGTGCCGAGCGAGGTCGGGAACCTCGGTACGTCGGTCATGCGTCGTCCCCCTCGGGGTCGAGCGGCTTGTCCAGCCACGCGCGGATCTCGGCGCCGTGCTCGTCGAGCCGCGGCGGCGGCCGCCGGTAGTCCGCCGGGGTCGCCGAGAACGTGATCGGATTGCGCACCGAGGGCACCGCCTCGCCGTGGGGTCCGGCCACCCGCACGACCGGGTCGAGGCCGACGTCCTCGGCGAACGCGACGCCGCCGTCCACGGTGTTGATCGGGCCGCACGGCACGCCGGCCGCGATGATCGCGTCGAACCACTCCATCCGGGTGCGGGTGCCCAGCCGCTCGACCAGGAGCGGGCGCAGCTCGTCGCGGTTGGCGGTGCGGTCCTCGTTGCGACTGAACCGCGGGTCGTCGGCGAGCTCGGGGACGCCGAGCACCTCGACCAGCCGGCGGAACTGCCCGCTGTTGCCAGCGGTGATGATCAGGTCGCCGTCGGAGCACGGCAGCGGCTCGTAGGGGAACAGGCTCGGGTGGCTGTTGCCCATCCGCATCGGCACGGTGCCGCCCGCGACGTACGCGCTGGACTGGTTGACCAGCCCGGACAGCGCGGACGAGAGCAGGTTGACCTCGACGTGCTGGCCGACGCCGGACGACTCCCGGTGCTTGAGTGCGGCGAGCACCCCGATGGTGGCGTGCATCCCGGCCATCACGTCGAACACCGAGATGCCGGCGCGGAACGGCTCGCCCTCCGGGTCGCCGGTCAGGCTCATCAGCCCCGAGATCGCCTGCACGATCAGGTCGTAGCCGGGCAGCGTCCGGCCGCGCTCGCCACTGCCGAACCCGCTGATCGAGGCGTAGACGACGCGCTCGTTGGTGGCCGCGACCGTCTCGTAGTCGAGCCCGAACCGGGCCAGCCCGCCGGGCCGGAAGTTCTCGATCAGCACGTCGGCGCGGCGGGCCAGCTCCTGGGCCGCCGCGCGGTCGTCGTCGTCCTTGAGGTCGAGCGCCACCGAGCGCTTGTTGCGGTTCACCCCGAGGTAGTACGTCGAGACCCCGTCGCGCACCGGCGGCATCCAGGTGCGCGTGTCGTCGCCGGCGGGGCCCTCGACCTTCACCACCTCGGCGCCGAGGTCGGCGAGCAGCATGGTCGCGTAGGGGCCGGCCAGGATCCGGGAGAAGTCGGCGACCAGCAGCCCGGCCAGCGGACCGGTCCGACCCTGGTCGGGCATCCCGTCTCCTCGCCTCGAACGCTCTGCGGACATATGTCCGCCTCGTTCCGGTCAGTCTCGACAGCCCGGTCGTGGACTGTCAACAGCCCTTTCCCAGTTCGACGGCGGGTGCCTAGATGGTCTGGACCGTTCCCGCGGGCGGCCTTGACGGTGTGCGGTGGCTCACACGAGGCTGCGAAGCGATGGACCGTCATACGGACACCTGTCCGAAATATCCCACTGGAGGAGCCATGGCGCAGACCGACCGCCGCCCCGTCGTGTTCCGCGGAGGCACGGTGCTCACCCTCGACGACCAGCACACGGTGCTGACCGACGCCGACGTCCTCGTCGTCGACGACAAGGTCGCCGCGGTGGGGCGCGCCCTGGACGCGCCGGAGGGGGCGATGGAGGTCGACGCCCGCGGCGGCATCGTGATGCCGGGCATGATCGACACGCACCGGCACATGTGGCAGACCGCGATGCGCGCGTACGGCGCCGACTGGACGCTCACCCAGTACTTCGTCTGGTACTACCTCGAGCACGGCAAGACCTTCCGCCCCGAGGACGTGCACGCCGGCAACCTGGTCTCCGCCTGGGAGTCGCTCGAGGCCGGCGTGACCACCACCGTGGACTGGTCGCACGGGCTGCAGACCGTCGACCACGCCGAGGCCGCCTGCGACGCGCTGGCGGCGGTGCCCGGCCGGTTCGTGCTCGCGTACGGGAACATCCAGGCCGGCCCCTGGGAGTGGACCGCCGACCCCGCGGTGCGGTCGTTCCTGGAGCGCCGGCGCGACGCCCAGGACGACCTGCTCGGGCTGCAGCTGGCGTTCGACGTCACCGGCGACCCGTCGTTCCCGGAGCGGGCCGCGTTCGAGGTGGCGCGCGAGCTCGGCCTGCCGGTCACCACGCACGCCGGCGTCTGGGGCGCGACCAACGACGACGGCATCCGACTGATGCACGAGAACGGCTTCATGACGCCGGAGAACATCTACGTGCACGCGGCGACGCTGAGCACCGACTCCTACCAGCGGATCGCCGCGTCGGGCGGCTCGGTGTCGGTGTCCACGGAGTCCGAGCAGAGCGCCGGGCAGGGCTACCCGCCCACCTGGCAGGTGCGCAGCTACGACATCCCGGTCTCGCTGTCGCAGGACACCAGCGTGTGGTGGAGCGGCGACCTGTTCTCGGCGATGCGAACCACGCTCGGCGCCGACCGGGCCCGCGAGCACCTCGAGGCGCACGTCGCCGGCGACACCGTGACCAACCTGCACCTGCGCGCCGAGCACGTCGTCGACTGGGCCACCCGTGGCGGCGCGCGAGCGCTGGGCCGTGACGACCTGGGCAGCCTCGAGCCGGGCAAGAAGGCCGACGTGGTGCTGATCAAGAACGACCACTCCCCCGTCTCGTTCCCGCTGGTGAACCCGTACGGCCACGTGGCGTTCCAGGCGCAGCGCGGCGACGTGCACACGGTGGTCGTCGACGGGCGGGTGGTGAAGCACGAGCACCGGCTGGTCGGGTACGACGCCGACGCGGTCCGTCGTACGGTCGAGGCGACGGTGGAGCACCTGATGACGTCGCTCGGCGACGAGGCGTGGAAGAACGGGATGTACCCCGACCTGCCGACCGACGAGGTGCTGGACAACCCGTACCAGTACACCGAGTACAAGTCCGAGTCCACGCGCAGCGCGCGCGGGTCGATGTTCGGGGAGCCGGGCGCCGACCGCGACACCGAGCCGGCGTCGTAGGCTGGCGCACCGCTCGGACCCGACCAGCACGGGAGGCACCATGGCCGGTCGCGGCGCCGGGCCCGACTTCGTCGAGGCCCTCGCACGCGGGCTCGACGTGCTGTCCAGCTTCGACGCCGCCCACCGCCCGATGACGCTCAGCGAGGTGGCGTCGGCCGCCGGCCTGGCCCGCCCCACCGCGCGGCGACTGCTGCTCACCCTCGAGGAGCTCGGCTACGTCCGGTCCACCGACGGCGCGTTCACGCTGACCCCCAAGGTGCTCTCGCTCGGCACGGCGTACGTCGGGTCGCTCGGCCTGTGGGGGGTGGCCCGGCCGCACATGGAGGCGCTCGTCGGACGCACCGGCGAGTCGTCGTCGATGGCCCAACTCGACGGCTCCGACATCGTCTACGTGGCGCGGGTGTCGGTGCCGAAGATCATCGCGCTGCGGGTGGAGATCGGCACCCGCTTCCCCGCCGCGCAGACCTCGCAGGGCAAGGTGCTGCTCGCCGCGCTCTCCCCCGACGCCCTCGCGCAGACGCTCGACCAGCCGAGCCGGGCCGGGCTGCCGCCGTACATCGGCCGCTCCGACGCGCAGCTCACCGACGAGCTCACCGAGGTGCGGGCCCGCGGCTGGGCGCTCGCCGACGAGGAGCTCGCGCCCGGGGTGCGGTCCGTGGCGGTCCCGGTGCGCGACGGCACCGGCACCGTGCGGGCGGCCATGAACGTCACCGTGCACGCGGCCGAGACCAGCACCGACACGCTGCTCACCGACCACCTGCCGAAGCTGCTGCGCACCGCCGGCGACGTGAGCGCGGAGTGGGCGCTGTGGCAGTCCCGGCCGCACGTCGAGGTGCGCCCCGGCGACACCGCTGCCGACGCCACGTGAGTGTCACGACGGGGGTGCGGGCACCCGCCGCCGCCCGCGTCGTCGGCGTCGACGTCGCGCGGTGCATCGCGCTGATCGGGATGATCTCCACCCACGTCGTGCCGATGCGCGACGCCGACGGCGGCCTGGCGCTGGCGCACGAGCTGGCCGGCGGCCGGGCGTCCGCGCTGTTCGCGGTCCTGGCCGGCACCAGCCTGGCCCTGATGTCCGGCGGCTCCGAGCCGCTGCACGGGCGGCGGCGGGCCGCGGTCAGCGCCGGGCTCGCGGTCCGGGCCGGGGTGATCGCAGTGATCGGCCTGGCGCTGGGTGAGCTGCCGACCACGATCGCGATCATCCTGACCTACTACGGCGTGCTGTTCCTGCTCGGGCTGCCGTTCCTCGGCCTGCGCTGGCGGACGCTCGCAGCGCTGGGCGGCACCTGGCTGCTGGTCGGCCCGGTGGTCTCGCAGGCGGTCCGCCCGCTGCTGCCGCCGCGCGGGTTCGACAACCCCCGGCTGGCGGGGCTCGGCGACCCGTGGCAGATGGTCACCGAGCTCACCTTCACCGGCTACTACCCCGCGGTCCCCTGGCTCGGCTACCTGCTCGTGGGGATGGCGGTCGGGCGCGCCGACCTGCGCCGTCGCGGTACCGCCCTGGTCGTGCTGGCGATCGGGATCGTCCTCGCGGCGGTGTCCTGGCTGGTGTCGGAGGCGCTGCTGTCACGGCCGTCGGTGACCCGGGCGCTGCTCGCGACGGCGCCGCAGCCCGACGTCACCGTCGAGCAGCTCCGGCGGATCCTCGAGGAGGGCACGTTCGGCACCACGCCGACCGGCTCCTGGTGGTGGCTCGCCGTGCACGCGCCGCACTCGGGGACGCCCTTCGACCTGGCGCACACCACCGGGACCGCGCTCGCGGTGCTCGGGCTCTGCCTGGTCGCCGGCCGGCTCTGGCCACGGACGATGGCGGTGCTGTTCGGCGCCGGCGCGATGACGCTGACGCTGTACACGCTGCACGTCGTGCTGCGCACGCCGCCGTTCCTGCCGGAGGACGACGTGGGCACCTTCGCCTGGCACGTCGTGATCGTGCTGTCGCTCGGGGCGGCGTTCCGGCTGATGTCGCTGCGTGGACCGCTGGAGACGGTCACCACGGCGCTGGCGCACCGGGCCGGCGACCAGGTCAGCCGCGCCTGACCGGCAGCCGCAGCCCGAACGCCGTCAGCAGCGACGGCGCCGACGCCGCCTCGCGCAGCGGACGCACGCCGAGCACCTCGGCGTACAGCCGGGCGATCGAGTAGTGCGTCAGCGGCGCCTGCGACACCGCGTGGTGCAGGCTCGGGTGCAGCACGGAGGTGAGCACCAGGTTGTCCTGGTTCCGGTCGTCCTCGTCGGCGGTCACCACGACGAGCAGGTGGCCGGAGCGCCAGTCCGGGCCGGACATCACCAGCCGCAGCCGGTCACGGATCCAGGCGTCGGCAGTGCCCAGGTCGCAGTCGTGCGCGTCGTTGCAGAGGTCCGGGATCACCATGCCGACAGCGGGTAGCCGGCCCGCCGCCACGTCCTCCGGCAGCCGGTCGAGCGGTACGTCGGAGCGCGCGCAGGCCGCGTGCTCGTCGAGGAAGTACGCCCACGGGTTGTGCTTCACGGCGTACCGGCCCTCGGTCCCGGTGTCGCAGTCGCGCGGCATCGCGTCGGCGTACAGGCCGGCACGCGCGCCCGCCGCGAGCGCCTGACCGAAGACCGACCGCCCGTGCACGCCGTTCTGCTCGGGCGGGCCGTCATCGGTGACCCCGAAGGTGCTGCCGCCGGTCATCGCGAGGTAGTTGGGCAGCGACGGGTGGGTGGTCGCGTGGAACCCGGTCGCGTATCCGTAGCGGCGGCTCGCCGCGAACAGCGCCGGCATGCCCCCGCGCATCTGGTCCAGCGAATGGTTCTCGACCACCATCACCAGCACCTTGCGGACGTCGGCGCGGTGCGCGGGAGGCGGCGCGGGGTCACCGGCGCAGCCGGCGAGCAGGAGCACGGCGGCGACCAGCAGGCAGAGGCGGGCGCGGGTCATCTCGCCGCCCACCCTGCGACCGGCCGCTGACGGCAGCGTGACGGGGCGGGCTCACCGGGCGATCAGCGGCACGCTCCGCCGCGCCAGCACCCGGCGGGTCGCCCAGTGCTCGAACTCGATGGTGACCACGAACGTGCCGGCGCTCGGCGGGTGCAGCAGCGCGTCGTACCGCTCGGCGGCGCCGAAGGCGATGTGGTCGGTGAGCAACCGGTGGCCGGTGTCGCGGATCGGCGGGCTCGGCGCGTCGCGGCGCGAGGTGTCCCGGAACGGCCGGCCGTCGTGCGCGATCAGCTCGGCCATCCGGACCCGGTTCCCGGCCGCGTCGGTGAACAGCGCGCGGCTCGGGAAGTAGTTGAAGTTCGCCATCCGCAGCAGCGTCGGGTGCCCGGTCGCCGGCGTGTTCACGCGCAGCTGGGTGGGGGCGATGACGTCCCTCGTGGGCGCCGGCCCGTCGAGTCCCCCGCCGAGCACGTAGAAGTGCCTCGGGTCGAAGCGGTTCAGACCGACGTCCTCGCCGGACAGGCCGGCCGCGTGCGACAGCTCGTGCCAGCGCGGGTCCACGGCGTACGCCACCAGCAGCGCCTCGGTCGCGACGTCGTACAGCGGGCCGTCGACGAAGGACCGCCGGGCGCCCGCCGGCACCGGGAAGTCGGGGTGCACGGCCGGGTCGATGATCATCGGCCCGGCCATCCCCATCTGCACGTGCAGCACGGTGTTGACGTGGCAGTGGTAGAAGTACGACCCGCCGGCGCCCTGGTTCGGGTCGCCGGGACGGCCGAGGTCCGGCTTCCACTGGTAGGTGTACGAGCCGGACACCTCGAAGGAGGTGTGCCCGACGCCGTCGTTGCGCGGGTCCGGCTCCATGCCGTGCAGGTGGATGGTGTGCACCCGCTTGGACGGCTCGATCCTGAGGTGCACGACGTCGCCCTCGGTGACCCGCACCAGCGGGGCCGGGAACCGGCGTCCGGAGCGCTCGTCCTCGAAGCTCCACATCTCGTGCTCGGCACCGTCGGGGAACCGCAGCCGGCGGCTGTAGAACTTGCGCACGAACGACTTGTCCGAGCGCGTGCGGAACTCGGTCTCCGGGCTGCCCTCGTGCGGCTGGCTGACCGCGAACGCCGCCTGGCTGGGGTATGTCGGGTGCGCGGCGCGGCGTCGCGGCCCCGGAGCGGCCAGCGTCCAGCCGGCGACCAGCCCGCCGGGGTACAGCCCGCCCGCGGCCGTCTGGGACGGCTCCGCGTGGCAGTGCATCGGGTACTCCCAGTCCTCGTCGCGGGCGTCCCACACGTCGTCGAGCGTCTCCGGCGGCCGGCGCATCGGCAGCACGATGTCCTTGCGGTCGAGCGGGTTCAGCTCGACGACGTCCTCCCACTGCTGGAGCACGACGTGGCCCTCGGCGTCCACCAGCCCCTGGGAGCGCGGGAAGTCGACGCCGTTGCGGCGCACCGTCCACACGTGGTTGCCGTGGAAGTGCATCTGGTGCACGGTCGCGCCGACGTTGACCATCCGGATCAGCTGACCGGTGCCGACCGAGTCGCCGCGCTCGGGCAGGCTGAAGTCGCGGACGTCGATCTCGCGGGCCGACCCGGACGGGAGGGTGTCCTCGTGCCGCGCGTGGCTGTCCGCCTCGTCGCGGGACAGCGCGAGGGAGCGGAAGCCGGAGCGGTCGTTGAGCATGAAGTACCGCGGCACCGGCGGCGTGCGCTCGGGGTCGATCACCTGGCCGGCGCGGGCGCGCGACGACCACACCGGGTCGACGTCCTGGCAGAGCCACACCCACTGCCGCTCGAACTCGACGAGCCCCGGGCCCAGCCGCCACCGGTCGCCCGGTGCGACGACGACCAGCACGCCGTGCAGACCGAGCATCCGCTCGACCCCGCCACCGCCGGGGTCCTGGTTCAGGTGGGTGCCCTGTGCGGGTGC
>JABFXA010000025.1 GCA_013361955.1 Nocardioidaceae bacterium
CGACGCCGGCCGACCGCACCGGGTCCGGGTCACCCACTTCGCCGACCAGTCCGGCCGCGGCCACGGCACCCGGCGGGCTCGGGTGGGTCGGGCGGTCGTCGTGGTCGCCGCCGGTGCCGGGCTCGGCGACCTGTTCGTGCAGGCCGGCGCCACGGTCGTCCCCGGCGGCCCGGGCCGCCGACCGACCACCGACCAGGTGCTCGAGGCGATCACCGGGGCAGGCGCCGACGAGGTGGTGGTGCTGCCCAACGACCGGCACGCGGTCGCCACCGTCGAGGCCGCCGCCCGCGCCGCCCGCGAGGACGGCGACCTGCGGGTGTCGGTGATCCCGACCAACGCGCAGGTGCAGGGCCTCGCCGCCCTCGCCGTGCACGAGCCGGGCCGCCCGTTCGAGCAGGACGTGCTGGAGATGACCGCGGCCGCCCGGCACGCGCGCTCGGGCGCGGTCACGGTCGCGCAGACCCGTGCGATGACCTCCGGCGGTCCGTGCGAGCCCGGCGACGTGCTCGGCGCGGTCGAGGGCGACTTCGTGGTCGTCGGCGACGACCTGTTCGCGGTCGCCACGCAGGTCCTCGACCGGCTGCTCGGCGGTGGTGGTGAGCTCGTCACGCTGGTCGCCGGCGCCGACTCCGACGGTCTCGCCGACCGCTGCGCGCGGCACCTGGCGTCGTCGTACCCCACCGTCGACGTCGTCGTGTACGACGGCGGCCAGCCGCGTTACCCGCTCCTCGTCGGTGTCGAGTAGCAGGATCTAGGGCATGCCCGGCATCCGGTGGGACTCGAAGCTGGCGACCGTCGCCGGCAAGCACGCCGACACGATCGAGAAGGCGTTCGGCTACACGACGGTCGGCGAGCTGCTGCAGCACTACCCACGGCGCTACGTCGACCGCGACAAGATCAGCGAGGTCGACTCGCTCGCCGTCGACGACTACCTCACCGTGCAGGCCCGCGTCTCGCGGGCCCGGCAGCACCCGTACCGCGACAAGCGGACCGGCCGGCAGGCGTGGCGGCTCGAGGTGATGCTGCAGACCGAGGGCGCCGACCTGATGCTGACGTTCTTCGACCGGAGCAAGCACACCGCGGACTGGCGCGCCCGCGTCGTCGCGCCCGGACGGATCGGGCTGTTCTCCGGCAAGCTCGGGCGCTGGCGCAACACCTGGCAGCTGGTCAACCCGCAGACCAAGATGATGGACGACGGCGAGGACACCGAGACCGCCCTCGACGACCTGCCCGCGATGGTGCCGATCTACCCGGCCACCGCCGGCGTGCAGTCCTGGCAGCTGGCCGACGCGATCGCGACCGCCCTGGACCTCGTCGACGAGATCCCCGAGCCGCTGCCGGCCGACGTCCTGCAGGGTCGCGACCTGCTGCCGGTGCGGCAGGCCCTGCAGTGGATCCACCGTCCGGACAGCTGGTCGCAGAAGGGCGCCGCCGAGCGCCGGCTCCGCTTCGACGAGGCCTTCGTGACCCAGGCCGTGCTGGCCCTGCGCCGGTCCCGGGTCGAGTCGCTCGACACGAAGCCCCGGGCCGGCCGGCCGGACGGGCTCCTCGACCGGTTCGACCAGCGGCTGCCGTTCGAGCTCACCGCCGGCCAGCGCGAGGTCGGCGAGGACGTCGCCGCTGACCTCGCGGCCGGGCACCCGATGCACCGGCTGCTGCAGGGCGAGGTCGGCTCCGGCAAGACCCTGGTCGCGCTGCGGGCGATGCTCCGCGTCGTCGACTCCGGCGGGCAGACCGCGCTGCTGGCGCCCACCGAGGTGCTCGCGCAGCAGCACTTCCGCTCGATCACCGCGATGCTCGGCGACCTGGCCGAGGGCGGCATGCTCGGCGGTGACGCCGACGCCACCTCCGTCGTGCTGCTCACCGGGTCGTCCAGCACCGCCGCCCGCCGCGAGGCGATGCTGCCCGCGGCCTCGGGAGAGGCCGGCATCGTGATCGGCACGCACGCCCTCCTCGAGGACAAGGTGCAGTTCGCCGACCTCGGCCTGGTGGTGGTCGACGAGCAGCACCGCTTCGGCGTCGAGCAGCGGGCGGCGCTGACCTCCAAGGCGCAGGAGAGCCCGCCGCACGTGCTGGTGATGACCGCGACGCCGATCCCGCGCACGGTGGCGATGACCGTGTTCGGCGACCTGGAGACCTCCACCCTCGCCGAGCTGCCGGCCGGCCGCGCGCCGATCCAGACCAACGTGGTGGCGCTCGACGAGCACCCGGCGTGGCTGACCCGCGCCTTCGAGCGGATCCGAGAGGAGGTCGGCAAGGGCCATCAGGTGTACGTCGTGTGCCCGCGCATCGGCGCCGGCGACACCGACAACGCCGACGACCCCGACGACCCCGACGACCCCGACGTCCCGCCCGCCGACGACGGCAAGCGGCGCACCGCCTCGGTCGAGGAGGTCGCGCCGATGCTCGCCGACGGCCCGCTGGAGGGCCTGCGCGTCGAGGCGCTGCACGGCCGGCTCGCCCCCGACCGCAAGGACGAGGTGATGCGCGCCTTCGCCGCCGGAGACGTCGACGTGCTCGTGTCGACGACGGTGATCGAGGTCGGCGTCGACGTCGCCAACGCGACGATGATGGTGATCCTCGACGCCGACCGGTTCGGCGTCTCGCAGCTGCACCAGCTCCGCGGGCGGGTCGGCCGGGGCGGGCTGCCGGGCCTCTGCCTGCTGGTCAGCGCCGCTCCCGCCGCGACGCCCGCCCGCGAGCGGCTCGACGCGGTCGCCGCGACCACCGACGGCTTCGAGCTGTCCCGCGTCGACCTGCGGCAGCGGCGGGAGGGCGACGTCCTCGGTGCCTCCCAGTCCGGCCGCCGCTCCAGCCTGCGGCTGCTGCACGTGCTCGAGCACGAGGACGTCATCGCCGAGGCCCGCGAGGTGGCCGGCCGGCTGGTCGCCGGCGACCCCACGCTCGCCGCCCACCCGGTGCTCTCCGCGCAGGTGCGTCGGCTCGCCGAGTCCGAGCAGGCCGAGTTCCTGGACCGCGGATGACCCGCATCATCGCCGGGTCCGCGGGCGGCCGGCGGATCAAGGCGCCGCCCGGCGACAGCACCCGGCCCACCTCCGACCGGGTCCGCGAGGCGCTGTTCTCCGCGATCGACTCGGCGCTCGGGTCGCTCGCCGGGCTCCGCTTCCTCGACGTGTACGCCGGCAGCGGGGCGGTCGGCCTCGAGGCCCGCTCGCGCGGCGCCGGCGTGGTCACCCTCGTCGAGCACGACCGGCGCACCGCCCGGCTGATCCGCGACAACGCGCGGGTGCTCGGCTTCGACGGCGTCGAGGTGCTGCACGCCCCGGCCGCCCGCGCCCTGCGGCAGCCACCTCGCGCGCCGTACGACGTGGTGTTCCTGGACCCGCCGTACGCCGTGCCGGCCGACGAGGTGGCCGAGGTGCTCGCCGGCCTGCGCGACCACGACTGGCTGGCCCCCGGCGCCCTGGTCGTGGTCGAGCGCTCCGGCCGCGGCGCCGACCTGGTCTGGCCGGAGGGGTTCGTGGGGGAGCGGACGAAGAGCTACGGCGAGACCACGCTTTGGTACGGTCACGCAGCAGTCACCCCCCGCTGACACCGCAGGAGCCGCTTCGTGCGCCGAGCCGTCTGCCCCGGGTCCTTCGACCCGGTCACCAACGGGCACATCGACATCATCGCCCGTGCGTCGACGCTGTTCGACGAGGTCGTGGTGGCGGTCGGCGTGAACGCCTCGAAGAAGCGGCTCTTCACGCCCGAGGAGCGCATCGACATGCTCGGGCAGGCCTGCGCGCCCTACCCCAACGTCAGCATCGACTCCTTCGACGGCCTGCTCACCGACTTCTGCCAGCAGCGCGACGTGCACGCGATCGTGAAGGGGCTCCGCGCGGTCAGCGACTTCGACTACGAGCTGCAGATGGCGCAGATGAACTCCAGCCTCGCCGACGTCGAGACGGTCTTCGTGCCCACCAGCCCGGAGTACTCCTTCCTCGCCTCGAGCCTGGTCAAGGAGGTCGCGACGTTCGGCGGCGACGTCTCCGGGCTGGTGCCCGCGCACGTCCTCGTGGCCCTGACCGAACGGCTGGGCAGCACACCTGGCTGACCCGACACGTGTGACGAACGGCGCTTCGTCGTACGCTCTTGACCGAGGCGTGACCTCGCCTCATGCCGGGTAGGGAGGCTCGGGTACGTCGACCGCGGTCTCGTTCAGCGGGACGCGGGGCGCCGAGGATGCCCCGCACGGGGAATTTGGGAGAAAGGGACAACGTGGACGTGCACGCGAAGCTCGACGAGCTGAGGCGAACCGTCGAGCAAGCCCGGTCGATGCCGATGTCGGCGTCGGCGGTGGTGAACCGCGGTGACGTGCTTGCCCTCATCGACGACATCCGGAGCGCGCTGGCCGTGGCGTTCGACGAGTCCGACCGGGTGGTGGCCGACAAGGAGGCAGTGGTCGACCAGGGACGGCGGGAGGCCGACGAGATCATCGCCGAGGCGCGCAACGAGCGCGAGCGGATCATCAGCGACACCGATGTCTACCGGGTCGCCAAGCGGCAGGCCGAGGACGTCATCACCAAGGCGCAGGCCGAGGCCGACGAGCTCCGCAAGGAGACCGACGACTACGTCGACGCCAAGCTGGCCAACTTCGAGATCACCCTCGAGCGCACCATGGACGCCGTGAAGCGGGGCCGCGAGCGGCTCGCCGGCCGCACCGAGCTGGACCAGCTGACCGCGGCCGAGGCCGACTCGATCGTGCTCCCGGACCACCTGGAGAACTGACCCGGCCCTCTCCATTTTTGTTGCACGGGGACACGTTCGGTAGGCTGACCGGCGGTTCTCCTTGCGCCGGGCTGCCGGAACGGGGAGGACCGAGGTTCGTCGTGCCCTCTGTCTGGAAGTGAAAACCGTGTCTCTCGACCCGAGAGCGCCGCTCGTGCTCGACACCCGCGAGCTCGGCCGCCGCCCGGGGTCGCAGCGCCGGATGAGCTTCGAGGCACCGGCGCCGGCGGACCTCGGCATCGAAGTCCTCCGCGTCCCGGAAGGGTCGTCGATCCGTTTCGAGCTCCGGCTCGAGGCGGTCATGGAGGGGGTGCTCGTCACCGGGACGGCCGAGGCCGACCTGGAGGGCGAGTGCGCTCGCTGCCTGGACGACATCCACGACCACGTCGTGGCCGACTTCCAGGAGCTCTTCGTCTACGAGGAGCGCGAACCGGCGGGCGATCCCGACCAGGAGGACGACGAGGCCAGCCGGTTGGAGGGCGACCTGCTCGACCTCGAACCACTGCTGCGGGACTCGGTGGTGCTGACACTGCCGTTCCAGCCGCTGTGCCGGGACGACTGCCCGGGCCTGTGCACCGAGTGTGGTGCGCGGCTCGCAGACGACCCCGGTCACCAGCACGACGCGGCGGTCGACCCGCGCTGGGCGAAGCTCGAGGGCCTCACCCAGCAGGTGGGCCGGCAGCAGGACGACTGAACGACCCGGCAACACCGACCGGCCGGACCGACGTACCGGCCCGACAGAGGAGAACACCGTGGCTGTCCCGAAGCGGAAGATGTCGCGCAGCAACACGCGCCACCGTCGCTCGCAGTGGAAGGCCTCCGCGCCTCAGCTGGTCACCTGCGCCAACCCGGCGTGCGGCGCCAAGCACCTGCCGCACCGCGCCTGCCCCGAGTGCGGGCAGTACGGCGCCCGTGCCGACCGCCGCCAGGTCCTCTGACCGAGGTCGACGGGGCGCAGCCCCGCACGGACATGGCGAGCGACGCGTACGACGAGCTGCGTGACGCGCTCGGGGGCCCGGAGCTGGACCCCGAGCTGCTCGACCGCGCGCTGACGCACCGGTCGTTCGCCTACGAGCACGGCGGCCTGCCGACCAACGAGCGCCTGGAGTTCCTCGGCGACTCGGTGCTCGGCGTGGTGGTCACCGACACCCTGTTCCGCGCCCACCCGGACCTGTCCGAAGGGCGGCTGGCCAAGCTGCGCGCCGCCGTGGTCAACGCGCGGGCGCTCGCGGAGGTGGCCCGCACCATCGGGCTCGGGGAGCACATCAAGCTCGGCCGCGGCGAGGAGTCCACGGGCGGACGCAACAAGTCCTCGATCCTCTCCGACACCGTGGAGGCGCTGATCGGCGCGGTCTACCTGTCCGGCGGGTTCGAGGTGGCCAGCAAGGTGGTGCACCTGCTGTTCGACCCGCTGATGGAGAACGCCGCGCGCCTCGGCGCCGGCCTGGACTGGAAGACCAGCCTCCAGGAGCTCTCCGCGGAGCACTCGCTCGGGGTGCCCGAGTACGTCATCGAGGACGAGGGCCCCGACCACGAGAAGACCTTCACCGCGCAGGTTCGGGTCGGCGAGAACCTCTACGGCCACGGCACCGGTCGGTCCAAGAAGGAGGCCGAGCAGCAGGCCGCCGAGACCGCCTACCTGGCCATCGCCGCCGCGCACGGCGAGCCCACCGGCTGAGCACCAGGTGCCCGAGCTCCCCGAGGTCGAGGTGGTCCGCCGCGGGCTCGAGGCGCACGTCGTCGGCCGCGGCATCGACACCGTCGAGGTGCTGCACCCCCGTCCGGTCCGCCGGCACCTGGCCGGCGCCGACGACTTCGTCGCGCTGACCGCCGGACGCCGGGTGCTCGGCGCGAACCGCCGCGGCAAGTACCTCTGGCTGCCGCTCGACAGCGGCGACGCGATCCTCGGTCACCTCGGCATGAGCGGGCAGATGCTGGTCCAGCCGGTCGGGGCCGAGGACGAGCGGCACCTGCGGGTGCGGTTCACCCTCTCCGACCACGCGACCGAGCTGCGGTTCGTGGACCAGCGGATGTTCGGCGGGCTCTCGGTGTCACCGGGCGGCGCCGACCTGCCGCCGGAGATCGCGCACATCGCCCGCGACCCGCTCGACCCGCTCTTCGACGACGACGCGTTCGTCGCGGCCGTGCGCCGACGCGCTTCGGGGGTGAAGCGGATCCTGCTGGACCAGACGGTCGTCTCCGGGGTCGGCAACATCTACGCCGACGAGGCGCTGTGGCGCGCGAAGGTGCACGGCGAGCGGCCCGGCACCCGGCTGCGTCGGCTCGACGTGCAGCGCCTGCTCACCGACGTACGCGCGGTGATGGAGGCGGCGCTGGGGGAGGGCGGCACGTCGTTCGACGCCCTGTACGTGGACGTCAACGGAGAAAGCGGCTACTTCGACCGGTCGCTGCACGCCTACGGCCAGGAGGGCCGCCCGTGCGCGCGGTGCGGCACCCCGATCGTGCGGATGTCCTTCATGAACCGGTCGTCCTACTACTGCCCGGTCTGTCAGCCGAAGCCCCGGGTGCGGCGTTCGTCCTGAACCGCCTGCGGCACCTCGCCGGTGTGGTCCACCGGGGTCCACGGCTCCGACGGCACCCACTCGCTGCCGCAGCCGGCGCACGCGAACATCCGCTCGCCGCCGAGCTCCTCGCCGGTGCCGCGCCATGCGCAGAGGGCCTGGCAGCCGGCGATCCGCAGCGGTCTGGACACACCGTCACGCTACCGGCCGGGGGTACCGGGACCCCGGCATTGACCGGGGTGGGCGGCCGTGGGACAGTTGAAGACGCACCCCCGACCAGACGGCAACACACAGCCGTGCCCCGGGTGTGCCATGACCTCACATCCTTCGGAGGACACCAATATGGCCAAGGCCCTCCTCGGCTACATGAGCAGCACCGACCCACGTATCGTTGCCCAGCTCACCGCGGAGAACCGGCGGCTCCGACAGCAGGTGGCGGATCTCGAGGCGCACGTGCTGCGCCTCCAGGCGGAGAGCGACAAGCTCGCCGCCGCGATGCACGACTCCCCGCTGCTCACGCTCGACGAGAGCATGCAGCCCGCCTGACGTCGGACCGCGTGACCGAATCCCGGGTGGCTCGTTCACCCGGACATGTGGTTCGGTCGCACCCCGTCCCGCCTCGCCACGCTTCTCGCGGTGTCGGCGGTCGCTCTCGGGACCCCCGCTCCCGCCTCCGCTCACGGTGACCGATAGCGCGCCGAGGCGCTCCGCCGGTCCCTGGCCGGCCCGAACGGCGGGCAACGGGTCCCGCTGATCGCCAGCGACGACGTCCCGCTGCTGTCCTCCCGGCCCGGCTCGGCCGGCATCTCCGGATGCTTCCTGCACTCCACGCCGCAGCTCGTGATGAGCAGCCTCGACTCGGTGACCGTGTACGACGTCAAGCGACCCCGCCTCGCCGAGGCCGACCGGCACCATGCCGAGCGCGCAGTTCGAGAACGGGGCGATGAACTGCGGTGAGCGTCGCACCCGCGACGGCGTCCGCCGGTGCGCCCTGATCGGCGTCGACCTCTACCAGGCCTCGCCCGACGACATCCAGCACGTCAACGTGCGTCCCGGCGCCGGCCACTACGAGATGGTCGTGGTCGACGTGACC
>JABFXA010000381.1 GCA_013361955.1 Nocardioidaceae bacterium
AGGCCGAGCACCGGGCAGCCCGCCTCCGCTCGCCGACGTACGGCGTCGAGGTCGGCCGGCGACAGGTTCAGGTCGGCGCCGCGGCGCTGCCCGATCGCGAACGGGGCGCTCGGCTGGCACACCACCGGGGCGACCACCGAGTCGTCGACCATCATCGCCAGCGCGAACCCGCCGGTGAAGCACATCCCGAGCGCGCCGACCCCCGGGCCGCCGACGTCCTCGTGCAGCGACCGCGCCAGCGAGCGCAGCCACCCGGCCACCGGCGTGGTCTCCCCCGTCGCCAGCTTCGTGAACTCCTTGCTCACGCAGACCTTCGGCAGCACCTTGAGCACCTGGGTGACGGTGCCGGCCGCGCCGGTGGTGCCGAACAGCTCGGGCAGCACCACGGTGAACCCGGCGTCCACCACCTCGTCGGCGAACGCGACCACCTTGGGCGTGATCCCGGGCAGCTCGTGCACGACGACGACCCCCGGCCCGGTCCCCTTGCGGTACGTCGGGCGGGTGCTGCCGTCGAACGTGTGGCTGCCTCGGGTCCAGGTGTCCAGTGCGCTCATGCGGTGATCCTGCCCGAGCCATGCGTCCCTACGCTGGACCCGTGCCGTTCCGTGTGGGGTTCGTCCCGGGAGTGACGCCGGACAAGTGGAGCCGGCGCTGGGCCGAGGGCCGGCGCGGCCCGCTCGACCTGGTGCCCCTCGACGAGGACGCCGACCCGGTGGCGATGCTGCGCGCCGCGGCGCTCGACATGTGTCTAGTACGCCTCCCCGTCGACCGCGACGGCCTGCACGTCGTCACCCTGTACGACGAGCGGCCGGTCGTGGTCGCATCGCGCGAGCACCCGGTCGCGGCGTACGACGAGGTCGACGTCGCGGACCTCGCCGACGAGCACCTGCTGCAGCCGCCCGACGACGTACCGGAGTGGCGGGACGTGGCGACCGAGGTCCGCGACGGCTCCCGCTACCCGGTGCCGGACATGACGGTTCGGCAGGCCGTCGAGAGCGTGGCCGCCGACGCCGGCGTGCT
The DNA here is from genome assembly GCA_013361955.1 of Nocardioidaceae bacterium. Taxonomy (GTDB): domain Bacteria; phylum Actinomycetota; class Actinomycetes; order Propionibacteriales; family Nocardioidaceae; genus Nocardioides_B. Next base: position 1,021 of record JABFXA010000381.1, read on the forward strand.
GGTGCTCCCGATGTCGGTGGCCCGCCTGCACCACCGCAAGGACGTGGTGGCGGTGCCGGTGCGGGACGTGCCGGAGTCCACGGTGGCGCTGGTCTGGCTGCGCGAACGCGACGACGAGACCTGCCAGGCCTTCGTGGGCGTGGTGCGTGGCCGCACCGCGAGCAGCTCGCGCGGCTGATCCGTCCGGGGCACTCGCGCGCCCGGCGCGGGCCATCGCCGATGACCCGCGGCGGCCGGGTCTGGTCACCCGGGGCCATGCCACGTGGAGGGTCGGTCACCCCCGAGCCTGCGGCTGGTGGGCCGACGTACCGGGACCGATGATGGCTGCGCCAGGGGGCGGCTGTGACGCAGGTGGGGGCGGTCATGATCAGGGTGCGGTTGCTAGGACGGACGACCGTCGAGGTGGACGGCAGGACCCTGCCGGAATGGGAGCTGCCGGGGCGGCAGCGGCAGATCCTCGAGATCCTCGCCGTGAACGCCGGCACCCCGGTCTCCAAGGACCGGCTCGCCGAGCTGATGTGGGAGGGCGACCTGCCCGGCTCCTACACCGGGACCCTGGAGAGCTACGTCTGCCTGCTGCGCCGGGTGCTCGGCCTCACCGGCGCCCGCCGGTCCGCGCTGGTCACCCTCGACGGCGGGTACTGCCTCGGCCGCGAGGTCCAGGTCGACGTGCAGGAGTTCGACGCGCTCGTCCGGGAGTCGCAGACGGCCGGCTGTGCCGACAGCGTCCGCCTCGCCCTGCAGGCGCTCGACCTGGTCACCGGCCCGATGCTGGCCAGCGAGCCGTACGCCGAGTGGGCCGAGCGGGCCCGCGAACGGTTCGTGCTGGCGCTCACCGCCGCCTGCGAGGCCGCGGCCGGGCGCGCGAACGCCCTGCGCCTGTACAACGACGCGGTGCGGCTGGCCACCTCGGCGGTGCAGGCCGACCCGCTCTGCGAGGCCGCCTGGCAGCACCTGGTCCGCGCACACTGGCTCGCCGGCCGCCGTGGCGAGGCGATGCGCACCTACGAGCGGCTGCGGACCACCCTCGCCGAGGAGCTCGACGAACCGCCCTCGTCGAGCAGCCGGGAGCTCTACCTCGCCGTGCTGCGGTCGGGCACCGACGACCACCAGGCGCCCGCCGACCCCGGGGAGCTGCAGACCCTGCTGCGGCTGCTCCGCCAGGCCCTGGAGACGGTTCCCGGGCTGACCGTGCCGGCTCGGGACGCCGCCCTGTCCGAGACCGCAGCGCGCCTGATCGCCGGACATGCCTAGTCAGGGGCCCCGTGAGGTCCCCGTCGGGGCTGCCGCAGACCACCCGAGCGCACTATTGAGGCCGACCCTGACGGCCCGAACAATGACAGATGTCCCGCCTGTGAACGGGACGGCTTCCACTGGGGGGTGGGGATGATGGCCACGTCAGGCCTGCGCCAGGTCGGGGCGGCCGGGGGCATCCGTCGGGTGCTCGTCGTCGACGACCATACGGTGTTCGCGCAGCTGCTGCGCCGAGCGTTGGAGGACGAGCCCGACCTGGAGTGCGTCGGGATCGCCGCCACCGTCCGCGACGCCCAGGAGATGGCCGTCCGGCTGCGCCCGGACACCGTCCTGATGGACGTCCAGCTCCGCGACGGCGACGGGGTCGCCGCGACCACCGACCTGGTGGCCGCGGACCCGGAGATCCGGGTGGTCGTGGTCAGCGCGTTCATCGACGGCACCCTGCTCCGGCGGGCCGCGGCGGCCGGGGCGTGTGCGCTGCAGCCCAAGGACGGGGACCTCGACGAGATGCTGCACGCCGTCCGCACCGCGCGTGCGGGCACCTTCGCGGTCCATCCACGGCTGCTCCGTGAGGCGGTCACGTCGGACCCGGTGGACCTGCGGGTACCGACGCTGACGTCCCGCGAGAGCGACGTACTCCAGATGCTCGCCGCCGGCCTCGACACCGGCGTGATCGCCCGCGAGCTCGGCATCTCGGTGAACACCTGCCGCAGCTACGTCAAGAACCTGCTCGTCAAGCTCGGGGCACACTCCCAGCTCGAGGCGGTGGTGGTGGCCATGCGCAGCGGGCTGATCCGGACCGATGAAGTTCCGGCCTGACCGGTTGCTCTCCTTCGGTGCGCGCGACCCCCACGGGATGGTCCGGCGCGCGCTCCTGCAGTTCGTGGCCAGAGCCATGATCGCCACCGCCGTGGTCGCGGCCGCCACCGTCCTGGTCGCCCAGCGGATCGCCGCCGACGAGGCCCTCGAGGGGGCCCGGGTCCGCGGCGAGACCTTCGCGAAGGGCGTCGCCGCGCCGCTCGTCAACGACGAGGTGATGACCGGCGACCCGCGTGCGATCGCCCGCTTCGAGACGGTGATGCGGCACCGGTTGCAGCTCGGCTCGATCTCGCACATGAAGCTGTGGTCGGTCGACGGCCGGGTCCTCTGGTCCGACGAGGAGACCCTGATCGGGCACCGGTTCACGTTCCCGCCCCGGGTGCAGGACGACGCCGGCGGCACCTTCACCTACGCCGAGCGGGCCACCGCCGAACGTGCCGACCACGCCACCACCGCGCGGGAGGTCGGCGACCTCTACGAGGTGTACGTCGGCACCCGCGACGCCGAGGGCGTCCCGGTCGTCTTCGAGACCTACTGGTCACCGCGCTCGCTGCACGTCGAGCAGCAGCGCATCCTCTGGGCGGTCGCGCCGGTGTCGCTCGGCGCGCTGCTGCTCCTGCTGCTGGCCGTGCTGCCGCTCGGCGTCTCGCTCGCCGGCCGGCTCGGCCGCAGCATCAACGAGCGCACCGTGCTGCTGCGGCGCTCCGAGGCGGCGGCCGACCTCGAACGTCGACGGATCGCGCAGACCTTGCACGACGGCGTGATCCAGGACCTGGCCGGCCTCTCCTACGGGCTGCGCTCGCTGGCCCGCCGGGTGGACCGCACCCGCACCACCGACGGCGTGTCGGCGGCGCTGGCGGAGGCGACGGTCACCCTCAAGGGCGACCTGAGCAGCCTGCGCTCGCTGCTCACCGAGACCTACCCGCCCGCCGTCGACGACGGCGGCCTGTTCCCCGCCGTACAGCAGCTCGCCGACCGGGCCACGGCCGAGGGCGTCCTCGTGCACGTGCACGTCGACGCCCGCGCCCTGCCCGTGGCGCCGGCCCGGGCGGCGTACCGCGTCGTGCGCGAGGGCCTGCTGAACGTGGTCCGGCACGCCGACGCCCGCAACGCCTGGGTCCGCGTGGTCCGTGACGCCGACGGGCTCGACGTACTCGTGGCGGACGACGGCGCCGGCGGCGACGATGCCGACGGGCTGGCGATCCCCGGCCTGGACAGCGGGCACCTCGGCCTCCGGCTGCTGCACGACGGCATCGCCGACCTGGGCGGGTCGCTCGAGCTCGCGCCCCGGCACCCCACCGGCACGGTCCTCCGCGCCCACCTCCCCCTCACCTCCTGACGGCCCCCGCCGAGAGGTCACCCCGGTCCCCGCGAGAGGTCACCCCGGTCCCCGCGAGAGGTCACCCCGGTCCCTGCGAGAGGTCACCCCGGTCCCGGCGAAAGACACGGGTGACGCCTCGGCGGGACACGAGTGACCTCTCGGCGGGACACGAGTGACGCCTCGGCGGGGGTGGGGGTCAGGGGGTGAGGACGTCGCGGAGGGTGGCGGCGAACTCGTCGGGCTTGCCGGTCTGGCCGTACTCGCCGCCCAGGAAGCCGGAGTGGTCGCCAGGGAACACGACGACCTCGGTGCCGAGCCGGTCGGCGACGGCGTACGCACCGCGGCTCGCGAGCGTCCCGGCGCCGCCGGACCCGGAGGCCATCACGATGCGCGTCGGTGCGGCGCGGAGGGCGGCGAAGTCGTGCTCGTGGTGGGTGCAGGAGATCATGTTCTGCCCGACCAGTGGGTCGTCCCGGGAGCCGTCGTCCTCGGTGGGCAGCCCGAACATCGCCGGGTCGGGCGCGGGCCGGTCGACGTAGTCGGCGGGGACCGGTCCGACGTGGCTGACCAGCGCGATGAACTTCGCCATCCCGGCGCCGAGCCCGTCGCGCAGGTAGGTCTCGTGGACGTCGCGGCTGGCCGCGAGCGCCGCGTCGCGGTCGGGCAGGGCGGCGGCCGCGGGCGGCTCGTGCGCCACCAGCGTGCGTACGTCGGTGGGGTGGGCGGCGACGAGCACGAGGGAGTTGACCGCGCCGCCGCTGCTGGCGAGCACGTCGACCGGTCCCCCGCCCACGGCCTCGATCACCCGGTGCAGGTCGTCGGCGTGCTCCGCCGTGGTGGTCTCGGCCGCGCCGTCGGTGCGCCGGCTGCGCCCCGTCCCGCGCGGGTCGTAGGTCACCACCGTCCGGTCCGGGAAGAGCTCGGCGAGCGTGCCGAAGCCCGCCGCGCCCATCGGCGAGCCGACCATCAGCAGCACCGGCTCGGTGGTCGTGTCGCTGCGGCGGACGTCGTAGGTCAGCACGGCGCCCGGCGCCTCCAGGGTGTGCGTCTCGATGTCGGACATGGGTTCCCTCCCGGTGTGGCTGATGCCTGGATGGACCCGCGCCGCAGCCGGAACTCATCGGGTCGCGACGTACCCTCGAAGCACCATGGACGAGAACAAGGCCCGCCGCGTCGTCGACGCGCTCCGCGACCGCGGCACCGACGCCGACCTGGCCCGGGTCGGGGTGTACCAGTTCGGGGTGAACGTCCGGTTGCCCGACGGCCGGGTGGCCACCTGGGACTCCGACGACACCGCCGCCCTCGAGGCGCAGGTGATGCGCAACGGCGTGCTGGTCGGTTTCGTCCCGGCGATCGACGGCTCCGACGACTTCACCGAGGAGCAGGTGATCGACGCGATCGTGCGCACCGACTACGACAAGCCGATCGCCGTGCAGCGCCGCTCCGCGCCGCCGCCGACGGAGCCGCTACCGCGCAGGGGCGGCCTGTTCCGCCGGTTCATGGACGGGTTCCGCTACCACTGAGGAGGCGGCTCACCAGCCGGCGGGCAGCGGCCGGCCTTCGTGGAACCCGGCCGCGGACTGGATCCCGACCAGGGCGCGCTCGTGGAACTCGTCGAGGGTGCGGGCGCCGGCGTACGTGCACGCCGAGCGGATCCCCGCGCAGATCTGGTCGATGAGGTCCTCGACGCCGGGACGGTCCGGGTCGAGGTACATCCGCGACGAGGAGATGCCCTCCTCGTAGAGCCCCTTGCGGGCCCGGTCGAACGACGTGTCGCCGCCGCTGCGGGCGGCGACCGCGCGCGCCGAGGCCATCCCGAAGGACTCCTTGTAGGCGCGGCCGTTCGCGTCGACGTGCAGGTCGCCGGGCGACTCGTGGGTGCCGGCGAACCAGGACCCGATCATCACCGACGACGCGCCCGCGGCGAGGGCCAGCGCGACGTCGCGCGGGTAGCGCACCCCGCCGTCGGCCCACACGTGCCGGTCCAGCTCGCGCGCCGCGGCCGAGCACTCCAGCACGGCGGAGAACTGCGGCCGGCCGACGCCGGTCATCATCCGGGTGGTGCACATCGCGCCGGGACCCACGCCCACCTTCACGATGTCAGCGCCGGCGTCCACCAGCTCGCGTACGCCCTCGGCCGACACCACGTTGCCCGCCGCCACCGGGACCTGCGGGTCGAGCGCGCGCACCGCCTGCAGCGCCTCGACCATCCGCTCCTGGTGACCGTGCGCGGTGTCCACGACGAGGCAGTCGACGCCGGCGTCGAGCAGCTCGGCCGCCTTCGCCTTGACGTCGCCGTTCACGCCCACGGCCGCCGCGATCCGCAGCCGGCCCTCCGCGTCGACGGCGGGGTCGTAGAGCGTCGAGCGCAGCGCGGCGGTGCGGGTGAGCACGCCGACCAGCCGGCCGTCGTCGTCGACCACGGGGGCCACCCGGCGGCGCGAGGCGTCGAGCCGGTCGTAGGCGTCGCGCGGCGACACGGTGTGCGGGATCGTCAGCGGTTCGGCGCTCATCACCTGCTGCACCTGGGTGAACCGGTCCACCTCGGCGCAGTCCTCCTCGGTGAGCACGCCGACGGGCCGGCCGTCGCGGACCACGAACGCGGCCCGGTGCGACCGCTTCGGAAGGAGCGCGATGGCGTCGCCGACGGTCTGCTCGGGGTCGAGGGTGATCGGCGTGTCGAAGACCAGGTGCCGCCGCTTCACCCACCCCACGACGTCGCGTACGACGGACAGCGGGATGTCCTGCGGCACGACCGTGATGCCGCCGCGCCGGGCGACGGTCTCGGCCATCCGCCGGCCGGCGACCGCGGTCATGTTCGCGACCACCAGCGGGATCGTCGTCCCGGTGCCGTCGGTGGTGGAGAGGTCGACGTCGTAGCGCGAGGCCACGTCGGAGCGACGCGGCACCATGAAGACGTCGTTGTACGTGAGGTCGAAACCCGGGGGCATCTCTTCGAGGAACTGCACGAGACGATGATCCTACCGGGCCCGCAGCACCTCCAACGCCCGGTCCGCGTGCACGGACATGTTCAGCTCGCTCTGCACGACCGCGAGCACCGTGCGGTCCCGGTCGATCACGAACGTGGCCCGCTTCACCGGGGTCACGAACCGCCGCTTCACGCCCAGCGACCGGGCCACGTCGCCGGACTCGTCGGAGAGCAGCGGGTAGTCGAAGGCGTTGCGCTCCGCGAACTCGCGCTGCTTGGCGACCGGGTCGGCGCTGATCCCGAGCCGCTGCGCGCCGGCCTCCTTGAACTCGGTGGCCAGGTCGCGGAAGTGGCAGCTCTCGGCGGTGCAGCCGGGGGTCATCGCGGCCGGGTAGAAGAACAGCACCACCGGGCCGTCCTCCAGCACGGTGCTCAGCCGGACGGGGTTGCCGTGCTGGTCGGGCAGCTCGAAGTCGGGGACCCGGGTCCCCTCGGCGACGGTCTTCACGGGGTGCTCCTCGGGGTGCGGGGTCAGGTCCTGCGGGGCGGCAACGGCACGAACCCGCTGGTGCGGCGGACGTAGTCGGCGTAGCCGGGGCGTCGGGTGCCGATGTCCTTCTCCAGCAACGGCTTGCCGGAGCCTCGGGCGAGCAGCCAGGTCATCAGCACCGGCGACAGCACGGTCAGGATGCCCGGCCACGCGCTGAAGGAAACCAGCGCCAGCCCCCACCAGGCGCAGGCGTCGCCGAAGTAGTTCGGGTGCCGGCTCCACCGCCACAGGCCGGTGTCCAGCACCCGGCCGCGGGACGCCGGGTCGGCGCGGAACCGGACCAGCTGCCGGTCGGCGACGGTCTCGACCACGAACCCGGCCAGCCACACGGCGACGCCCAGCCAGGTCACCGGGTTCGGGGCGGTTGACTCGAAGGCGGCGACCTGGACCGGCAGCGACACGAACCACAGCACCACGCCCTGGGTGAGGTAGATCCG
>JABFXA010000192.1 GCA_013361955.1 Nocardioidaceae bacterium
CCCCTGCTCAGCGCGGCGGAGGAGCACCCACGAGCCGCCAGACTCGACCGCGCTTCCGACCACGACGACAGGCGACACGCGCTGGGCGAGGCCGACCCCGAGGCATCCTGAGGGGCGTCGTGCAGAAGGTCACTCGCGCGGCTCGGCGTCCATGACGAGCAGCACGCCTGTCGCGTCGCCGCGCGACATCAGTGCGGCCACCCTCACCGAGAGCATCACCGGGCGGCCACGTCGGTTGATGGCGTCGATCGACAGCTGACGTGTGGTGCTGGGGTCATTGAGTACCGTGCGCAGCAGGGGCTTGACGGCATCGGTGGGCAGCCCGAAGTCGAGGTTGAACAGATGCGTCCCGACAGCCTCGTCGGACCGCACGCCCCACAGCTCCTGCGCGTTCCGGTTCCAGATCTGCACCGTCAGATCTCGGTCGAGGACGATGACCGAGGACTGCATGCTGCCGAGGATCGACTCCATGAAGTCGTTGAGGCGAGTGAGCTCGGAGCTGCGGACCCGCAGCTCCTCGTTCGCGCCCTGGAGCTCGTCGTTCATCGACTGCAGCTCCTCGTTCATCGTCTCGAGCTCCTCGTTGGTCGACTGCAGCTCCTCGTTGGTGGTCTCGAGCTCCTCGACGGTCGACTGCAGCTCCTCGTTGGTGGTCTCGAGCTCCTCGTTCGTCGACTGCAGCTCCTCGGACGCCGCCTGCAGCTGCTTCGTCGTCTGCTCGAGCTCCTGGTGGACCTGCTGGTAGCGGGTGACGTCGGTGAAGGTGAGCAGGGTGCCGGCGTAGCCGTCGCGCACGTCGACGAGGGGGACGAGGTCGATGTCGACGTAGAGCTCGGGGCCCGGCTTGGCCCAACGCACGCCGCGCAGGCGGTGTGGCTGCCGACTCTCGCGGGTCTCGTGCAGCGCCGGCCGCAGCTCCATGGGCCGGAACGACAGGTCGAGCTCGTGGAACCGGCGACCGACGTCGGAGTCGGTCAGCTTGGTCAGCGACTTGGCCGACTCGTTGATCATGGCCAGTGTTCCCTGCGCGTCGATGACGAGCTGTGCCAGCGGGGCAGCCGCGAACGCGTCGGTGCGCAGCGACTGCAGGGCGTCGGGCACGGCGAAGCGCATCATCGGGGCCGCCGAGCGCATGACCAGCTGCGGGTCGGGAACCGGCACAGAGCCGCGCCTGAAGAGCCGGCGCTTCATGTCGACCGGGTTGAACGTGTCGGTGTGGTTCAGCAGCATCTCGGCCTTGCCGAGCATGAGGATGCCCTGCGGCCTCAGCGCGAAGGCGAGGCGCGACAGGATGCGCGACTGCGTCTCGGCGTTGAAGTACATGAGGGTGTTGCGGCAGGTGAGCAGGTCGATGCGCGAGATGGGCGCGTCGCGGGTCAGGTCGTTGCGCCCGAAGATGACGCTGCGCCGCAGGTCCTGGCGGAAGACCATGCCGTGCGGCGACGTCTCGAAGTACTTGTCCCTGAGCTCCTCGGGCACGCTCTCGGTCTCGCGCTCGGTGTAGGTCGCCGCACGGGCGTACGCGAGGGCGTCCTCGTCGACGTCGGTGGCGTAGATCTTGACGCGCTCGCGGAACCTCTCGACGCCCATGGCCTCGGTCAGCGCGATGGCGAGGCTGTAGGCCTCCTGGCCGCCTGCACAGCCGGCGGTCCAGACCCGGATCTCCCGGTCGGAGGTCTCGAGCAGCGAGGGGATGAGCCGGGTGCTGAGGTGCTCCCACGAGTCGCGGTCGCGGAAGAAGCTAGTCACGTTGATGAGGATCGTGTTGAAGAGCGGGACGAACTCGTCGGGGTTGACCTCGAGGTGGTCCTGGTACTCGTCGAACGACTCGAAGCCCACGGCGCGCATACGGTGACGCACCCGCCTCAGCAGGCTGGGGCGCTTGTAGCCCGTGAAGTCGAAGCCGCGGACGTCTCTCAGGTGGAGCAGCAGGCGCTCGAAGGACTCGTCGTCCGGACGCACTGCCGTGGCCCCAGCGGCGTCGGTGGCCTCGTCCGTGCCGCCCGCGTCTGCCACGTCGGCCGGCTCGCGCGGCGAGATGCTCTCACTCATCGATCAGCTCCACCTCCGTCGACGGCCGCGACTCGATGAGCCCGCGGACCTGGTCTGCTGCCTGGCGCGCGTCGGCCGCCTGCGACCGGAAACGTGCAGCTGTCAGGGGGCTGCCACCCATGGCAGCGCGCTCCGAGAGCTGGGTCGCCAGCGCCACCTTCTCCTCGAGCGTGCGCAACGCCACCCACAGTGCGGTGTCGAGCTGCACCGACTGCTCGCCGAGCAGGCCCTTGGTGGTCCAGGCGTGGCCGACCCTGCACCGGTAGCGGGACACCCCGCCCTCGTCGATCTCGAAGAGGGTGCCACCGCAGTCGGGGCACGAGAAACCGGCGGGCGACCCCGGGCGTTCGTCTGTGTTCATGGCACCTTCCTCCAGCAACGCCAGGTCCGTCTCGGTCCTGATGAGCTCGGACAGCGGGGCCGGTGTCGGGGTCGGGAACTCCTCGCGGCACAGGCGGTCCAGTAGCGCGCCGACTCGTGAAGCGGGCACGACGTGGTCTGGCGCGACGGTCGCCATGACGTTCTGCGGCATCTCGGGGTAGAGGCAGTCGGCGGGGTCCTGCACGACGACCAGGCCGCCCCGGTTGCGGATCGCCCACATGCCTGCCGCGCCGTCGTCGAGCACGCCCGAGAGCTCCACCCCGACCACCCGGTGCGCCAGTGCGCGCGCGGCGGAGCGGAACAGCACGTCGATGGCGGGACGGTGGCCGTTCTCACGCGGGCCTCGGGTGGCGCGCACCTCGGAGTCGAGCACGACGAGGTGGTGGTCGGGCGGCGCGACGAGGATCTCACCCGCGACCAGCTCGGCGGAGTCGGTGACGTGCCGCGCCGGCAGCGGTCCGGCCCTCCCGAGGATGGCAGGCAGCACGCTGCGTCCGTAGGAGGGCACGTGCAGCACGACGATGACGGTCGCGGGCAGGTCTGGGGGCAGCGAGGCGGCCAATGCCTTCAGTGCCTCGACCCCGCCCGCGGACGCCCCGACCACGACGACGTCGCGTCGACTGCGGGACGGGTGAGAGTCCGTCATGTCGTCCTCCCTGCCGGAGGCGTCACGCACCACCGCGGATCGCTCCAGCTGACCCACCAACCCTATCGCCACCCACGTGGTTGTTCGCGTGGAGGCGCCCGTCCAGCCCCGTGGGGTTAGCCTGTAGAGGTGGACCAAGGAGGGAGCCTTGCCCCGTTCTCCGTTGCCGCCTCGGCAGCGGGAACTCGTGCTGGAGACTGTCGTCGCCGGCTCGCCGCCCTCGAGGGTTCCGGCCGCGTGACCGACGCCGACGACGTGCTGCGGGCCCGGGCCAACCTCGCCGCGGCGACGGCTCGCGCTGCCGCTGCCGAGCGGCGGTTGCAGGCCGTGCGTCGCTATCACGAGCTCCACCAGCTGCTCCGGCGGTTCCACCTCTCTCGCACTTCAGGAGGCGGCGTCCAGCTGCCGCACCTGCTCGACGCAGGCACGCTGTCCGCCTTGCGCCTCAAGACGGTCGACTGGGTCAGCACCGGCAGGGTGGGTCTCAAGCCGCTGTGGCTGGGGTTCATCTCCCTCGGTGGCGAGTGCGGCATCCTCGAGTTCGACGCCTACCTGCACGGCGCGTGGGAGATGTCCGAGCGCGACCATTCGGTGCTCGAGCAGGTCTGCTGGGAGTACGAGACGTTCGGCAGTCTCTAACGTCGCCTGCGCCACCCGTTCGACACGTGCCGGAGGGGCCTGCCGCGGGCAGGCCCCTCCGGACGTCTTTGCGGTCAGCCGGCTGCCGTGGCGGGCATCGCGGTCGCCTGGCCGGCCAGCGCGCGCGCCCGCGCATCCGCGGCGCGGATCAGCGCCATGAGGCGGCTGCAGTCCTCCTGGAGTGCCCCGGGCGCGCCTGCCGCGGAACATTGCTCGCCGTCGTCGACCACAGGAAAGGCTTGCGGCGCCGACGAGTCGAGCACGTGGTGCAGGCGCACGACCGCGGCGACGAGGTCACGCAGCCGGTCGTCCTGCTCCGAGGTGGCCGCGAGCAGCCGGCGGAACACCGCCCGCAGCCGCGGACCCGGGTCACAGCCGAGCTCGGCCGCGAACACGGTGCGGCAGGTCTCGTACTCGCGCACTGCGTCGGTGTGCTCCCCACGGCGCTCCAACGTCTCGAGCAGCACCAGCCAGGCCGACTCCAGCAGCCGGTCACGCTCGATCGCGGCCCGCGCCCACGCCATCGCCCGGGTCAGGTCCCCGGCCTCGAGGGCCACCCGGGCCCCGTCGGCCAGCGCCCGCAGCACCCGCGCCTCGTGCGTCTGCACCGCCTCCTGCAGCCACGGCAGGTCCGCCTCGTCGGGCAGCAGCGGCCGCGCCACCAGGGCCAGCGCCTGGGCGTACACGCCCAGCGCGGCGGTTGGGTCACCGGCCAGCTCCTGCGCCCGCGACACCAGCCGCGCGAACTCGATGACGTCCACCGACAGGCCCCCGACGTCCCAGCGGTACCCGCCTGGCACGGTCACGATCGGCGCCACCCCCACGGCCGCGCCGTCGGCTCCCCGCCTGCTCGGCGCCCCGGCGAGCCGCTTGCGCAGCAGGCTCACGTACGCCTCCAACGTGCCCAGTGCCCCGGCCGGGGGCGTGTCACCCCACAAGTCCTCGATGATCCGACCCTTCGAGACCGGGTCACCACCCGCGAGCAGCAGCGCCAGCAGCACGTGCCGCGCCTTCGCACCCCCCAGGTCCCGCGGACCCAACGCCTGGGGTCCGTGTCCTACCACGAGGCCCCCGCACAGCCGCACCACAGGTACGCCGACTACATCCTTCATTCTGATCCCCCCATTGCTGATCCCCTTGCAGCCATGGTGCGGTAGCTGGCGCCCGCTCGCGGCGGAATGAGAATCAAGGGCGACCCCTAGTTTTTGGGCGTCCGATTTTCTGGCGGAACCGCGAATCCCGTGCTAGGACAGGCAGATTCGCTGGGCAAAGGCGGAGGAAACAGGGCGATCCGGACATGCCACGGGCCCCCGCTCTCGCGGGGGCCCGGGGGTGCGCTCGCTCGGCTGTGGGAGGTTCAGCCGTTCGAGGCGCTACTTGACCACGGTGAGCCTCACGTTGGCAGTGGTGGGGGCCAGGTGGTCGGCGTCGCCGCCCCAGCTGGCGGCCACGTTCCAGGTTCCCTCCTTCCCGGGAGCCTTCGTCGTCACGGTCCAGGTTCCGTTCGCCGCGACGGTGGCCGACGCGGTGAGGGCCCGCTGGCCGGTCGCCGTGACGGTGACGGTGATGCGCGCACCGGTGTGGGTCGGTGCGAGCCTGCCGGAGTAGGTGACGTTCCTGCCACGGCTCACCGACACCGGGTTCGGCGCGTTGAGCGTCAGGGCCGCTCGCACCTGGACGCGCTGCGCCGCACTGGTCGAGGCCTGAAGTCCGGTGGCACCTGCGAACACCACGCGGTAGTCCACTGTCGCTGTCGGGCTGACGGCGACGCTGTAGGTCCCGTTCGACGCCGTGATGGCCGCCCTGCCGGCGTCGACCCACGTGCTCGAACCGAGCGCCCTCGACTGCACGGTGACGGTTCTGGACGCCTGCGCGGTGCCGCCGCTGGTCAGCGACCCGGAGAGCGTCGTCGCAGCACCGATGGTCACGGTGGCCGGGGTAGGCGTCCCCAGGGTCAGGGTCGTCGTCGGCTGGTTGATGGTGAACGTCGACGCGACGACGGTCCCGATGTTGCCGGCGGTGTCGATCGCCCGTGCCCTCAGCGTGAGGGTGCGAGAAACCGTCACCGGTGTCGTGTACCTCGTGCTGCTCGCCGTCGGCGTCGAGCCGTCGGTCGTGTAGTAGATGGAGGCGGCGGCGTCGTTGCTGGTGATCGTGACCGACTGTGCCGTGGTGAAGGTGCCGCCGCTCGGGCTGATCGCCACCGTTGGCGCGATCGTGTCGATGAGGTACGTCTCCGTGACCACCGGTGAGCTGACACCGTTCGCGATCGCGACGAACTTCAGCACCGTGGTGCCCTGGTTCGCGATCGTGATCGGCCCGGCATACCGCGTGCTCGCCGCCGTCGGCGTGGTGCCGTTGGTGGTGTAGAAGATCGCGGCGGTCGGGTCGGTGCTGCTGAGGGCGACCTGCTTCGCGGCGGTGTAGGTGCCACCCGCCGGTGTCGCGGTCGCACGCAGCGCTGTCAGCTTGCCCTGCACGACGAACTGGTTCGTCTGGCCGACGATGGTCGGGGTCGTGAGCGCGTCACCCGTTCCGCTCGTCAGCTGCTCGATGCGGAAGACGTTGGTGCCGTACGGGCTGCCCTGGACGGTGTGCGGGGTGGCGCCGTCACCGACGTATCCGGGCGGTGCATCCGTCCCGGTCCAGCGCAGGAACGGGCCGACTGGCGCCCGCAGCACCTGCGAGAAGTCACAGGGAGCCGCCAGACAGCCGGAGTCGTCGGTGGTGTTGATGACACCGGCAGCATCGGCAGTCAGTTGCAGCACACCGTACGGGTGCGTCACCCGGTAGGTCGCGCCCGGCACGAGAGCGTCCGAACGAATCCGGATGCGCGAGAAGGCGATCTGCTGACCGGCCTGGACATTCGGTGAGGCGAAGGCCGCTTCCGTGGCGAGTGTCAGTCGCGCCCGGCCCGCTCCGACGGCGAAGTCCGCGTTGCCGGCCCACCAGAACGACTCGTCCGGGAAGTTGTCCGGGAACGACACCGGCTTCGTCGTGTCGGGCACGTCGCCGACGATCGGGCAGAGCGGGTCGTCGAGGCAGAGCTCCAGCTTGACGGGTGGCAGCGTGCTCGAGCCGTAGTCCTCGAACCAGGACGGGTAGCCGTTCGTCGCGCTGACCGGCCCGACGGTCTTCAGGTTGTGGATGTCGTACACGAAGGTCGCCACCGGACCGAGGGTCCCGAGCGCGCTCACCGCCGCGGCCTTGACGGTCGTCGGACGGCCGACCGAGACCGGGCCGGCGTACTCCGCGGTGGTCCCAACCGGGTTGCCCTCCACGTCCAGCTTCGGGACGGTCCCGTCCGTCGTGTAGTAGATGCCGGACCCGGCCGCACTGCTCGTGAGAGTGACGTGCTGGACACCCTGGAACGGCCCCGTGGCGGGGTCGGGGGTGGCCGACACGGTGGGCAGGGCGCCCTCGACGGCGTACTCCTCGGTGTAGATCTGTGAGGCCTCGTGGCTGACGAGGTCGACCGCCATGAACTTCAGGGTGGAGCGGCCGTCAGGCAGGCGTACGACCGCCTTGGCGTTCTGGTCGCCCGTCGCAGGGAGGAGCTCCTGGCCGTTGGTCACGGCGCCGGTGGCCGGGTCGACGGCAGGGTCGCTGCCGTTCGTCGTCCAGACGACCTTCGCCTCGGCCGGGAACGACGCCTGGATGGCGACGTCCTGCGCCTTGGAGTACAGCCCGCCGCCGGGCGTGGCCGTGGCGCGCAGCTGGGCGAGCCGACCCTGGACGGTGAACAGGTCGGTCTCGACGCGGTTGACCCCCGGGCCACCGATGTCCGGGCCCTCGATCCTGAAGAAGTTGGTGCCGCGCGGGCTGCCGACGACCTGGTGCTCGACGAGCGGGTTGCCCACGTAGCCAACCGGGGCCGCTGGAGCGACGGCCGGGTCCCACCTGAGGAACGGGCCGACACGACCGTCGAGCGACTCCTTCCAGGTGCATGGCGCAGCCGCACAACCGATGTCTTCCGTCATGCGGGCACGGCCGCGGTCGTCTGCCGTCACGACGTCGACGCCGTAGGGCGAGGTCACCGTGTACTTGGCGTCGGGGACGACGTCGTCGAGCCGGATCCGGAGCCGCGCGAACGAGATCTGCTCGCCTGGCACCACGGCGCCCGCACCACCGAATGCCGCCTCCTGGGCGAGGACGAGCAGGCTGCTCGGGCCGCCGGGGACGGCGATCGCCGCCTCACCGGACCACCAGAAGGACTCGTCGGGGAAGTTGTCGGGGTACGACAGTGGCTTGCTGGCGTCCGGCAGCTCGCCGACCACCGGGCACAGCGGGTCGTCGAGGCACAGCTCCAGCCGGTTCGCGGCGAGTGAGCTGCGCGTGCCGCCCTTGTCGCCGTACCAGAACGGGTAGCCCGTGGTGGAGTCGACCGGGCCGACTGAGCCGAGCGCGCCGGGCGGACGGTTCGCCGCGATGTCGATGAGATAGGACTCGGTCTTCACCGTCGACTGGCCGTCGGCGCTGACCGCCACGAACTTGAGTGTCGAGTCATCGGTCAGGTGGATCGGGTCGTTGACGTAGAGGGTGCCGTTGTCGACGCTCGTGACCACACCCGCTGCGTCCCGGCG
>JABFXA010000022.1 GCA_013361955.1 Nocardioidaceae bacterium
CTCGGCGGCCGACGTCGACCGGGCCGTGGCCGCCGCGCGGGCGGCGTTCACCGACCGCCGGTGGAGCGGCGCCACGCCCACGCGCCGCAAGGCGGTGCTGCTCCGGCTCGCGGACCTGGTCGAGCAGAACGCCGACGAGCTCGCCCTCCTCGACAGCCTCGACGGCGGCAAGCTGATCGCGGACACGACGAGAGTCGACGTACCGGGGTCGGCCGCGATCCTGCGCTGGTACGCCGAGACCGTCGACAAGGTGTACGGCGAGGTCGCGCCGACCGCCGCGGACGCCCTCGCCCTGGTCACCCGCGAGCCGCTCGGCGTCGTCGGCGCGGTGGTGCCGTGGAACTACCCGCTGGAGATGGCGATCTGGAAGGTGGCACCCGCTCTCACCGCCGGCAACAGCGTGGTGCTGAAGCCGGCCGAGGAGACCCCGTTGTCGGCGCTGCGCCTGGCCGAGCTGGCGAGCGAGGCCGGCCTGCCCGACGGCGTGCTGAACGTGGTCCCCGGCGACGGCCCGGTGGCCGGCCGGGCCCTGGGCGAGCACCCGGACGTCGACGTCGTCGCGTTCACCGGGTCGACACTCGTCGGCAAGCTGTTCCTGGAGTACGCCGGCCGCTCGAACATGAAGCAGGTCTGGCTGGAGTGCGGCGGAAAGAGCGCCAACCTGGTGTTCGCCGACGTCGACGACCTGGACGCTGCGGCCGCCGGAGCGGTCGCCGGCATCTTCAGCAACCAGGGCCAGGTCTGCTCCGCGAACTCCCGGCTGCTGGTCCAGCGCGACGTCAAGGACACGCTCCTCGAGCGGATCGTGGCGCTGGTCCGCGACATCCGCCCGGGCGACCCGCTCGACGCCGCGGTGCGGATGGGTCCACTGGTCGGCCTGCGCCACGCGGACCGGGTGATGGAGCTCGTCGAGTCCGGCCGCTCCGAGGCGACGCTGGTGACCGGCGGACGCCGCGTCGACGGGGCGCCGACGGCCGCGTTCGTGGAGCCCACGGTGTTCGACGACGTACCGCCGGACGCGCGGGTGTGGCGCGAGGAGGTCTTCGGCCCGGTGCTCGCGGTGACCGCCTTCGACGACGAGGACGAGGCGGTGGCCCTGGCCAACGACAGCGTCTACGGCCTGGCCGCCTCGGTCTGGACGGGCCGGCTGACCCGGGCGCACCGCGTCGCGTCGCGGCTGCGGGCCGGGACCGTCTCGGTCAACACCGTGGACGCGCTCGACGTGACGGTGCCGTTCGGCGGCTTCGGCCAGAGCGGGTTCGGCCGCGACCTGTCGCTGCACGCGCTCGACAAGTTCACCGGCCACAAGACCACCTGGGTGCACCTGGGCGGCTGATCCAGGGCAGGACCGGGTCATCACCAAATCAGATCCAGAACAGCAACAACATCTGTTGGACAGGGTTTCTGTCCCGGGTGACGATTCTTGCGCTGGCAGCCGGAAGCGACTGCCACGTGGAGTGGAGGTTGGGATGTCGACCGAAGAGATCGAAGTCCTCGTCGTCGGCGGGGGCCAGGCCGGCCTCGCCATGAGCGAGCACCTGGGCGACAGCGGCGTACCGCACCTCGTCCTGGAGCGGCACCGGATCGCCGAGCGCTGGCGCTCGGAGCGGTGGGACTCGCTGGTCGCGAACGGGCCGGCGTGGCACGACCGCTTCCCCGGCCTGGAGTTCTTCGACGTCGACGCCGACGGCTTCGCCTCCAAGGAGCAGGTCGCGGACTACTTCGTCGCGTACGCCGAGAAGATCGGCGCCCCGGTCCGCTGCGGCGTCGAGGTGACGTCGGTGCAGCGCAACGCCGGTCGGCCGGGCTTCCGGGTGGAGACCAGCGACGGGACCATCGAGGCGCGCGCCGTGGTGGCGGCGACCGGACCGTTCCAGCGGCCCGTCGTCCCGGCGATCGTGCCGGAGGGTGCGGTGCCGCTGCAGATCCACTCCAGCGGGTACCGCAACCCGGATCAGCTTCCCGAGGGCGCCGTGCTGGTCGTCGGCGCCGGGTCGTCGGGCGTGCAGATCGCCGACGAGCTGCGCCGCTCGGGCCGGCAGGTGTACCTCTCGGTCGGACCCCACGACCGGCCGCCGCGCAGCTACCGCGGCCGTGACTTCTGCTGGTGGCTCGGCGTGCTCGGTCTGTGGGACGCGGAGACGCCGCCGCAGGGCGCCGAGCACGTCACCATCGCGGTCAGCGGCGCCCGCGGCGGACACACCGTCGACTTCCGCGCGCTGGCCGCCCTCGGCGTGCGGCTCGTCGGCCGCACCGCGACGTACGACGACGGCACGCTGCGGTTCTCGCCGGACCTGGCGGAGAACGTCGCGGCCGGCGACGCGAGCTACCTGGCGCTGCTCGACGCGGCAGACGCGTACGTCGAGCGCAACGGGCTCGACCTCCCCGAGGAGCCGGAGGCGCGCATCCTCGGGCCCGACCCGGAGGCCGCGACGGACCCGCTGCTGGAGCTCGACCTCGCCGACGCCGGCGTGACCTCGATCGTCTGGGCGACCGGCTTCGCCACCGACTACGGCTGGCTGCGCGTCGACGCGTTCGACGAGAACGGCCGGCCGCAGCACCGCCGGGGCGTGTCGTCGGAGCCCGGCGTCTACTTCCTCGGCCTGCCCTGGCTGTCCCGCCGCGGCTCCAGCTTCATCTGGGGCGTCTGGCACGACGCCAAGCACCTGGCCGACCACATCGTGACCCAGCGGCGCTACCTCGCCCACGGGTCCGTCCGCACCGACACCCTGCTGGAGGCAGCCCCGTGAACACACCCATCGTCGCCGGCGGGCACCGCCGCATCCGGCCGTTCAACACCCGCGACACCTACCCGGAGCAGAGCCTCGACAACGACCTGTGCCAGGCCGTGGTCGCGGGCGGCACCGTCTACGTGCGCGGCCAGATCGGCCAGGACCTCGGTACCAGCGAGTCGGTCGGCATCGGCGACGTCGAGCAGCAGACCGAGCGCGCGATGGCCAACATCGAGATGCTGCTCAAGGAGTCCGGCAGCCGGATGGAGCACCTGGTCAAGCTGACCGTCTACCTCGTCGACCCGCGGTACCGCGAGACCGTCTACCGCACGATCGGCCGCTGGACCCGGGGCGTGCACCCGATCTCCACCGGCGTGGTGGTCTCCGCGCTGGCCCGCCCCGAGTGGCTGGTCGAGGTCGACGCGATCGCGGTGATCCCCGAGGAGGAGCGGGCATGACCTTCTCCGTGCTGGCGACCGACGGCCGGGGCGCGGTCGGGATGGCGGTCTCGTCGTCGAGCCCGGCGGTCGCCGCCCGCTGCGTGCACCTGCGCCCGGGCGTCGGCGGCGCGTCGTCGCAGAACGTCACCGACCCCCGCCTGGGTCCGGCGCTCCTCGACGCCCTGGAGAGGGGGGCCGACCCGCAGGCCGCCCTCGACGACCTCGTCGGCCGGGAGCCCCTCGTCGGGCACCGGCAGCTCACCGTGCTCGACGTGCACGGCAAGGCGGCGGCGTACTCCGGCGAGGGCACGCTCGGCGTGCACCACCAGCGCGTCGGCACCGACGTCGTGGTGGCCGGCAACATGCTCGCCGGCCCGCGGGTCGTGGACGCGGTCGTCGAGGCGTTCGGGGCGTTCGGGGCGTCCGGCGGAGAGCTCGAGGAGCGGCTGCTGACCGCGATGGAGGCGGGACTGGCCGCCGGCGGCGAGGAGGGCCCGCTGCACTCCGCGGGCCTCGCCGTGGTGCGCAGCGTGCCCTGGCGCGAGACCGACCTCCGCGTGGACTGGCACGACGAGCCGATCGCCGAGCTGCGCCGGCTGCTGGACGTCTGGCTGCCGCAGCGCGACGACTACGTGACCAGGGCGCTCGACCCGGGCGCCGCCCCGTCGTACGGCGTCCCCGGGGACGCGTGATGTCGCTGAAGGAGCACGCCGCGACCCGGGTCGCCGACGACCGGGACGCACTGGTCGGGCTGTCCGAGCGACTGCACGCGCACCCCGAGACGGCCTGGGAGGAGCACGACTCCTCGCGCTGGGTCGCCGAGGTGCTCGCCGACGCGGGCTTCGACGTGGAGCCCGGCTACCTCGGGCTCCAGACAGCGTTCCGGGCGACGTACGGGTCCGGGCCGTTCCGGCTCGGCCTGTGCGCCGAGTACGACGCGCTGCCGGGCCTCGGCCACGCCTGCGGGCACAACCTGATCGCGGCGATCTCGGTCGGCGCGGCCCGGGCGCTGGCCCCGCTCGCCGACGACGCCGGCCTCACCGTCGAGGTGTACGGGACGCCGGCCGAGGAGGGGGGCGGCGGCAAGATCGAGCTGCTCGACCGCGGCGCCTTCCACGGCCTCGACCTGGCGATGCTGGCGCACCCGGCACCGGTCGACGTCGCCGAGGCGCGGCCGTTCGCGGTCTCCCACTCGCACGTCGGCTACACCGGCAAGGCGGCGCACGCGGCGGCGTACCCGGAGCACGGCGTGAACGCCGCGGACGCCTTCACGGTCGCGCAGGTCGCGATCGGGCTGCTGCGTCAGCAGCTGCCGCCGTCGGTGCGCGTGCACGGGGTGATGACCCGCGGCGGCGAGGCCCCCAACGCGATCCCCGAGCGCACCGAGGGCCGGTGGTACGTCCGCGCCGAGTCGCTCGCCGAGCTCGCAGAGGTGGAGCCCCGGGTGTGGCGCTGCTTCGAGGCCGGCGCGCTGGCCACCGGCTGCGAGCTCGAGATCGTGCCGGAGAGCAAGCCGTACGCCGAGCTCCGCGCCGACGACGCCGCGCTGGCGGCGTACCGGCGCAACGCGGAGGCACTCGGCCGTGCGTTCGCCACCGGCTCGGACGCCGCGCGGATGAACCGGGCGTCGACCGACATGGGCAACGTGTCGCAGGTGGTGCCGGCGATCCACCCGTACGTCGGGATCGGCTCGCTGCCCGCGCTCAACCACCAGGCGGCGTTCGCGGCGCACTGCGTCGGTCCGGACGCCGAGCGGGCGCTGACCGACGCCGCGACCGCCCTCGCCTGGACCGCCCTCGACGTCGCGAGCGGGGCCGCCCGGTGACCAGAACCGACCACGACTTCCTGGGCGGCGTGCAGATCCCCGACGGCGCCTACTGGGGCGTGCACCCCGCCCGCGCGCTGGAGAACTTCCCGGTGAGCGGGACACCCGTCTCCGTGCACCGAGAGCTCGTCGCGGCGCTGGGCGCGGTCAAGCAGGCGGCGGTGCGGGCCAACCGCGAGCTGGGCCTCGTCGACGAGCGGGTCGCGGCCGCGATCGACAAGGCCGCGCAGGACGTCCGCGACGGGCTGCTCGACGACCAGTTCGTGGTCGATGTGGTTCAGGGCGGGGCAGGCACGTCCACGAACATGAACGCCAACGAGGTCGTCGCGAACCGGGCCCTCGAGCTGCTCGGCCTGCCGCTGGGCAGCCACCACGAGGTGCACCCGCTCGACCACGTGAACCGCAGCCAGAGCACCAACGACGTCTACCCCACCGCGGTCAAGATCGCCCTGACGCAGGCGCTCGACGGCCTGTCGGTGTCGGTGGCCCGGCTCGCCGACGCGTTCGCCGCGAAGGGCGAGGAGTTCCGGTCGGTGCCCAAGGTCGGCCGCACCCAGCTGCAGGACGCGGTCCCGATGACCGTCGGCCAGGAGCTCGGCGCGTGGGCCGTCACGCTGCGCGAGGAGCTGCCCCGGATCGCCGAGGCACGCTCACTGCTGCGGGAGGTCAACCTCGGCGCCACCGCGATCGGCACCGGCATCACCGCCGACCCCAGGTACGCCGCGGCCGTCTGCCGGCACCTGCGCGAGCTGACCGGGCTGCCGGTCGAGACCGCCTCGAACCTCGTCGAGGCGACGTCCGACACCGGCGTCTTCGTGCACGTGTCCGGCGTGCTGAAGCGCACCGCCGTCAAGGTCTCGAAGATCTGCAACGACCTGCGGCTGCTGGCCTCCGGCCCGCAGGCCGGGCTCCGCGAGCTGCTGCTGCCGGCCCGGCAGGCCGGGTCGAGCATCATGCCCGGCAAGGTCAACCCGGTGATCCCCGAGATGGTCAACCAGGTCGCGTTCTGGGTGGTCGGCAACGACGTCACGGTGACGATGGCCGCCGAGGCCGGTCAGCTCCAGCTGAACGCCTTCGAGCCGATCATCTGCCACGGGCTGCTGCAGGCCATCGGCTGGACGTCCCGCGCCTTCGACGCGCTCCGCGAGCACTGCGTCGTCGGCATCACCGTGGACGTCGACCACCTCACCGCGACCGCCGCCCGCAGCGTCGGCGTGGTCACCGCGCTCACGCCGTACCTCGGCTACGCCACCGCCGCCGAGATCGCGAAGGCCGCCCTCGCCGGCCGGGGTGAGGTCCGCGACCTGGTGCTGGCCACCGGGGTGCTCGACGCCGCCGAGCTCGACCGGCTGCTGCGGCCGGAGACCCTCGCGGGCAGCTAGCCGAGCAGGTCGTCGAGCAGCCCGGCGACCAGGTCGGCGACCGCGTCGCGGGCCGGGCCGAGGTAGCGACGCGGGTCGGTCAGCTTCGGGTCCGCGTCGAGCAGGTCGCGCACCCGCGACGTGAAGGCGACGTTGAGCGCGGTGCCGACGTTGACCTTCGTCATCCCGGACCCGATCACCGCACGCAGGTCCTCGCGGCGTACGCCGGAGGACCCGTGCAGCACCAGCGGCACCGGTACGGCGGCGGCGATCCGTGCGACCAGGTCGGTGTCCAGGGCGGCGGTCGCCTCGGTCATCGCGTGGGTGCTGCCGACCGCCACCGCCAGCGCGTCGACGCCGGTCGCGGCCACGAAGGCGGCCGCGTCGCCCGGGTCGGTGCGGACGCCGGGGTCGTGCGCGCCGCCCTTGCCGCCGATCGCGCCGAGCTCGGCCTCCACGAACAGCCCGCGGGCGTGCAGCTCGGCGCACACCTGCCGGGTCAGGTCGCGGTTGGTGGCGTCGTCGTGCGTGCTCGCGTCGTACATCACCGAGCCGACGCCGGCCAGGTCGCCCTCGAGCAGCGACCGGTCGGTGACGTGGTCGAGGTGCAGCGACGCGGTGGCCGGGTGTGCCTCGGCCAGCGCCGTGCACGCGTGCAGCAGGGGCGCCGCCAGGCCGTGGTAGCGCACGGCGTTCTCGCTGACCTGCAGCACCACCGGGTGGCCGGCCCGGTGCGCGCCGTCGAGGACGCCCTCCGCGTGCTCGAGCGTGATCGCGTTGAAGGCGAGCACCCCGCTCCCCCGGGTGCGCGCGTCGGCGACCAGGTCCGCCGTACGGGCGAGCGTCACCCGAGCACGACCGACCGGGTGAGGTGCCGGGGCCGGTCCGGGTCGAGACCCTGCTGCTCGGCGCTGCGCACCGCCAGCCGCTGCACCCGCACCAGGTCGACGACCGGGTCCAGCGGGTCGTCGACCACGCGGACGCCGGTCGCGGCCAGGTCGTCGAGCAGGCCGGGCACCGGGTCCCCGAGGACCCAGACCACCCGGCCCGGCTCGGCGATCGCGATCGGGCCGTGGCGGTACTCCATCTGCGGGTACGCCTCGGTCCACGCCTGCGCCGCCTCGCGCATCTTCAGCGCCGCCTCGCGGGCCACGCCGTGCACCCAGCCCTGACCGAGGAAGGTGTACTGCGCGGCACCGTCGACCG
This sequence comes from Nocardioidaceae bacterium, assembly GCA_013361955.1. Lineage (GTDB taxonomy): Bacteria > Actinomycetota > Actinomycetes > Propionibacteriales > Nocardioidaceae > Nocardioides_B. The sequence continues at coordinate 7,565 of JABFXA010000022.1, forward strand.
CCGAGCCCGGGTCGGCGAGCACCTCCTCCGCCTCCGCCGCGAGCGGCTCCACGGCGGTGCCGAGCGAGGCACGCAGCAGCATCAGCGCCGTGGTCGCGAACACCGTCTGCACCACCGACCGCTCGTCGGCGAAGTCCAGCACGACCGCGTGGTCGACGGCCTCGGCGACCGGCGTCGCGCCGTCGGCGACGAGTGCCGTGGTGCGGGCCCGGGTGCCGGCCAGCGCGTCCAGCACCTCGGTCGTGGTGCCCGAGCGGCTGATCGCGAGCACGTGGTCGTACGCCCGGCCGGCCGGGAGGGCGGTGGCGGTGAACGCGTCGGTCTCTCCCTCGCCCGCGGCCTCCCGCAGCACGGCGTACGCCTCCGCCATGAACCACGACGTGCCGCAGCCGACCACCGCGACCCGGTCACCCGGACGCGGCAGCCCCTCGACCGTGCCGGCCATCCGGGCGGCGCGGCGCCAGGCCTCGGGCTGCGCGGCGATCTCGGTGCTGGTGTGGGTCATCGGTGCTGCTCCTGTTCCTGGCCGTCGAGGACGGCGGCGGTGGGTTGGGCGGCGGTGCCGCCGGGGGCCGAGGTGGCCAGCGCACCCGCGCGGCAGGCCCGGCGCAGGGTCGCCCGCGGGTCGAGGCCGCGACGCCGCGAGTCGAGGTACGCCGCCACGAACGTGTCACCCGCACCGGTGGTGTCGACCGGGACGACCGGTGTGCCGGGCTCGGTGTGCACG
>JABFXA010000362.1 GCA_013361955.1 Nocardioidaceae bacterium
ATCGGCCGGGCCGCGGGTCGCAGGTGCGGGAGCACCCGCGGGTCCACGGGCCTCATGCCGACGAGCCGGTGGGCACCGGTGCGCCCGGGATGTGGTGGGTGGCGATGCGCTTGCGGAACACCCAGTACGTCCAGCCCTGGTAGAGCAGCACGATCGGCGTGAACACCACGGCCACCCAGGTCATCAGGGTGAGCGTGTAGTCGGTGGCGGACGCGTTGCTCGTGGTCAGCGAGTACGCCGCCGAGGTCGACGACGGCATCACGTCGGGGAACAGCGCCGCGAACAGCCCGGCGACGGCGAGCCCGATCGTGACCATGGTGCCGACGAACGCCCAGCCCTCACGGCCGCGCATCGCGGCCAGCAGCCCCGCCACCAGAGCGGCCGCGGCGACGACGAACAGCACCGCGGACGCCGCGTCGCCGGTCCTGGCCTGGGTCCACACCAGGAACGCCACCGCGACCACCGCCGCCGCCAGGCCCAGCCGCACGGCCAGCCCTCGTGCCCGGTGCCGGATCTCGCCGTCGGTCTTCAGGCCCAGGAACATCGCGCCGTGGGTGAGGAACAGCAGCGTCGTGGTCAGCCCGCCCAGCAGCGCGTAGGGGTTCAGCAGCGTGAACAGGTTGCCGGTGTACTCCTTGTCGGCGTTGATCGGCACGCCCGCGACGATGTTCGCGAACGCGACGCCCCACAGCAGCGCGGGCACGAACGACCCGACGACGAGCGCGAGGTCCCACCGGCGACGCCAGGTCTCCTCGTCGCGCTTGCTGCGGTACTCGAAGCCGAGGTTGCGCACGATCAGCGCGACCAGGATCAGCAGCAGCGGGAGGTAGAACCCGCTGAACAGCGTCGCGTACCACTCCGGGAAGGCCGCGAACGTCGCGCCGCCGGCGACCAGCACCCAGACCTCGTTGCCGTCCCACACCGGGCCGACGGTGTTGATCATCACCCGGCGCTCGGTGTCGTCGCGCGCCAGCACCGGCAGCAGCATGCCGACGCCGAAGTCGAACCCCTCCAGGCAGAAGTAGCCCATCCAGAGCACGGCGATCAGGCAGAACCAGACGGTGGTGAGCTCCATGGTCGTGCTCCTCAGTAGGCGTAGGCGAGCGGACGGGTCCCCGGGTCGGCGTCCGGGTCGGTCGGCGGCGTCTCCGGTACGCCGGCGCGCACCGTGCGCAGCACCAGGCCGATCTCGACGACGGCCAGCAGGCCGTACAGCAGCGTGAACGCGAGCAGCGACGTCCACACCTCACCGGCGCTCACCCCCGGGGACACCGCGGTGGTCGTGGTCATCAGGCCGAACACCGTCCACGGCTGCCGGCCCATCTCGGTGAAGATCCAGCCGAAGGAGCTCGCGAAGACCGGCAGCAGGGGCAGCGCGACCGCCACCCACACCCACGCCCGCCCGGTAGGTGCGCGGCCGCGTCGCCCGACCGAGAGCACCAGGGCGGCGAACAGCGCGGCCAGCACGCCGAAGCCGATCATGAAGCGGAACGCCCAGTAGGTGACCGGGATGACCGGCGTGTAGTCGCTCGCCCTCACCCGGGCGTCGCTGCTGGTGCCGTACGTCGACTCGTACTGCTGCTCGAGCTGGTTGATGCCCTCGACCTTGCCGTCGAAGGAGCCGGTGGCCAGGAACGACAGCAGGTCGGGCACCTTGATCGCGAACTTCTCCTCGCTGCCGTCGAGCGAGCCGATGGTGAGGATCGAGAACGCCGCGGGTTGCTCGGTGTCGTACAACGCCTCCGCGGCCGCCATCTTCATCGGCTGCACCTCGGTCATGATCTTGCCGGCGACGTCGCCGGAGACCGCGACACCGAGGCCGGCGACCAGCAGCACCCACGCCGAGAGCCGGGTGCTGCGGCGGTACATGCGCGCGTCGTCCTCGCTGCGCGTACGGCGCAGCGCCAGCCACAGCGAGACGCCGAGCATGAAGCCCGCGCCCGCCATGTACGACGCGAGCACGGTGTGCGGGAAGGTCACCAGCTGCACCTTGTTGGTGAGCACCGCGACGAAGTCGTCGAGCTCGGCGCGCCCGGTGTCCGGGTTGTAGTGGTAGCCGACCGGGTGCTGCATCCAGGAGTTCGCGGCCAGGATGAAGTAGGCCGACAGCAGGGTGCCGATGTGCACCAGCCAGATGCACGCGGCGTGCACCCGCTTCGGCAGCCGGTCCCAGCCGAAGATCCACAGGCCCAGGAACGTCGACTCCAGGAAGAACGCCAGCAGCCCCTCGATGGCCAGCGGGGCGCCGAAGATGTCGCCGACGAACCGCGAGTAGTCGCTCCAGTTCATCCCGAACTGGAACTCCTGCACGATGCCGGTCGCGACGCCGATCGCGAAGTTGATCAGGAACAGCTTCCCGAAGAACTTGGTGAGCCGCAGCCAGTGGTCCTCGCCGCGGCGTACCCAGAGGGTCTCGCAGACCGCGACCAGGCCGGACAGCCCGATCGTGACCGGGACGAACAGGAAGTGGTACACGGTCGTGATCCCGAACTGCCACCGGGCGATGTCGAGTGCGTCCACGGGCGACCCCTTCCGGTCCGGACTGATGCGGAGATGCGGGACAAATCTCGTCTCCGTCCGGGGGCACCGGACAGGGACCTTCGGCTCGGAAGCCGGGACCCTAGGTCCCCGCTCAGCCCGGCAGCAGCCGCCGACCGGTCACGGTCTCGAGCCGGATCCGGACGAACAGCGAGCGGATCCCGTCGGCCCACGCGGTCGGTCGGCTCTCGTCGGGCAGGTCCCGAGCCGACTCCACGAACGTAGCGACGCCCTGCACCAGCACGCTCCACCCGGATTCGGTGAAGTCGTCGGTCTCGTCGACCTCGAAGGCGGCGCGGCGGCCGTCGATCTGGCGGGCGATCTCGCCGTGCGGGGTGGTGCGGAACACGATCGCGTCCTCGGTCACGACGTAGTTCACCGGGAGGACGACCGGGCCGCCCGGGGTGACGAACGCGACGCGGCCCACCCGGTGCGACTCGAGCAGCTCGCGGCACTCCTGCCGGTCGAGATCGTGCAGCCGGCTCTGGGTCCAGCGCTGGGTTTCTGACATGGCGTCCTCCAGCCGGGTCCGGCACCCCGATGGCACCTCATCGGCACCGGCGACGCTAGGTCGGCCGCAGACGGTGGGGCAGGGTCGTAGGTCCCGACCGGCGCCGACCGATGGCCCGGCCTGGTGGGACCGGCGGCTGGTTAGCATCCCTCACGTGGACGACCACGACCCGCTCGCCTCGGCCCGCCTCGACGACCTGCTGCGCGCCGTGCTCGGCCGGGTCGACCAGGTGGTCGACGACCAGCGCCGGCTGCGGCTGCTCCTCGACGCGGTGGTCACCATCGCCGCCGACCTCTCGCTGGACAGCGTGCTGTCGCGGATCGTCGAGGTCGCCGCCGAGCTCTCCGGTGCCCGGTACGTCGCCCTCGGCGTGCTCGGCAGCGGGCCGGAGCGACGGCTCCGCGCGTTCGTGACGTACGGCGTCGACGCCGACCGGCGCGCCAGGATCGGCGACCTGCCGCGGGGGCACGGGCTGCTCGGCCTGATCATCGACCGGCCCGAGCCGCTGCGGCTGCACGACATCGCCGAGCACCCCGCGTCGTACGGCTTCCCGCCGCACCACCCGCCGATGCGCTCCTTCCTCGGCGTCCCGGTGCGGATCCGCGACCAGGTGTTCGGCAACCTCTACCTCACCGAGAAGTCGGGCGACGGCGACTTCACCGAGGCGGACGAGGCGATCGTGGTGGCGCTGGCGGCCGCGGCCGGCGTGGTGGTGGAGAACGCCCGGCTCTACGAGGAGGCCGCCCGCCGCGAGCAGTGGCTGCACGCCACCGCGGAGCTGTCCGGCGCCGCCTTCGCCGAGCTCAGCCCGGCCGAGGCCCTGCAGGCGGTCGCGGACCGCGCCCGGTCGGTCGCCCGCGCGGACGTCGCCGCGGTCGTGGTGCGGTCCGGGCCGGGGGCGCAGCCCGACGTGCTGGTGGTGTCCGGGGCGCCCGCCCCGGACCACGACGAGGTCGCCCGCCTGGTGTCGGCCGGCTCGGTGGTCACCTCCGCGGTGGGCGGCTCGACCCTGACGGTCGACGACTGCACGGCCGACGGGGACGGCCCCGGGCTGCCGACCGCCTGGCCGCCGCTCGGCCCGCTGCTCGTCGTACCCCTGCGGGCCGCGGGGCAGGTGGAGGGCGCGCTGACGCTCGGCTGGACCGCCGAGCACACCGGCGCGTACCACGACGTCGACCCGCGGCTGCCCGAGCGCTACGCCGAGCAGGCGGCGCTCGCGCTGCAGGTGGCGCGCGCGGGGGAGGACCGGCAGCGGCTCGCCGTCTTCGAGGACCGCGACCGGATCGGCCGCGACCTGCACGACCTGGTGATCCAGCGGCTGTTCGCGGTCGGGCTCAGCCTGGACAACTCCTCGCGGATGGTCACCTCGCCCGAGGTACGGCGCCGCCTGGGCGCCGCGGTCGACGACATCGACGAGACGATCAAGGAGATCCGCCGCTCGATCTTCGCGCTGAGTGTCGACGAGCACTCCTCCGACCTGCGCGCGGCCGTGCAGGACCTGGTGGACCGGGCCGCGAAGGTGCTCGGCTTCCGCCCGACGCTCCGCCTCGAGGGGCCGGTGGACAGTGCCGTGCCGGCGACCGTCGCGCCGCACCTGCTCGCGGTGCTCGGCGAGGCGATGACCAACGTCGCCCGGCACGCCGAGGCGAGCGCCACCTCGGTGAACCTCTCGGCCGCGGGCGGCGAGGTGGTGCTCACCGTCGCCGACGACGGCGTCGGTCTCGCCGACGGCGCCCCGGAGAGCGGCCTGCGCAACATGCGCGACCGGGCCGAGCAGCTCGGCGGCCGGTGCGGCACCAGCTCGGCCCCCGGCCAGGGCACCGTGCTCACCTGGCGGGTGCCCACGGTCTGAGGGACCTTGGTCCCGGAGCGGACTGCCTTCCGGACCCTGCCGTCCGGGGCCCGACTCACTACCGTGGAGGCATGACGACCCAGCGCACCGATGCGCGCCCGATCCGGGTGTTCCTCCTCGACGACCACGAGATCGTCCGGCGGGGGCTGAAGGAGCTGCTGGAGAGCGAGGGGGACATCGAGGTCGTCGGTGAGTCCGGGCTGGCCCAGGAGGCGACCCGCCGGATCCCCGCGCTGCGGCCCGACGTCGCGGTGCTCGACGCCCGGCTGCCCGACGGGTCCGGGATCGACGTGTGCCGCGACGTCCGCTCGCAGGACCCCGGCATCGCGGCGCTGATCCTCACGTCGTACGACGACGACGAGGCGCTGTTCTCCGCGATCATGGCCGGCGCCGCCGGCTACGTGCTCAAGCAGGTGCGCGGCAACGACCTGCTCGACACCGTCCGGCGGGTGGCCGCCGGCCAGTCCACGCTCGACCCGGCGGTGACCGCCCAGGTGCTCGACCGGCTGCGCCGCGGGCCGCAGGAGGACCCGGAGCTGGCGAAGCTGACCCCGCAGGAGCGGCGGATCCTCGAGCTGATCGGCCAGGGCATGACGAACCGGCAGATCGGCGAGGCGATGTTCCTCGCCGAGAAGACCGTCAAGAACTACGTGTCGTCGCTGCTCGCGAAGCTCGGCCTGGAGCGGCGTACCCAGGCGGCGGTGTTCGCCGCCAAGCACCTCGGCACCTGACCTTGGTCCCGGCGCCCGGTGCCGTCCGGCTCTGGGCCCGGCAGCCGGCGGCGACGAACGTCGGAGCATGACGAATCTCAAGCTCGGTTCGGTGGTCGTCGGCATCGACGGCTCGACGCACAGCGACACCGCGGTGACCTGGGCGGCGCGGTACGCCGCCGGCACGCACCGGCCGCTGACGATCGTGCACGCCCTCGGCGGGCCCGACGTCGGCCGGCGCCTGCTCGACCCGGCCGAGGCCCGCCGACAGGCACGCATCGCGGCGCGGCGTCTCGGGGACCACGCCCTGGTGCTCGCGCACCGGGTCGACCCGGACCTGCGGGTGGAGGTGCTGGTGCGCACCGGCGACCCGCGCGAGGTGCTGCTCGACCTGTCCGAGCACGCGACGCTGGTCGCGGTCGGCACCCGGGGCCACGGACGGGTGGCGTCGCTGCTGCTCGGGTCCGTGAGTGCCGCCGTGGCCACGCACGCCCGCTGCGCGGTCGCCGTCGTGCGGTCGGGTCGGGAGGACGCGAGCGGGGTCGTCGCCGGGGTGTCCGGCGACGGCTCCGACCGCGCCGCCCTGCAGCTCGCCGCGGACCTGGCCGCGTCCCGGCGCGAGCCCCTCGACGCGGTGCACGCGTGGTGGGTGGGCGCCGGCCACGTCGACCGCTCGGTCGCACGGCAGCTGGCCGAGACCCGGGGCGCGCACGAGCGCAGCCTCGCCGAGGCGGTGGCCGGCCTGGAGGAGAAGCACCCCGAGGTCGAGCTGCGTCGCCGTCTGGTCGAGGGCGCACCCGTCCCCGAGCTGGTGCACCGCTCGTACGCCGCCCGCTGCGTCGTGCTCGGGTCGCGGCGGCGTACCTGGACCCGCACGCTGCTCGGCTCGGTCAGCCGGGCGGTCGTCGAGCACGCGCACGCCACCGTCGTCGTGGTCCCGGCCTGACCGGGCCGAAGGTCCTCGCGACCGCCGCCTTCCGGCCCTGCCGGGCGGTCCGGCCCCCGACCAGGATCGGGGGTGAAGGAAGCGAAGAAGACGAGTGGCAAGGAGAAGACGATGAGCGAGATCCGCGAGAACCGCACGAACCCGCGGCTGCCGGATCCCGACTTCGTGCACCCGGAGGTCGTGGCCCCCGAGGGCACGTCGGGCAAGGTGGCCCGCTACACGGCGGCCGTGCTGAGGCTGAGCCTGGGCTGGGTGTTCCTGTGGGCGTTCCTCGACAAGACGTTCGGGCTCGGCAACGCGACCGAGTCCAAGGACGCCTGGGTCAACGGCGGCAGTCCCACCAAGGGCTTCCTGGCCTTCGCCGCCGAGGGTCCGTTCACCGACTTCTACCACTCGATCGCGGGCGCCGCGTGGGCCGACTGGCTGTTCATGCTGGGCCTGCTGGGCATCGGCGTCGCCCTGGTCCTGGGCGTCGTCACCCGGATCGCCACCGGCGCCGGGGTGCTGATGCTGGTGCTGATGTGGACCGTGGTCCTGCCGCCCGCGAACAACCCGTTCATGGACGACCACCTGGTCTACGCGGGTCTGCTGGTGCTGCTGGCCGCGCTCGGGGCGGGACACACGCTCGGGCTGGGGGACTGGTGGGAGCGGCTGCCGATCGTTCGGCGGCACCGTTGGCTGGTATGACCGACAGCCCACCGGGCGGAGGGCGGGACGCGGGAGGAGCGTTCCGCCCTCCGTCGTGCCCGGGTCAGGTGCGCTGGGCGGCGAGCCGCACGTGCGTGCTCGGGCTGCCGTAGCCGTCGTACCCGCCCCTCCGCTCGAGCAGCTCGACGTAGAAGCCGGTCGGCAGCACCTCGGTGTAGGCGTGCAGCAGCTCGCCGGCCCCGGTCCGGTCGTAGAGCAGCCGCTCCTCCCGGAGTACGTCGAGCACGTCGGCCGGCAGCGCGAAGCGCGCGTCGAGGTCGACGTAGTAGTTGTCCGGCACGGTCATCATCGGCACCCCGCGGGCCCGCAGCCCGCGGACGGCGGCGACCAGGTCGTCGCAGGAGAACGCCACCTGGTTCACGCCGAGCCGGTGCGCCCGGGCGCCGGTCTCCTCGACGTTGAGCACCACCCGCAGGTCGCCGGCCGGCGGTCGAAGAGCCCGGCTGCGCAGCCGCCCGTGCGGCTCCATGAACTCCTCGACCGGGCCGGGGGAGAGGTCGAAGAGGGTGCGGAAGAACCCCACTTCGTCGTCGAGGTCGTCCGGTGACACCGCCACCCCGACGTGGTCGATGCCGGTGAGCCCCCCGGTGTCGTCGGCCCCGGTCGCGACGAAGTCGCGGTGCCAGTCCGACGTACCGCCGGGCTCGCCGCTGACGAACACGTGCAGCCCGGAGGGCGCGGTGATCCCGGGCAGCGGCGCCTCGTCCTCGCCGCGGGTGGTCGCGACCGCCGGCCACAGCAGCGCCTTGGCCCGGTCGGCGACCACCGCCACCGGCGGCGAGGTGACCCCGATCGCGGCCGCCTGCGCGGCGTCGGCCGCGGTCTCGTTGACGACCACGTGCGCGTCGCCGTTGCGCCACCAGTGCACCGGCTTGCTGCGGTGCCGGCCCACGGCGGTGAAGCCGAGCGAGCCCAGCAGCCTCGGGACGGACCCGTCGCCGGGCGGGCTGCTCAGCTCGAGGACCGCGGTGTCGGTGCGCGGCACCGGCGGTGGTGCGGCGGTGACCGCGTCGGCGGC
>JABFXA010000397.1 GCA_013361955.1 Nocardioidaceae bacterium
GATGGTCAAGATCTCGGCGGCGATCGAGGCGCACAAGAAGGCCGGCCTCGCCTACCTGGTGTACCTGCGGCACCCCACCACGGGCGGCGTGATGGCGTCGTGGGGCTCGCTCGGCCACGTCACGGTCGCCGAGCCGGGTGCGCTGGTCGGCTTCCTCGGGCCGCGGGTGTACGAGGCGTTGTACGACCGGCCGTTCCCGGAGGGGGTGCAGACCGCGGAGAACCTCTACGCGCACGGGCTGATCGACGGTGTCGTCCCGCACGAGGAGGTGGCCGACATCCTCGACCGTGCGCTGACCGTGCTCGCCGCGCGCCGCGAGGTGCTGGTCGAGGTGCCCGACCCGCCGGTCGACGAGGTCGACGACGTGGACACCTGGGACTCCGTCACCCGGTCGCGGCGCCCCGAGCGGCCCGGGGTACGACGGCTGCTCAGGTACGCCGCCACCGAGGTCATCCCGCTCAACGGCACCGGTCAGGGCGAGTCGGACCCGGGGCTGCTGATCGCGCTCGCCCGGTTCGGCGGCTCGCCGTGCATCTTCCTCGGCCAGGACCGTCGCGGTCAGACCAAGGCGCACCCGCTCGGGCCGGGCGCGTTGCGGGAGGCCCGGCGCGGCATGCGGCTGGCCGCCGAGCTGCACCTGCCGCTGATGACGGTGATCGACACGCCGGGTGCGGCGCTGTCGGTGGAGGCCGAGGAGGGCGGGCTGGCCGGCGAGATCGCCCGCTGCCTCGCCGACCTGGTCACCCTCGACGCGCCGACCCTGTGCCTGATGCTCGGCGAGGGCACCGGCGGCGGCGCGCTCGCGCTGCTCCCAGCGGACCGGGTGGTCGCCGCCCAGCACGCCTGGCTCTCGCCGCTGCCGCCCGAGGGGGCCAGCGCGATCGTGCACCGCGACACCACGCACGCGCCGGACCTGGCCCGCGCGCAGGGGGTGCGGTCGCTGGACCTGCGCGACGCCGGGATCGTGGACCGGATCGTCGCGGAGCGGCCCGACGCCGCCGACGAGCCGGAGGAGTTCTGCGCCCGGCTGTCCGACGTGCTGCGGTTCGAGCTCGCGGCGCTGATGCAGCGCGACTCCGCGACGGTCACCGCCGACCGGGTGGCGAGGTACCGGCGGCTCGGGCGCTAGCGCCGCCGCGGTGCCCGGCCGAGCGCGCGGACGTCGTACGAGTCGAGGCCGCTCATCGCGCGGAAGGTGTCCGGCTGGGTGTCCGCGAGGTGCACGCGGGCGCGGTAGCGGTACCGCCAGACCATGAAGCCGCCGGCCACCCAGCCGACGTACTGCACGCTCATCGCGATCCTGTACGCCGCCGGCGAGTAGTCCGTGGAGCTGCCGGGGGTGACCGCGTCGAGCACCAGGCCGATGGCCAGCACCGCGAGCAGCGAGGCGGTGAACCCGCCGACGTTGACGATGCCGCTGGCCTGGCCGAGGCGAGACGCCGGCGCGAACGTGCGGGCCAGGTCGAAGCCGATCATCGAGCCGGGGCCGCCGATCCCGGTGACCACCACCAGCACGGCCAGCAGCCACAGCGGCGCGTCGCCGGGGTAGAGCAGCACCACCGTCCACACCGTGGCCATCGTGCCGACGATCCCGAGCACGATCGTGGAGCGCCGCCAGGGGTGCCGGGTGATGTACCCGCCGATCAGCGGGCCGCCGACGATGAACACGCCCACCAGGAGGCTGAGCAGGGCCGCGGCCTCCCCGGCGGCGCAGTGCTCCGCGTTCACGAAGAACGGGTAGCCCCACAGCAGGCCCAGCACGTTCGCCGCGAACTGGGTGGTGAAGTGCGACCACAGCCCGAGCCGGGTGCCCGGGTCGAGCCAGGCCAGCCGCAGGTCGCGGCCGACGGTGCGGACGTCCTTGCGCACCCGCGACGGCGGCGCGCCCGGAGGCACGTCGCGGACCAGCAGCACCACCAGCAGCCCCAGCACCACGCCGGACGAGGCGCTGACCGCGAACGTCGCCGTCCAGCCGTACGTCGACAGCGCGTGGCTCAACGGGATGGCGGCGACCAGCGCGCCGCACTGACCGAGCATCGCGGTGAACGCGGTGAGCAGCGGGCTGCGCATCGGCGGGAACCACGACGCGATCAGGCGCAGCACGCTGATGAACACCATCGCGTCGCCGATGCCGACGAACACCCGGGCGGCCAGCGCGCCGGCGTACGTGCCGGTGACGGCGAAGCCGAGCTGGGCGGCGGTCATGAACACGGTGCCGGCGATCAGCAGCCGCTGCGGGCCGAACCGGTCGAGCAGCACCCCGACCGGGATCTGCATGGCGGCGTACACCCCGAGCTGGAGCACGGTGAACGTGGACAGCTGCGCGGCCGTGATGTCGAACCGGTCGGCGGCGGCCAGGCCGGCCACGCCGAGCGACGAGCGGTGGAAGATCGCGAGGAAGTAGACGGCGACGGAGGACCCCCACACGAGCAAGGCCCGCCGGCCGCCGAGCCGGGACGGTGGGGTCATGCGGTGTTCTCCGGCACCTCCACCGACGCGCGGGCCAGCGCGATCGACCACTGCAGGTGGTCGTTGACGGCGCGGCTGAACGCGGCCTGGTCGTCGCCGCGCAGCGTCTGGAGGATCCGCTCGTGCTCGTCGATCGCCTCCTGCATCCGGTCCTCGCGGCCGCGCATGATCACCGAGGTGAACAGCGTCTGCCGCTCGCGCAGGGTGCGGTAGATCGACGACAGCACCCGGTTGTCGGCGGCGTCGACGATCAGCTCGTGGAACTCCCGGTCGGCCGCCGTGAAGCCGGCGGTGTCGTGCTCCCGGCGCTTGCGGATCGTCGCCGCGTGCGCGGCCTCGACGAGGGGCAGCAGCTCGGCGCGGTTCGCGAACGACTTGAGCGCGGTGTGGTTCTCCACCAGCACGCGCGCCTCGAGCACGTCCTCGACGTCGTGCATCGAGAAGGTGTTGACGACCGCGCCCTGCCGGGTGGAGGTCACCAGCTCCTCGACCTCGAGCCGGAGCAGGGCGGCACGCACCGGCGTACGGCTGACGCCGATCTCACGCGCCAGGCCGGCCTCGGTGATCGCGGCACCCGCCGGGTAGACGCCGCTGAGGATCGCCCACTTGGCGAAGCGGTACGCCCGGTCGGCGGCGCTCTCGGGGGTCGTGCTCATCTCCCGTCCATGGTAGAAGCGCGGCGGGTCCGCCGCTGAGGTTGTCCGCAGCGGGGAGGGTGGTCGGTGCCACAGCCCGGCGGCGGTGGCACCGACCCATCCCCCGTTCCCCCGGGCCGGGTCCCCCGGCAGAGGTCTAGAAGAGCAGCGCGCTGCTCGGGTCCTCCAGGACCGCGGCCACGTCGGCCAGGAACCGGGAGCCCTTCTCGCCGTCGACCAGCCGGTGGTCGAACGACAGCGCGAGCGTGGTCACGTCGCGGGCCTTGATCTTGCCCTTGTGCACCCAGGGCTGCTTGCGGACGGCGCCGAAGCAGAGGATCGCCGACTCGCCCGGGTTGATGATCGGTGTGCCGGCGTCGACGCCGAAGACGCCGACGTTGGTGATCGTGAACGACCCGCCGCTCATCTCCGCCGGCTGGGTCTTGCCCTCGCGGGCGGTCCGGGTGAGCGCGTTGATCGCGGCGCCGAGCTCCGGCAACGTCATGGCGTCGGCGTCCTTGACGTTCGGGACCACCAGCCCGCGCGGGGTCGCCGCGGCGATGCCGAGGTTGACGTAGGACTTGAAGACCACCTCGCCGGCGGCGTCGTCCCAGGTGGCGTTGATCTCCGGGGTGCGCCTGGCGGCGAGCAGGCAGGCCTTCGCGAGCACCAGCAGCGGCGAGACCTTCACGTCGCGGAACGCCGGGTTGACCTTCAGCTTCTCGACCAGCCGCATCGTCCTCGTCACGTCGAGGGTGACCCACTCGGTGACGTGCGGGGCCGTGAACGCGGAGTCGACCATCGCCTGCGCCATCATCTTGCGCACGCCCTTGATCGGCTCCCGGGTCTCGCCAGCCGCCGACTTGTCAGGTCGTGCGGGCGCTTGAGCCCCCGACGCACCTGACAACTCGGTGGCGGCCTGGACGTCCTCCCGGGTGACGGTGCCGCTGGGCCCGGTGCCGGTGAGGGTGCGCAGGTCGACGCCGAGGTCCTTGGCGAGCTTGCGGACCGGCGGCTTCGCCAGCACGCGTACGGCGGCGGGGTCGGCGTGCAGCGCGGCGGGCTGCGACGGGACCGGGGTCTCCTCGGCCTCCTCGGGAACCTCGACCGGCGTCGCACCGCCCTGGCCGAACGCACCCTGCAGCTCGGCCTGGACCGCGGACCCGGCGTCGGACACCGGGGTCGCGGCGCCCCGGCGCGCACGGCGCTGCGCCGACGCGGCGCGGGGGCCGTAGCCGACCAGGGTCTGGTTCTCCCCGCCGCCGGTGGCGGCCGGGTTGGACAGGTCGATGTCGCCGGTAGCCGCGGCGCCGGCCTTCTCGGCGAGACCGAGGTAGGGGTCGGACTCCGTCGACGGGGTCGGCGCCGGGGCGTCCGCCTTGTCGCCGATCGCGATGATCGGGGTGCCGACCGCGACCGTCTCGCCCTCGGGCACGAGCAGCGCCTGCACGGTGCCGGCGTACGGCGAGGGCAGTTCGACCAGGGACTTGGCGGTCTCGATCTCGACGACGATGTCGTTGACCTTGATGACGTCGCCGACCTTCACCTTCCAGGTGACGATCTCGGCCTCGGTGAGGCCTTCGCCGACGTCGGGCAGCTTGTACTCGGGCACTGCGGTCCTCTCAGCTCAGAACGCGAGCGAACGGTCGACGGCGTCGAGCACCCGGTCGAGGTCGGGCAGCCACTGCTCCTCGATCCGGCTCGGCGGGTACGGCGTGTCGAACCCGCCGACCCGCAGCACCGGCGACTCGAGCGAGTAGAAGCACGCCTCGGTGATCCGGGACGCCACCTCGGCGCCCATGCCGAGGTTCACGTGCGCCTCGTGCGCGACGACCGCGCGCCCGGTCTTGCGCACCGACGCGAACACCGGCGCGAGGTCCAGCGGGCTGAGCGTACGCAGGTCGATCACCTCGATGCTCTTGCCCTCGGTGGCGGCCGCCTCGGCGGAGGCCATCGCGGTCTTCACCATCGGGCCGTAGGCCAGCAGCGTGAGGTCGGAGCCCTCGCGCACCACCCGCGAGGTGAACAGCGGCTGCGGCGTCGTGCTCTCGTCGAGCTCGGCCTTGTCGGCGTGGTACTGCCGCTTCGGCTCGAGGAAGATCACCGGGTCGTCGCAGGCGATCGCCTGCTGGATCATCCAGTAGCCGTCGACCGGGTTGGAGCAGGCCACCACCTTGAGGCCGGGGGTGTGCGCGAACTGCGCCTCCGGGCTCTCGCTGTGGTGCTCGACCGCGCCGATGCCGCCGCCGAACGGGATCCGCACGACGATGGGCATCGTGACCTTGCCCTGGCTGCGGAAGTGGATCTTCGCGACCTGGCTGACGATCTGGTCGTACGCCGGGTAGACGAAGCCGTCGAACTGGATCTCGCACACCGGGCGGTAGCCGCGCATCGCCATCCCGACCGCGGTGCCGAGGATGCCGGACTCCGCGAGCGGCGAGTCGATGACGCGGTCCTCGCCGAAGTCCTTCTGCAGCCCGTCGGTGATCCGGAAGACACCGCCGAGCTTGCCGACGTCCTCACCCATCACCAGGACCTTGGGGTCGTTCTCCATCGCCTTGCGGATCCCCGCGTTGAGCCCCTTGGCGAGCGTGATCTTGGCCATCAGTGGGCTCCCGTCGTCTCGAAGGAGTCGAGGTACGCCGCGAAGCCGGCCTTCTGCTCGGCGAGCTCCGGGGTGTCCTCGGCGTAGACGTAGTCGAAGATGTCGAGCACCCGCGGCTCGGGCAGCGCGCGGCAGCCCTCGCGCAGGTGCTCGCCGAGGCGCTCGGCCTCGGTCTCGATCTCGTCGAAGAAGGCCTGGTCGACCAGCCCGTTGCGGGTCAGGTACGCCTTGACCCGCTGGATCGGGTCCTTCAGCTTCCAGGTCTCGAGGTCCTCGGAGAGCCGGTAGCGGGTCGGGTCGTCGGTGGTGGTGTGCGCACCCATCCGGTACGTGTAGGCCTCGACGAGCGTCGGGCCCTGGCCCTCGCGGGCCCGCTGCAGCGCGGCCTGCGACACGGCGTACGTCGCCAGCACGTCGTTGCCGTCGACGCGGACGCCCGGGAAGCCGAAGCCGAGCGCGCGCTGGTACAGCGGGATCCGGGTCTGCCGCTCGATCGGCTCGGAGATCGCCCACTGGTTGTTCTGGCAGAAGAACACCACCGGCGCGTTGTACGACGCGGCGAAGATGAACGCCTCGTTGACGTCGCCCTGGCTGCTGGCGCCGTCGCCGAAGTACGCGACCACCGCGGCGTCGCGGTCCTGGTCGCCGGTGCCGACCACGCCGTCGCGCTGCAGGCCCATCGCGTAGCCGGTGGCGTGCAGGGTCTGCGCGCCGATCACGATCGTGTAGAGGCCGAAGTTCCCGTCGTCGGGATCCCAGCCGCCCTGGTCGACGCCGCGGAACAGGCCGAGCAGCCGCAGCGGGTCGATGTCGCGGCACCAGGCGACGCCGTGCTCGCGGTACGTCGGGAAGACGAAGTCCTGCGTGCGCAGCGCCCGGCCGGAGCCGATCTGCGCGGCCTCCTGGCCGAGGAGCTGCGCCCAGATGCCCAGCTCGCCGTGCCGCTGCAGCGCGGTGGCCTCGGTGTCGATGCGCCGGGTCAGCACCATGTCCCGGTAGAAGCCCTTGATCGCCTCGTCGCCGAGGTCGAAGGAGAACTCGGGATGCTCGACGCGCTCGCCCTCCGGGGTGAGCAGCTGGACCAGCTCGGGTCCGCCGTCGGCGTGGTTGGGCCCGAACACCTCACCGAGGTCCGGGCCGAAGTTCGACTGCTCGCTCACGCGCACCTCTTCTCGTCGACGGCCACGCGGGGTCTCCGCTGCCGGCTGGAGCGCACGACGCCCGCCCGACACGGGCGCGGGGGTGGTGCGTCGCGGCCGGTGTGGCTGTCGTGGATCTGGCGGTTGGCCCGCTTCCGCTGTGACCCCGGCCACAGCATCATGCGGGTGGCTCAGAGGGTACCGGGCGGCGATCGGCGGCACCTAATCGGCCGCTACCGTCGGCACATGAGCGACCGCATCGTCTCGGGCACCATCACCGTCGACGCCCCGCCCGGGGTGGTGTTCGCGATCGTGGCCGACCCGCGCCAGCACCCCCGCATCGACGGCTCCGGCTCGGTGCGCGGCACCATCCGCGGACCGGAACGGCTGTCCGCGAAGGGCGACACCTTCGGGATGGACATGAGGCTGTTCGGGCTGCCGTACAAGATCCGCAACAAGGTCGTCGAGTACGAACCCGACCGGCGGATCGCCTGGCGGCACTTCGGGGCGCACCGGTGGCGCTACGAGCTGGAGCCGTCCGGCACCTGCACCCGGGTCACGGAGACGTGGGACGCGACGCGGTACGACCGCGTCGGCTGGCAGGTGCTCGCCCGGCTCGGCTTCCCCGAGCGCAACCGCAAGGGCATCGAGGCCACCCTGGTGCGGCTCAAGGCGGCGGCGGAGGCCTCGTGAGCGAGGCGGTCCGGGTCGAGCGCGACGGGCCGGTCAGCACCGTGGTGCTGTCCCGCCCCGAGAGGCGCAACGCCGTCGACGGCCCGACCGCGGCGGCGCTGGCCGAGGCGTTCCGCGCGTTCGAGGCCGACGAGTCCGCCGCCGTCGCCGTGCTGTACGGCGAGGGCGGCACGTTCTGCGCCGGCGCCGACCTGCACGCGTTCGGCACCGCCGCGCAGAACCGGGTCGAGCCGCAGGGCGACGGCCCGATGGGGCCGACCCGGATGCGGCTGTCCAAGCCGGTGGTCGCCGCGGTGAGCGGGCACGCGGTCGCGGGCGGGCTGGAGCTCGCGCTGTGGTGCGACCTGCGGGTGGTCGAGGAGAGTGCCGTCCTCGGGGTGTTCTGCCGGCGCTGGGGCGTGCCGCTGATCGACGGCGGCACCGTCCGGCTGCCCCGGCTGGTCGGCGCCTCCCGGGCGATGGACCTGGTGCTCACCGGCCGCGAGGTCGACGCCGGCGAGGCGCTGGCGATCGGGCTGGCGAACCGGGTGGTCGCCGACGGCACCGCCCGCGCGGAGGCCGAGGCGCTGGCCCGGCAGCTCGCCGCGCTCCCGCAGACCTGCCTGCGCCACGACCGGCTGTCCCTCCGCGAGCAGGAGGGGCTCACCGAGGAGGAGGCGCTCGCCAACGAGCTCGACCACGGGCTGGTGTCCCTGG
>JABFXA010000288.1 GCA_013361955.1 Nocardioidaceae bacterium
CGGTGGCGGCCGCGTGCAGCCGCAGCGCCCGTCGCGGGTACCCGAGCCGGCCCCACGCGCGCACCGCCTCGCCCGCCGGCTCAGCCGCGAGGGCGGCCGGTGCCGGCCAGCGCGTCAGCCACTGCTCGTAGACCGGCAGCACCCGGCTCACCGGTGTCTGCTGCAGCATGAACTCGCTGACCAGCACCGCCCACGGCGACGCCGACGGCTCCCGCCAGGGCAGGTCGCGGGCGTTGGCGGCGTACCAGTCGAGGACGCGGGTGCGCAGCCGGGCGGTGTCGGGGGTCGTGGTCACGGTGCGGGCAGGCTATCCGGGGGACGGTCGGAGTGGCAGCCGGGATCGGGCGCTCCGCGCCGCTACCGTGCCGGGCATGACCCCTGTCACGCGTCCTCGCGGACGGCTCCCAGCGCGGGTCTACTGGTTCCGGCGGGCGATGGTGCTCACGCTCGCGTTCGGCCTGGTCTGGGGAGTCGCACACCTGCTGGGCGGCAGGAGCGGCGCCGACGACGGACCGTCGGCGCGGCCGGTGGGGGCCGACGCGTCGGGTCCGACCACGAGCGCGGCGCCGCCGACCTCCGCGCCGCCTCAGGCGGTCACCTCGCCGCGCGCCACCCAGCTCGGCAAGGGCGGCAGGAGGGCCGAGGTCCGGCCGACGGTGCTGGCCAGCCCGGAGGGGACGTGCACGGTCAGCGACGTGTCCGCCGAGCCGACCGTCAAGGGCAACGCGTACGCCGGGCAGCGGGTCGTCTTCGCCGTCGAGCTGACCAGCCGGATCTCGCCGGCCTGCACGCTCACGATCGGGCCGAGCACGCTGGTGCTCCGGCTCACCTCCGGCAGCGACCGGATCTGGTCGACCCAGGACTGCCGGGCCTCGGTGCCGACCCGGAAGGTCGTGGTGCGCCGCGACGTACCGGCGACCGTGCCGGTGACCTGGAACGGCCAGCGTTCCGACCCGGGCTGCACGCACTCGACGTCGTGGGCCGAGCCGGGTTACTACCACGCCACCGCGGCGGTCCTCGGCGCCGACCCGGCCGACCGGCAGTTCGAGCTCCGGACGCCGCCGCGGCCGGTGGTCACCAAGTCGCCGAAGCCGAACAAGCCGACGCCGAAGGGCAAGCCGAGCGCCTCGCCGAGCCGCTGAGGCGGGTCAGACGTAGCGCTCGAGGATGCTGGACTCCGCGAGCCGGGACAGCCCCTCGCGGACGCTGCGCGCCCGCAGCTCGCCGACGCCGTCGACGGCCTGCAGGTCGTCGATGCTCGCCGACAGCAGCTTCTGCAGGCTGCCGAAGTGGTCGACCAGCCGGTCCACCACTGCGCCCGGGAGCCGCGGCACCTTGGCCAGCAGCCGGTAACCGCGCGGGGTGACGGCGCCGTCGAGGTGCTCGCTGGCGCCGAGCCCGAGCGCACGCGCGACCGCTGCCACGTCGACCAGGTCGGTCGGGCTCAGCGACTCGAGGGCGTGCAGCACGTCGTCGGAGGTACGCCGGCGGCGGGTGCCGGGCAGGTAGTCGCGGATCACCAGCTCACGCTCGAGGTCGACGCCGGTGACCAGCTCGTCGAGCTGCAGGGCCAGCAGCCGGCCGTCGCTGCCGAGCTCGAGCACGTAGTCCTCGATCTCGCGGGCGATCCGGGTGACCATCTCGAGCCGCTGCGCCACCACCGCGACGTCGCGGGTGGTGACCAGGTCCTCGATCTCCAGCGCGGACAGCGTGCTGGACACCTCGTCGAGCCGCAGCTTGTAGCGCTCCAGGGTGGCCAGCGCCTGGTTGGCGCGCGACAGGATCTGCCCGGAGTCCTCGAGCACGTAGCGGATCTCCCCGACGTACACCGCGATGATCTGCATCGACTGCGACACCGAGATCACCGGGAACCCGGTCTGCCGCGCGACCCGGTCGGCGGTGCGGTGCCGGGTGCCGGTCTCCTCGGAGTAGATGCTCGGGTCGGGCATCAGGTGGACGGCGGCGTGCAGGATGCGCTGCGCGTCGCGGTCGAGCACGAGCGCGCCGTCCATCTTGGCGAGCTCGCGCAGGCCGGTGGCGGTGAACGGGATGTCGAGGAAGAAGCCGCCGGTCGAGATCGAGTCGACGGTCTTGTCGCTGCCCAGCACGAGCAGGCCACCGGTGCGGCCGCGCAGGATGCGCTCCAGCCCGTCGCGCAGCGGCGTGCCCGGGGCGATGCTCGCCAGCGTCGCGCGCAACCGGAGCACGTCGTCCGTGCGGTCGTTCGCTGCCACCTGACTCCCCGATGCTCGACGACCCCTGGGCGGCCCTTCCGGCCGCTCGCTCGCGTCAGTCTAGGGGCCCGCCCACTCGGCGGCGCGGGAACTCCTGCTATTGCGGCGGTCAGACCCCGCGCAGCGCCGGTCGGCCGGGCTCGGAGCGGCGCACCCGGAACACCGGCTCGCTGTCCTCGCGGTCCAGCCCGAGAACCCGTAGCGCCGACGCGACGTCGGGCACCCCGACCACCTTGAGCCCGTCGACGTGCCGCACCACACCGGCGTCGCGCTGCGACTCGGCCGGCACGACCGCGCCGCGGAACCCCAGCCGCGCCGCCTCCGCCAGTCGGTGTGGCGTGTCACGCACCCGGCGCAGCTCGCCGGCCAGCCCGAGCTCGCCGATCGCCACCAGGTCGGTGGGGATGTCGCGCTGCTTGTGCGCGGACGCGATCGCGATCGCCGCCGCGAGGTCGGCCGCGGGCTCGATGATGCGGACGCCGCCGACGGTCGAGGCGAACACGTCGTGGGTGTGCAGCCGGATCCGCGCCCGCGCCTGCAGCACCGCGACCACCATCGCGATGCGCGAGCCGTCGACCCCGCTCGTCGTACGGCGCGGCCGCTCGGCCGCCGACGGGGTGACCAGCGCCTGCACCTCGGCCAGGATCGGCCGGCGTCCCTCGAGCACGACCGAGACGCACGTGCCCGGCACCGGCTCGTGGTGCCGCGCCACGAAGAGGCCGGTGGGGTCGGTGACCGCGGCGATGCCGTCGCCGGTGAGCTCGAAGCAGCCGACCTCGTCGACGGGGCCGAAGCGGTTCTTCACCGCGCGCACCATCCGCAGCCGGGAGCTGCGCTCGCCCTCGAAGTGCAGCACCACGTCGACGAGGTGCTCGAGCACCCGCGGGCCGGCGATGCTGCCGTCCTTGGTGACGTGGCCGACGATCATGGTCGCGATGTTGCGGGTCTTGGCCACCCGGACCAGCGCCGCGGCGACCTCCTTGACCTGGGTGACCCCGCCGGGCACGCCCTCGACGTCGGTGGCACCGATCGTCTGGACGGAGTCGACGACCAGTAGCTGCGGGTCGACGTCGTTGACGTGGCTGAGCACGGCCCCGAGGTCGGTCTCCGCGGCCAGGAACAGCTCGTCGTGGATGCCACCGGTGCGGTCGGCGCGCAGCCGCACCTGCGAGGCGGACTCCTCGCCGGTGACGTAGAGGGTGCGGAGCCCCGTGCGCGCGGTCTGCGCGGCGACCTCGAGGAGCAGCGTGGACTTGCCGACCCCGGGCTCGCCGGCCAGCAGCACGGCCGCGCCGGGCACCACGCCGCCGCCGAGCACCCGGTCGAGCTCCGGCACGCCGCTGGTGCGGGAGTAGGAGGTCTCCACCGGCACCGTGCCGATCGGTACCGCGGGCGCGCTGACCGGGCCCGCCGCCGTGCGGCCCTGCGGCTCGGTGGCCGCCTCGGCGACGCTGCCCCAGGACTGGCACTCGCCGCAGCGGCCGACCCACTTGACGGTCTCCCAGCCGCACTCGGTGCAGCGGTAGGCCGGGCGGGTGCGGGCCTTCTTCGTTGCGCTCATGTCGCCCGAAGGTAGGGCAGCGCGCCGACAGTTCCGGGACGCCGCTCCGGTTGACGCCGCCCCTGGTGGCGGATGATCATGCGGGCATCATTTGATCGTTCCAGAGGGAGACCGCCCGGGGGGAACCATGTCACGCCGCACGACCACGCAGAGCGCGCCGACGCTCGCCACGGTCGCGGAGGAAGCAGGCGTCTCCCGGCAGACGGTGTCCAACGCGCTGAACAGTCCCGACCTGCTCCGACCGGACACCCTCGCGCGGGTCCAGGAGGCGATCGACCGGCTCGGCTACTCGCCGAACCGCGCCGCCCGCAACCTGCGCACCCGCGCCTCGCACCTGGTCGGGCTGCGGGTGGACCCCGCCGTCGAGGACAGCGCGAACTCGCTCATGGACCGCTTCGTGCACGCGCTCGTCGACAGCACCCGCACGACCGGCTACCACGTGCTGCTGTTCACCGCGGACGACCAGGAGGACCCGGTCGACGGGTACGACGAGCTGCTGCGGTCGGCGGCCGTCGACGCGTTCGTGGTCACCGACACCTACCGCGGCACCCCGCACTCGGCGTTCCTGGCCGAGCGGGGCGTGCCGTTCGTGGCCTTCGGCCGGCCCTGGGGCGACACCACGGCGTCGCACCCGTGGGTCGATGTCGACGGCCGGGCCGGGGTGATGCTCGCCGTCGACCACCTCGTCGGGCGCGGGCACCGGCGGGTGGCCTGGGTGGGCTGGCAGAAGAACGCGCTGATCGGCGAGGACCGCCGCAGCGGCTGGGTCGACCGGATGCACGAGCACGGGCTGTCCACCACCCAGCTGTCCGCGCGCGGCGAGGACACCCTGGAGTTCGGCGCCCGGGCGGCGAAGGCGCTGCTGGACGCGGACCAGGCCCCGACCGCGTTCGTCTGCGTCAGCGACACGGTCGCGATGGGGGTGCTGCGCACCCTCCACGAGCGCGGCCTGCGGCCGGGCCAGGACGTCGCGGTGGTGGGCTTCGACGACTCGATCGCGGCGCAGGTGCACACCCCGGCGCTGACCTCGGTGCGGCAGCCGCTGGAGCAGGTGGCGGTCGAGCTGGTCGGCTTCCTCGGCGACCTGCTCGCGCACCGGCCCATTCCCGAGCCCGGCAAGGTGCTCACCCCGACGCTGAGCGTGCGGGCGACGTCCTGATCAGGCGCGCTTCCACCACAGGTTGACCGCGTAGTCGACCTCGGTGCCCCGGTGGTCCGTGAGCACCGCCTCGGCCGTGTCCGCGTCCAGCTCGATGCGGACGACGGACTCCAGGTCGGCGCGCGTCTCGAACCGCCACGCGATGTCGAGCCTTCGCCGCTGCCAGCCGTGCACCGACCAGAACCGCTCGACCTCCACCGGGTCGACCTGCGGGTACCCCCGCCGGAACCACGACCCGAACGTGCTCCGCGTCGCGTCCACGTCGACCACGAACGCCGTACCCCCGCGGCGCAGCACCCGGTCCACCTCGCGCAGACCGGGCTCGCACCCCGGCCCGAAGAAGTACGCCCACCGGGCCTGCGCCACGTCGACCGACGCGTCCGCGAGCGGCAGCCGCTGCGCCGTACCGGGGAGCACGGTGACGTTCCCCAGCCGGCGGGTACGGCGGGCGGCCAGCGCGGCCAGGTCCGGGTGCGGCTCGACGCCCCACACGTGCCGCGCGTCGACGGCCCAGCGCGGCAGGTGGAAGCCGGTGCCGCAGCCGATGTCGAGGAGGTCCCGTCCGGTCCAGTCGCCGAGCTCGCGCATTGCGGCCTCGATGACGCCGTCGGGGTCGACGGAGCGGTTCTCGAGCTCGTAGGTCTCGGTGTGGTGCCAGATGTTCGGGCTCGGCACCGCCCCCTCGAGCGGGCGGGTCAGATGCGCACCCAGCCGTTCGGCGTCTGGAAGCGCGCGGCCACCAGGCCCGGGGTGCCGTGCGGCGCCACCCAGTCCACCCCGACGTCCTCGAGCGGGCCCTCGACGGAGTTGCCCAGCCAGTCACTGACCCGGTTCGGGTCGCCGGCGATCTCCAGGAAGTCCAGGCGCACCTTGCCGGTGGAGCCCTTGCTCGGGTGCTCGTCGGCGGTCTGCCACTGCACGAAGAACGGCAGCTGCGGGTCGGCCTGCAGGCCCTTCACGCCGATCTGCCGCCAGCGCAGCTCGACGCCGTCGGGACGGTGCCGGTTGCCCTGCACGGACTCGCGGCCGAGCCGCTCCTCGACCTTCGCGATGTCGTCGACCGCGACCACCCAGCCCAGCCAGCCGCCGCCGTCCTTGGAGCGGGCCCGCACCGCCTGGCCGAACGGCGCCTTGTCCGACGCCGGGTGGTCGAGCACCTCCACGACCTCGAGGTAGGTGCCGTCGGTGAGCGGCAGCACCATGTTGCGGGTGCCGAAGCGCGGGTGGATGCCGCCGTCGCGGAACTCCTCGCCGAGCAGCTGGCCGATGCGTGCGGCCGTCCCCTTGAGGCCGTCGGGCCCTGCGGCGTACGAGACGTGGTCCAGGCGCATGGCAAGCATTCTCACCAGGACGGGGAGGCGCCCTGACACCGGGGTGCCGGACCCCCGCACCCTGACAGCGGCGTTGTCACGGTGTCCGCCTCGTCGGGAGGGTTGTGCGATGCGCCGCACGGGTGAAAGGTGGGCGGCGAGGAGCTCGGCATCAGGAGGCGTCGCCCATGGCAGGCAAGCAGGTCAGCACGCACGGGAAGGACGCCGCCCCGGTCGCCGACCGGGCTGATGCGATCCGCAACGTGGTCCTCGTGGGCCCTGCGGGTTCCGGAAAGACGACACTGGTCGAGACCCTCCTGGTCTCGGCCGGTGTGCTGAACAGGGCCGGCAGCATCACCGAGGGCAGCACCGTCTCCGACTACGACGACGCCGAGGTGCGCCAGCAGCGGTCCACCGGCCTCGCGCTCGCGCCGCTGGTGCACGACGGGGTGAAGATCAACCTCCTCGACGCCCCCGGGTACGCCGACTTCGTGGGCGAGCTCCGCGCCGGGCTGCGCGCCGCCGACTGCGCGATGTTCGTGATCGCCGCCAACGAGGGCGTCGACGAGCCCACCAAGACGATCTGGCGCGAGTGCGCCGAGGTGAACATGCCGCGGGTCGTGGTGATCACCAAGCTCGACCACGCCCGCGCCGACTACGACGGCGTGGTCGGCCAGGCCCAGGAGGCGTTCGGCGACAAGGTGCTGCCGGTCTACCTGCGCGAGGACGACAAGCTCGTCGGCCTGATCACCGGCGACCACGCCCACGAGGAGCAGCGCGGCACGCTCATCGAGGGGGTCATCGAGGAGTCCGAGGACGAGACCCTGATGGAGCGGTTCCTCGGCGGCGAGGAGGTCGACGCCAAGATGCTCGTCGACGACCTCGAGCGCGCCGTGGCCCGCGGCTCCTTCCACCCGGTGATCCCGGTCGACTCCTCCACCGGCGTGGGCGCGACCGAGCTCCTCGACCTGGTCGTGGCCGGGTTCCCGTCGCCGTACGAGCACCCGATGCCGGAGGTGTTCACTCCCGGCGGCAAGAGCGGCCCCGAGATCTCCTGCGACGCCGACGGGCCGCTGGTCGCCGAGGTCGTGAAGACCACCACCGACCCGTACGTCGGGCGGCTCAGCCTGGTCCGGGTGTTCTCCGGCACCGTCCGCCCCGACATGGTCGTGCACGTCTCCGGGCACTTCTCCGACTTCTACGGCGAGGCCGCCGAGGGGCACGAGGACCACGACGAGGACGAGAAGATCGGCGCGCTGTCCTGCCCGATGGGCAAGACCCAGCGGCACGCGGAGCTGGTGGTCGCGGGTGACATCTGCGCGATCGGCCGGCTGTCGCGCGCGGAGACCGGCGACACCCTGTCCGACAAGGACACCCCGCTGGTGCTCAAGCCGTGGAACATGCCCGAGCCGCTGCTGCCGATCGCGATCACCGCGCGCGCGAAGGCCGACGAGGACAAGCTCGGCCAGGGCCTGGCCCGGCTGGCCGCCGAGGACCCGACGCTGCGCATCGAGCACAACGCCGAGACCCACCAGATCGTGCTCTGGTGCATGGGCGAGGCGCACGCCGACGTGGTCCTCGACCGGCTCGAGAACCGGCACGGCGTCGCGGTCGACCAGGTGCCGCTGCGGGTGCCGCTGCGCGAGACCTTCAGCACCGCCGGTCAGGGCCACGGCCGGCACGTGAAGCAGTCCGGCGGGCACGGCCAGTACGCCGTCTGCGACATCACCGTCGAGCCGCTGCCGCACGGCACCGGCTTCGAGTTCGTCGACAAGGTGGTCGGCGGCGCCGTACCCCGCCAGTTCATCCCGTCCGTCGAGAAGGGCGTGCGGGCCCAGATGGAGAAGGGTGTCGCGGCCGGCTACCCGGTCGTGGACATCCGGGTCACGCTCACCGACGGCAAGGCGCACAGCGTCGACTCCTCCGACATGGCCTTCCAGACCGCCGGGGCGCTGGCGCTGCGCGAGGCCGCCGCGGCCGCCCGCACCTGCATGCTCGAACCGGTCGACGAGATCGCCGTCCTGGTGCCCGACGACCTGGTCGGCACCGTGATGAGCGACCTGTCCGGCCGGCGTGGTCGGGTGCTGGGCAGCGAGCCGGTCGGCAGCGAGCGCACGCTGGTGCGCGCGGAGGTGCCGCAGGTGGAGATCAGCCGCTACTCCATCGACCTGCGGGCCGCCTCCCACGGCGCCGCGTCCTTCACGCGCAGCTTCGCGCGCTACGAGCCGATGCCCGACAACGTCGCCCAGAAGCTCACCGCTGACTGATGGCGCTCGCTCCGCTCGCGCGGTCCGGCGCGCCGGATGCCTGGCGGGAGGGTCAGCGCGGATCGGCCGGGTGCAGCGCCAGCGCGCTCCGGGACGCGAGGTGCTCCTCGCACAGCCGCTCCAGCTCGTCGTACCCCGCACGGCCCATCAGCTCGATCAGCTCCGGCCGGTTGGTGATGTACAGCGGGTCGGGGGCGACGTGCGCGTCGGGGCTGCCTGAGCAGTACCAGTCGAAGTCGTGCCCGCCCGGGCCCCAGCCGCGGCGGTCGTACTCGGTGATCGTCACCTCGGTGTACTCCGTGCCGTCGGGCAGCTCGACGTCGCGGAACAGCCGCCGGATCGGCAGCTGCCAGCACACGTCGGGCTTCGTCTCCAGCGGCTCCATGCCCTTGCGCAGCGCCAGGCCGTGCAGCGCGCAGCCGTAGCCGCCCTCGAAGCCGGCCCGGTTCAGGAAGATGCAGGCGCCCTCGTGGACGGCGGTCTTGCGGTCGCCGTCCTCGTCCTTCTCGATCCAGGCGTTCTTCTTGCGGGTGCCGACGTCGTGGAACTGCCACGTCTCGGGGCTCAGCTGCGCGACGAACGACCGCACCCGCTTCTCGTCGTCCTTGTCGGAGAAGTGCGCGCCGAGCGTGCAGCAGCCGTCGTCGGGGCGGTCCTTGTAGATGCCGTGGCAGCCCTGGCCGAAGATGCACATGTACCGCGACGTCAACCAGGTGAGGTCGCACTTGAAGACCTGCGTCTCGTCCGCAGGGTCCTGGAACTCCACGTAGACGCGCGGGATCACGAGGTCTGTCTCCACCACGCGCGCAACCCTACGTCGCTAGCCTGACCCGCATGCGTCTGGGCGTCCTCGACATCGGCTCGAACACCGGGCACCTGCTGGTCGTCGACGCCTGGCGGGGTGCCGCGCCGATGCCGGCGTACTCCCACAAGCAGCCGCTGCGCCTCGCCGAGCATCTCGGCACGGACGGCGCGGTGACCGAGTCGGGGGTGGCGGCGCTGACCGAGTTCGTGGCCTCGTCGGTGCAGGTGGCCGAGGACAAGGGCTGCGAGGAGATGACCGGGTTCGCGACCTCCGCGGTCCGTGACGCCGCGAACTCCGACGAGGTGCTGGCGCACATCCGCTCCGAGACCGGCGTCGAGCTCGAGGTGCTGCCGGGGGAGGACGAGGCGCGGCTGACGTTCCTCGCCGTACGCCGGTGGTTCGGCTGGTCGTCCGGGCGGCTGGTGGTCTTCGACATCGGCGGCGGGTCGCTGGAGATCGCGGCCGGGGCCGACGAGGCACCCGAGGTGGCGCAGTCGCTGCCGCTGGGGGCCGCCCGGCTGACCCGCGAGCACCTGGCGCGGGGGATCGACCCCGACTCGGTCCGCGAGCTGCGCCGGAAGATCCGTGCCGACCTGGCCCGCGACGCCGGCTCGGTGCTGCGGCAGGGGCACGACCACGCGGTGGCGACGTCGAAGACGTTCCGCTCGCTGGCCCGGATCTGCGGCGCGGCGCCGTCCGGCGAGGGGCGGCTGGTCCGCCGGGTGCTCGACGCGGAGGCGCTGCACGACGTGCTGCCGAAGCTGCTGGAGATGACCGCCGACGACGTCGCGGACCTGCCCGGCGTGTCGGCCAGCCGGGCGCACCAGATCGTCGCGGGCGCACTGGTGGCCGACGCGGTGATGGACCTGTTCGACCTGCCGGAGCTGGAGGTCTGCCCGTGGGCGCTGCGCGAGGGCGTGATCCTCGAGCGCCTCGACCGGATCACCCGGCGGGGCTGAGCTCAGTCGTCGGTGTCGACGAGGTCGGTGTACTCCGGGTGCCGCTCGACGTACGCCTTCACGAACGGGCAGCGCGGCACCATCAGCACCCCGCGTCGCCGTACGTCGTCGAGCGCGCCGCGCACCAGACGGGAGCCGACGCCCTGGCCCTCGGTGGCCGGGTCGACCTCGGTGTGCGTGAACACGACCGTGTCGCCCGCGAGCCGGTACGCGGAGAAGCCGAGCACGGTGCCGTCTGGCGCGCGCGCCTCGTAGCGGTGCAGGTCGGGGTTGTCGACGACCACGAGGTCGGTGTCGGGCATGTCACCTCCGGGTTCGAAGATGCTTCGACGGTACAGACGAGGGCCTAGAGTCGAACCGTGATCGCCCTGTCCACCGCCTCGGTGTACCCCGAGTCGACGGCGACCGGGTTCGAGCTGGCCGGCCGGCTCGGGTACGACGCGGTCGAGGTGATGGTCGGCATCGACCCGATCAGCCAGGAGATCGACGCGGTCCGGCACCTCGCGGAGTACCACGACCTGCCGGTCTGCGCCGTGCACGCGCCGTGTCTGCTGATCACCCAGCGCGTCTGGGGCCTGGAGCCCTGGGGCAAGCTCGAGAAGAGCGCGGAGATGGCCCGGGCGGTGGGGGCGGACGTGGTCGTCGTGCACCCGCCGTTCCGCTGGCAGCGCGACTACGCGCGCGGCTTCGTCGAGGGCATCGCGGCGCTGGAGGAGCGCACCGGCGTGGCGTTCGCGGTGGAGAACATGTACCCGTGGCGGGCCTCGCGCCGGGAGATGCAGGTGTACGTCCCCGGCTGGGACCCCTCGGAGCAGGACTACGCGAACACCACCATCGACGTCTCGCACTCCGCGGTGGCCCGGCAGGACCCGGTCGAGATGGCCAAGCGGCTCGGCGACCGGCTCCGGCACATCCACCTCACCGACGGCACCGGGTCCGCCAAGGACGAGCACCTGGTGCCGGGGCGCGGCACCCAGCCGGTGGCCGAGCTGCTCGAGCACCTGGCCGCCGTCGACTTCTCCGGGCACGTCGTGGTCGAGATCAACACCCGCAAGTCGGGCCGGCGCGACGAGCGGGAGCTCGACCTGATCGAGGCGCTGGCGTTCGCCCGGCTGAACTTCGCCGCTGCCCCCGACGTGTCATGACCAGCACGGCACGCGGCGCCGGCCGCGGACGACGCCCCGGCGGCCCGGACACCAAGGGCGAGATCCTCCGCGCGGCCCGGGAGTCCTTCGCGCACAAGGGTTTCAGCGGTACGACGATCCGCGGCGTCGCGGCCGGGGCCGGCGTCGACCCGGCGCTGGTGCACCACTACTTCGGCTCCAAGGACGACCTGTTCCTCGCCGCACTGGAGATCCCGATCGACCCGCGGGCCGTCGTACCCGAGGTCTTCGCGGACGGCGTGGCCGGCGCGGGGGAGCGGCTGGTGCGGCTGTTCCTGTCGGTGTGGGACGACCCGGTGACCCGGCTGCCGCTGGTCGCGCTGGTCCGCACCAGCCTGGTCAGCGAGGCGCCGGAGACGCTGCTCGGCCAGGGCATGCTGCGGATGGTGCTGGCGCCGCTGCGCGGTCGGCTGCCCGCCGACGAGGCCGACCGCCGGGTGCAGCTGGTGATCAGCCAGATGTCCGGCCTGGTGGTGACCCGCTACCTGCTGGGCCTGGAGCCGCTGGCATCGATGCCGGCCGACGAGGTGGTCGCCTGGGTGGCGCCGACCGTGCAGCGGTACCTCGACGGCCCGCTGCCGGACTGACCAGCACCCCTTGACGCGAGCCCTTTCGCGACCTAAATTCAACACATGATGAAAAACGCAACCGTGGTCGACGTGACCGACCTGGTCGTGCAGCGCGGCCGGGTCCGGGCGATCGACGGCGTCACCTTCTCCACGCGGCCGGGTGAAGTCACCGGGCTGCTCGGCCCGTCCGGCTGCGGCAAGTCCACGCTGATGCGCGCCCTGGTCGGCGTGCAGATCGTGCAGAGCGGCACCGTCGAGGTGCTGGGGCTGCCGGCCGGCGACAAGCGGCTGCGCGACCGGGTCGGCTACGTCACCCAGGCCCCGAGCGTGTACGACGACCTGACCGTCGCGGAGAACCTCAGGTTCTTCGCCCGGGTGCTCGGCGTCCCTGCCACCGAGGTGGACCGGTGCGTCGAGGCGGTCGACCTGACGTCGCGCTGCGACCACGTGGTCAGCCGGCTCTCCGGAGGGCAGCGCTCGCGGGCGTCGCTGGCGGTGGCCCTCCTCGGCAGCCCGGAGCTGCTCGTCCTCGACGAGCCGACCGTCGGCCTCGACCCGGTGCTGCGGCGCGACCTGTGGGCGATGTTCCACCGGCTCGCCGACGAGGGCACCGCCGTCCTCGTGTCCAGCCACGTGATGGACGAGGCGGAGCGCTGCGACCGGCTGCTGCTGATGCGCGAGGGCAGGCTGCTCGCCAACGACACCCCGCGCACCCTCCTCGACCAGACCAGCACCGAGGACGTCGAGGACGCCTTCCTCACCCTCGTCGACCAGGCAGGAGCGGCAGCATGAGCCCCCGGATCACCTTCGCCGTCGCGACCCGCGTGCTCACCCAGCTGCGCCGCGACCACCGCACCGCCGCCATGCTGCTGGTGCTGCCCTGCCTGATCCTCGCGCTGCTGGCGTGGATGTTCGCCGACGCGGCCGGCGGACTCGGGTTCGACAGCCTGGGCCCGCCGCTGCTCGCGCTGATCCCGTTCATCGTGATGTTCCTGGTGACCTCGGTGACGACCCTGCGCGAGCGCTCGTCGGGCACCCTCGAACGCCTCCTCGCCATGCCCACCGGCAAGGGCGACTTCCTCGGCGGCTACGCGCTGGCCTTCGGCCTGGTCGCCGCGGTCCAGTCCGTGCTCGCGGTACTGCTCTGCTTCGGCGTCCTCGGGCTCGACGTGGCCGGACCGGTCTGGATGCTGGTCGTGGTGGCGGTCTGCGACGCCGTGCTCGGCTCCGCGCTCGGCCTGTTCGTGTCCGCGTTCGCGCGCACGGAGTTCCAGGCGGTGCAGTTCCTGCCCCTGGTGGTGTTCCCGCAGCTGCTGCTGTGCGGGCTGTTCATCCCGCGCGACCAGATGCCGCCGGCGCTCGAGGCGATCTCCAACGTGCTGCCGCTCTCGTACGCCGTCGACGCGATGACCAGCGTGTCCTCGACCGTCGGCGACGCGCTCGGCGGCGTCGACCCCGCCGTGTGGTCCGACCTCGCCGTCGTGGTCGGGTTCGCCGTGGCCGCCCTCGCC
The DNA here is from genome assembly GCA_013361955.1 of Nocardioidaceae bacterium. Taxonomy (GTDB): domain Bacteria; phylum Actinomycetota; class Actinomycetes; order Propionibacteriales; family Nocardioidaceae; genus Nocardioides_B. Next base: position 13,539 of record JABFXA010000288.1, read on the forward strand.
GTCGGCGCGGGGACCCTGCGTCGGCGTACGGAGTGACCCCGGGGGACGGGTAGTCCGTGTCAATTGGCAGGTCAGGGAGCCGCCGCGACCTGCCAACTGACACGGACTACCCGTCCGCGCGGACCCGCCCGGCGTACGGCGTAGCCTGGCCCCGACCGCAACGATGCGGTCGTCCGCGTCCCTGGAGGAAAGAGTCCGTGCTCCGTCAGCCCCTGCTGCTCCTCGCGCGCAGCGACAAGGTGAAGAGCCTCGTCACCACGATGCCGGTGTCGGGGTCGATCGTGACCCGCTACGTCCCCGGTGAGAGCACCGCGGAGGCCGTCGACGCCACCGGCGGGCTGATCGAGGACGGCCTGCACGCCACCCTGGACTTCCTCGGCGAGGACACCCTCGACCGGGAGCAGGCCGACGCCACCGTGCACGCGTACCTCGACGTGCTCACCGCGCTCTCCGACCGGGGGATGGCCCGCAACGCCGAGGTGTCGGTGAAGCTGTCCGCGGTCGGCCAGGCGCTCGGCTCGAGCGGCCGCGGCCCGGTCAGCGAGGGCGAGAAGGTCGCCCTCGACAACGCCCGCACGATCTGCCGCGCCGCCCGCAACGCCGGCACCACGGTCACCCTCGACATGGAGGACCACACCACCACCGACTCGACGCTCGGCATCCTGCGCGAGCTGCGCAAGGACTTCCCGGAGACCGGCGCGGTGCTGCAGGCGTACCTGCACCGCACCGAGTCCGACTGCCGCGACCTCGCCTTCGAGGGCTCGCGGGTGCGGCTGTGCAAGGGCGCCTACAACGAGCCGGAGTCGGTGGCCTTCCAGGAGCGGCACGAGGTCGACAAGTCCTACGTGCGCTGCCTCAAGGTGCTGATGGCCGGGCAGGGGTACCCGATGGTGGCCTCCCACGACCCGCGCATGGTCGACATCGCCGGCGCACTGGCCACCCGCCACGGCCGCGCGCAGGGCAGCTACGAGTACCAGATGCTCTTCGGCATCCGCCCCGACGAGCAGCGCCGGCTCGCCGAGGCCGGCGAGAAGGTCCGCGTCTACGTGCCCTACGGCCAGGAGTGGTACGGCTACCTGATGCGCCGCCTCGCGGAGCGACCGTCGAACCTCCGGTTCTTCGCCCGTTCGCTGATGTCCAAGAAGTAAAGGAGCCCGACCGTGGTCGGACAGTCCAGGCTCGTCGCCGTCATCGGCGCCGGCGTGATGGGGGAGACGCTGCTGTCCGGCCTGATCCGGGCCGGCCGCCGCGCCGACGGGCTGCTCGTCGGTGAGAAGCGCCGCGAGCGCGGCCACGAGCTGCAGGAGCGGTACGGCGTCGAGGTGGTGTCCAACGTCGAGGCCACCCAGAAGGCCGACACCGTGCTGCTGGTCGTGAAGCCGCAGGACATGGGCGACGTGCTCGACGAGATCGCGCCGTACGTCCGGCCCGGCCAGCTGGTGATCTCGCTGGCCGCGGGCATCACGACGTCGTTCGTCGAGGCCCGGCTGCCCGAGGGCTCCACGGTCGTGCGGGTGATGCCGAACACCCCCGCCCTGGTCGACGAGGGGATGGCCGCGATCTCCCGCGGCTCGCACTGCGACGAGTCCCACCTCGAGGAGGCCGAGGCGCTGATGGCCTCGACCGGCCGGGTGCTGCGGGTCCCCGAGCGGCAGCAGGACGCGGTCACCGCGATCAGCGGCACCGGTCCGGCGTACCTGTTCTTCGTGGTCGAGTCGATGATCGAGGCCGGCGTGCACCTCGGCCTGCCGCGCAGCACCGCGACCGAGCTCGTGGTGCAGACCGTGGTCGGCTCCGCGAAGATGCTCCGCGAGACCGGCGAGCACCCCACCGTGCTGCGCGAGCGGGTCACCTCGCCCGGCGGCACCACCGCCGCGGCCGTCCGCGAGCTCGAGGACCACAAGGTCCGCGCCGCGTTCCTCACCGCCGTCGAGGCCGCCCGCGACCGCTCGCGCGCCCTCGCGGCCGGCACCGACTGAGCCAGCCCGCGACCTCACCTGAGCCCGATCGCCGCCCGCGCCGACGCGAGCACCGGCGCGGTCTCCGCGCGGCACCGCTCGGCTCCTGCGGCGAACACCTCCTCGACGTAGGCCGGGTCGTCCGCGAGCTCGACGTACCGCTTCCGCACCGGCTCGAGCAGCGCCACCACAGCGTCGGCGACCCGCCGCTTCAGCCGTCCGTACGTCGTCACCTCGGCCGCCGCCTCGGCCAGGTCCGTGCCGGTGCACGCGGCGAGGATCTCGAGCAGGTTGCCGATGCCGGGCTTCGCCGCCGGGTCGTGCCGCACCGCGTCCGGGCCGGTGTCGGAGTCCGTGACGGCCCGGGCCACCTTGCGCGCGACCACGTCGGGCGGGTCGAGCAGGAACACCACCCCGGCGTCGCCGTGCGCGGACTTGCTCATCTTCCGGGCCGGGTCCTGCAGGTCCATCACCCGCGCCGCGACGGGCGGAACGGTGATCTCCGGGACGGTGAAGACGGCGCCGTAGGTCCGGTTGAACCGCATCGCCAGGTCCCGGGCCAGCTCGACGTGCTGCCGCTGGTCGTCGCCGACCGGCACCTCCGTGGTCCGGTAGAGCAGGATGTCCGCGGCCATCAGAGCCGGGTAGGTGAACAGCGACGCCCGGGTCTGCGGCTGGTCGCGGCCCTTCTCCTTGAACTGGATCATCCGGTTCAGCTCTCCGGTGTGCGCCACGCACTCGAGGAGGTAGCCGAGCTCGCTGTGCGCCGGTACGTCGCTCTGCACGAACAGCGTCGCGCGCGCCGGGTCGAGGCCGCAGGCCAGGAACAGCGTGCGCATCTCCCGCAGCCGCTGGCGCAGCGGCGCGGGGTCGTGCGGCACGGTCAGCGCGTGCAGGTCGGCGACGCCGTAGAAGCAGGTGGCGTCGTGCTGCCGCTCGGCCATCGGGCGCAGGGCGCCGAGGTAGCTGCCGAGCGTGAGGGCGCCCGTGGGCTTGAGCAGGCTGAGGTGCCGCGTGGTGGTGGTCGTGGTGGTGGTCATGGTCGTCTCCTGGTGTCGTCGTGCCTCCGGAGACGCCCCCCGCAACGCGGAACGGCCGCCCGGAGGCGGCCGTCTGGTTGCTGCGTGCGCAGGTCGAGGTGGTCCGCCTAGGAGGCGGCCCACCACAGGGTCACGGCGGTGCGCACGCGTCCAGGATCGCCGTTCGCCGCCCGCCGGGCAACCCGGACGCCCCCGGGTGAGAGCTCTGGGCGGGTACCCTCGGCCCATGTCCGGCCCCGCGTGCGTCGTGTTCGACCCGACGCTCACCGCCTACGACTTCGGGCCGACGCACCCGATGTCCCCGATCCGGGTCGACCTCACGATGCGGCTGGCCCGCGAGCTGGGAGTCGTCGGCGGCGCCGACGGGCTGCGGACCGTGCCCGCCCCGATGGCCCCCGACGAGCTGGTCGCCACGGTTCACGACCCCGAGTACATCGAGGCCGTGCAGCTGTGCGGCAAGGACCCGCACCGGTACGACGAGGCGCACGGGCTCGGCACTGCCGACAACCCGACGTTCGAGGGCATGCACGAGGCCACCGCGCACGTCGTCGGCGCGACCGTCGAGGCGGCGCGGCGGGTGTGGACCGGTGAGGCGGTGCACGCCGCGAACATCTCCGGCGGCCTTCACCACGCGACGCCCGGCAAGGCCAGCGGGTTCTGCGTGTACAACGACGTCGCGGTCGGCATCCGCTGGCTGCTCGAGCAGGGCGCCGAGCGGATCGCGTACGTCGACGTCGACGTGCACCACGGTGACGGCGTCGAGGCGATCTTCTACGACGACCCACGGGTGCTGACGATCTCGCTGCACGAGACCGGCCAGATGCTGTTCCCGGGCACCGGCTTCCCGTCCGACACGGGCGGCCCGGGGGCCGAGGGGTCCGCGGTCAACGTCGCGCTCCCGCCGGGCACGTCCGACGCGGGCTGGCTGCGCGCGTTCCACGCGGTGGTGCCACCGCTGGTGCGCGAGTTCGCCCCGGACGTGCTCGTCACCCAGCACGGCTGCGACTCGCACATCGAGGACCCGCTCGCGCACATGATGCTCACCGTCGACGGCCAGCGGGCGGCGTACGTCGCCCTGCACGAGCTGGCCCACGAGACCGCCGGTGGGCGCTGGGTGGCCACCGGCGGCGGCGGGTACGCCGTCGTCGACGTCGTCCCGCGGGCCTGGACGCACCTGCTGTCGATCGTCAACGGCAGCCCGGTCGATCCCGCGACCGAGACCCCGCCGGGGTGGCGCGAGCACGTGCAGATGCTGCTCGGCCGCACGGCGCCGTACCGGATGACCGACGGGCGCACCCCGGCGTACCGGGACTGGAGCGGCGGCTACGACCCGTCGGTGTGGCTGGACCGGGCGATCAACGCGACCCGCGAGGCGGCGTTCCCGCTCAACGGTCTGGACCATCTGCCCTGATCTCGGCCCCGGGGCGGGAGTGAAGTCCGGGACGGGGTACACCTGAAGGGACAGAGCACGACAGGTCTAGTCGACACGCCGGGACAAAGGCAAAGAATTGGACAAGCGCCACCCCTTCCCCAGCAGTCACACTAGGCTCTAGTCTCACGGAAGCACAGACGTCGGCCCTCCGGTGGGGAAGCCGGAGGCGGCTGTGCGCGAAAGAGCGGTAACACATGGCCTCGACAACCGGCTCGTCCTCGGGAGACATCTCCGAGGTCAAGTTCCTGACCGTCGCGGAGGTCGCGACGGTGATGCGCGTGTCCAAGATGACCGTCTATCGCCTGGTGCACTCCGGCGAGCTGCCCGCCGTTCGCGTGGGTCGCTCCTTCCGGGTGCCCGAGGACGCGGTCAACGAGTACCTGCGCAAGAGCTTCTTCCAGACCGGCTGAGGATCCTCACCCGGCTCGAGGAGCCCGCACACGAGAACAGCCACCCGCCGGCAGGCGGGTGGCTGTCTCGTTGTGGCGGTGCCGGTCGGCTGCCGGGGGGCGCGGCCGGTCGGCGTGTGGTCGAGCCCGGTGCGGCGGTAGGAGGTGGACCCGTGCGGTGTGTGCAGGACACGGGTCCGGCTCGCCGCCCCGGACGACGGGGGCGTGCGGGTGGAGCGTCGGGGCGTCGGCTCAGAGGTGCATGAAGTTCGCGCAGGTGACCCACTCGCCGCGCGCGTTCGGCGTGGCGCCGATGCCGATGCGGTTCGGGCTCCTGCTCAGCAGCACGTGCCGGTGCGGGGCCGAGTGCATCCACATGTAGACGAGCCGGCGCGGTGAGATCGAGCCGCGGCCGAGCGTCTCGCCAGCGTAGTACGCGTCGCACTTGGTGAGCAGCTTCTGCATCGACTGGTGGTAGAAGCTGTCGCTGGAGGCCAGGTACGAGCTCCACCGCTCCGCGACGCGGTCGGTGCAGGTGGCGAGCGTGAGCGGGCGCCGGTCGTGCCGCTTGCGCTGCACGTTCACCCAGTGCTGCACCCGCTGCTCGTAGGTGCCCGAGGCGTAGGCGGGCGAGACGCGGACGGCGACGTGGTCGATCTTGGTGGTGACCCGCGGGGCGTGGCCGGCGGTGGTGGTGCCCGTGGAGGACACGACGCCCAGGGTGGTCACGGCGGTCACGACGGTGGCGGTGAGGATCTTCAGCGCAGGGCGCAGCACACGGTGAACGTTCATCTCCAGGCCCCTCCCAAGGCCTCAAGTGCGCCGAGCGATCCACCGTTGGTGGTCCCACGCTCGACGAGGTGTTTCGACGGGATCGGTCCGAGGGTTACCCGAGGGTGGGTGGGCAAACCCGGTCCTGCACGCCCTGAGTGTCGGCGCCCACGCGGCGGCACTTGAGGGGCGCCAGGCAAAGATCCGCGCCTCCCGGACCGAGTTGGGAGGCCCGCCCGACGACGGATAGGCTGTCCCCTTAGTTCGTCGGCACCCGCGATGGGGTCGTCGTCCCGTCGTCTGTCGATCGGAAGGGTCAGGCCCCGTGGGTTCGGTTGTGAAGAAGCGCCGCAAGCGCATGGCGAAGAAGAAGCACCGCAAGCTGCTGAAGAAGACCCGCATCCAGCGTCGCCGCCAGGGCAAGTAACACCCGTCGCCCCGACAGCGGGGCGGATCCGATCGTTCGGCCAACTCCATGGGGGGCCTCGACAGTGGGACGCGTCGTCCTCGTCACCGGTGTCTCGCGTGACGTCGGTGGCCGGTTCGCGCGCCGGATCGCCGCCGACCCCGGCGTCGACCGGGTGATCGGCGTCGACGTCACCCCGCCGCGGTCCGACCTCGGCGCGGTCTCCTTCATCCGCGCCGACATCCGCAACCCGGTGATCGCCAAGGTGATCGCTGGTCAGGAGGTCGACACCGTGGTGCACATGAGCGTGCACGCCGCGCCCGAGCCGGGTGCGCCGGTGAGCCGGACCACGATGAAGGATCACAACGTCATCGGGTCGATGCAGCTGCTCGCCGCGTGCCAGAAGGCGCCCGGGCTGGAGCGGCTGGTCGTGAAGTCCTCCACCGCCGTCTACGGGTCGACCAGCCGCGACCCGGCGATGTTCACCGAGGACATGGGCGCGAAGCGGCTCCCGCGCTCCGGTTACGCCAAGGACGTGCTCGAGGTCGAGGGCTACGTGCGCGGCTTCGCGCGCCGCCGTCCCGACGTGGCGGTGACGATGGTCCGGGCAGCCAACACCGTCGGCGAGCGGGTCTCGACGCCGCTGACCGACTACTTCCGGCTGCCGGTGGTGCCCACCGTCCTCGGGTACGACGCCCGGCTGCAGTTCCTGCACGAGGAGGACCTGCTCGGCGTGCTGCACCACGCCACGCTCGGCGGGGTGCACGGCACCTTCAACGTCGCCGGCGACGGCGTGCTGATGCTCTCCCAGGCGGTGCGCCGGCTGGGCAAGCCCTCGGTCCCGGTGCCGACCTTCGCGTTCAGCGGGGTGTCCAACCTGACCCGGCAGGCCGGCGTGCGCGGGCTCTCCGGCGAGCTCACCGGCCTGCTCACGTTCGGGCGCGGCGTCGACACCGTTCGGATGCGCTCGGTGCTGGGGTTCGAGCCGACGTACTCGACGGCGGCCGCGTTCGCGGAGTTCGCCCGCTCGGTGGCCCCGAGCCCGGTCCCGAACCCCTGGGGCCCGGTCCGCCGCGCACCCGCGCCCGCCGCGGTCGGCACGACGACGGGGGACGACCGTGGCTGACGCGGAGGTGATCCCCCTCGGCACCCGGGGCAAGCCCGGGCGCGGCACCGGCAACAGCAAGCCGTCGTCCGCCGCGCGCAACCTCGCCGGCTCCGGCAACCAGCGTCGCAAGCCGCCCGCGCAGGGCCGCCCCGAGCAGCCCACCGAGCAGCCCACCGACCAGCCCACCGACCAGCCCACCGACCAGCCGACCGAACAGCCCGTCGAGGAGCCGGCCGTGCAGCAGCCCGCCGCCGAGGGGCGCACGCCGGTCCCCGAGGCCGAGCCGGGCCCGGTGGAGGTCCGCGACCGGATGCCGGAGACCGGCATCCCGGTCGGCGACTGGCTGCAGGCGATCGTGTCCGCCGCGGTCGAGACGTTCGGCGACCGCTGGGAGCAGCGGCTCGCCGAGACGCTCGCGTTCCTGCGGCGCCGGGTCACCGGCGACTTCGACGTGGACGAGTACGGCTTCGACGTCGAGGTGACCGAGCGCTTCCTGCTGGCCGCGATCCGCCCGCTCAAGGAGAAGTGGTTCCGGATCGAGGTCCGCGGCGCGGAGAACATCCCCACCGACGGCGGCGCGCTGGTGGTCTCCAACCACTCCGGCACCATCCCGCTCGACGGGCTGATGACGATGCTGTCCGTGCACGACCACACCGGCCGGCACCTGCGCCCGCTGGGCGCCGACCTGGTGTTCCGGATGCCGGTGATCGGCGAGCTGGCCCGCAAGGGCGGCGCCACCCTGGCCTGCCACGAGGACGCCCAGCGGATGCTCTGCGGCGGCGAGCTGGTCGGTGTCTGGCCCGAGGGCTTCAAGGGCATCGGCAAGCCGTACTCCGAGCGCTACAAGCTGCAGCGGTTCGGCCGGGGCGGCTTCGTGTCGGCGGCGATCCGCACCGGGGTGCCGATCGTGCCGTGCTCCGTGGTCGGTGCCGAGGAGATCTACCCGCTGGTCGGCAACGTGCCGGCGCTGGCCCGGCTTCTCGGCATCCCGTACCTGCCGATCACGCCGTTCTTCCCGTGGCTCGGCCCGCTGGGCATGGTGCCGCTGCCGTCGAAGTGGCTGATCGAGTTCGGCGAGCCGATCCGCACCGACTCCTACGACGAGGGCGCGGCGGACGACCCGATGCTGGTGTTCAACGTGACCGACCAGGTCCGCGAGACCATCCAGCAGACGCTGTACACGCTGCTCATGCAGCGCCGCTCGGTCTTCTCCTAGGGCAGCAGGCCGTCGGGGTCGGGCAGCAGCGTCTTGACCGTCTGGTCGAGGCCGTCGCCGGTGTCGACGCCCTTGCCGTTGATCTCCACCCGCACCCGGATCTTCGGGCTGCCGGTGGGTGTCGGCAGGGCCGGACCCTGCGGGCCCGTGGTCGGCGAGGACCCGCCCGGAGCCGGCGCCGGGCCGGAGGTGGCGCCGTTGGTGAGCCGGGACCCGACCTCCTCGACCGCGTGCAGGGCGTCCTTCGGCACGATCACCGGGTGGCTGTTGTCGAGCGGGGTGGCGTCGCTGCCGGCCCGCGCCAGCGCCCGCTGGGCGTCGGCCGAGACCAGGAACAGCCGGGGCACGTGCAGCGGTGGCAGGTCGGAGCAGGAGTCGCACAGCGCGCGGGCCTGCCGGTCGATGTCGCGGAGCGTGTTCGCGGCGTCGCGGAGCTCGTCTCGGGCGTCGGGCGGCGCGGTCGTCGACATGGCGCGCAGGGTGGCGAGCCCGTCGGCCGCGAACCGGCGCACCGCGTCGATGGTGGCCGGGTCCTGCGACTCGTCGTACGACGTCAGCAGCAGGCCGGAGCCCTCGCGGGCCTGCGCCGAGAAGTCGTGGAGGGTGCCCGGGATCTGCGGCGACGCGGTCGGCGCACGGCGGGCCAGCAGCCGGTCGACCTCGTCGAGCCGGTCGGTCGCGGAGCTCAGCAGGTCGCGGCCGCGGCCGGCGTCGTTGGAGGCCAGCCCGGTCTCGGCGCGCTCGATGCCGCGCTTCAGCGGGTAGAGGGCGTCGCCCGGAAGCGCACTCTGCGCGGCGGTGGCGACGCCGGCGGTGCCGCCGAGGATCACCGCGGCGGTCGCGACCGCGACCAGCTTGCGCTCGCGGGTGCCGCGACGGCGCTCGGGCAGCCGGAGCGAGCGGTTCTCGGGGGTGAGCACGACCGCGGTCTCGGCGAGGAGCCGGGCGCGCAGGTCGGCGACGAACTCGTCGCGGGGTGCCGCCACGGCCTGCTGCACCGGGCTCTCGGCGAACGTCCGCAGCGTCGTGGCCACCCCGACCAGCCGCTCGACCTCCGCGTCGGCGCGGACGACGCGGTCGGCCCCGTCGACGCGCGCGGCGAAGACCTCCGTGCGCTGCCGGGGGCGGAACAGGGCGGTCATGGCTGGTTTCCTCGCTGACGGGACAGCCGGTGCGGCCGTCGGGTGGAGCCGTTCAGCAGCGACAACGACGGATGCGAACCGGAGGTTACGGGGTCAACCCGGTCTGGACCGGGGCGTGACGCAGCCCACGCCCCGGTGCTCATCGGATCCCCTCGGGGAGCAGCTTGGCGAGGTTGCGGACCCCGCGCAGCTGCAGCTGCTTGATCGCCCCGTCGCTGCGACCGAGCACCGACGCGGTCTCGGCGATGGACAGGCCCTGGAGGAACCGCATGATCAGGCACTCCTGCTGCTCGGTGGGCAGCTCCTTGAGCGCGGTCAGCAGCACCTCGTTGGTCAGCGACGCGAGCACCGAGGTCTCCGGCCCCTCGGTGACGTCGTCGTGCGCGGTCATGTCCTCGGTGGCGTACTCGAGGCGGGTCCGCCCGGACTTGAAGTGGTCGGTGGTCAGGTTGCGCGCGATGGTCATCAGCCAGGCGCCGAAGTCCTTGCCCTGCCAGCGGAACGAGCCCATCCCGCGCAGCGCCCGGAAGAACGTCTCGGACATCAGGTCCTCGGCGAGCGCGACCGAGCCGACGCGGTAGTACACGAACCGGTACACCGCGGTGTGGTAGTGGTCGAAGAGCTGCCCGAACGCCTCGGTGTCGCCGCCGCGGGCCAGCTCGACGAGCGCGATGATCCGGCTGCCCTCGGCCTCGTCGCTCTCCGAGGAGGCGGCCAGGTCCGCGTCGGGCCCGTGGGGTACGCCGGCCGGGCCGCTGCCCACCGCCGGGTCGAGGTCGATCGCCTCGCTGAGGAGCAGGAACCCTCGTGCTCCGCCGACCGCCGCCGCGGGCTGCGCGGCGCCGACCGGGTCGAGCACGCTCGCGAGAGCGGAGCGCAAGGCCTCGAGGCCGCGCTGGAACTCGCTCGCGCGCGTGTACATCGAACTCCCTCCCCGGCGGACAGCTACCGCCGGGCTCCCTGCCACGCCCCCTCGTGACCGTTGTGCTGAACCCGAGAGTAACTACGAGTTGCACATCCTGCAGTGGGCCAGGTCACAGTCGATCATGCCACCCCCGGCCGGCGTCAAACCCGCGAACGGAACAGATACACAACGGCCGATACCGGGCGGCTCAGCGACCCCGCCGGCGCAGCGCCACCGCGGCCGCCACGGCGCCGGTCGCGGCCCCTGCCAGACCGGCCGTGACCAGCCCGGCCCGGGCCGCCTTCCGCCCCGTCCGGTAGTCGCGGATCCGCCAGCCCTCGGCCCGGGCGTGGTCGCGCAGCCGGGCGTCCGGGTTGATCACGCAGGGGTCGCCGACCAGCGACAGCATCGGCAGGTCGTTGTAGGAGTCGGAGTACGCCGCGCACCGGGCCAGGTCGAGGCCCTCCCGCTCGGCCAGCGCCTTGACCGCCTCGGCCTTCGCCGGGCCGTGCAGCAGGTCGCCGACGAGCCGGCCGGTGTAGACGCCCTCCTCGTGCTCGGAGACGGTGCCGAGCGCCCCGGTCAGCCCGAGCCGGTGCGCGATGATCCGGGCGATCTCGACCGGCGCCGCGGTGACCAGCCACACCCGCTGTCCCTGGTCGAGGTGCATCTGCGCCAACGCCCGGGTGCCCGGCCAGATCCGGTGCGCCATCGCCTCGTCGAAGATCTCCTCGCCGAGCGCCTCGAGCTCGCGCACCTCGTGGCCCTTGATGAACGCCAGCGCGGAGGCCCGCGCCTCCTGGACGTGCTCGGGGTCCTCGACGCCGACCACCCGGAAGTACGCCTGCTTCCACGCCGCGCCGAGGATCTCCCGGGTGGTGAAGAACCGGCGCCGGTGCAGCCCACGGGCGAGGTGGAAGATCGAGGCGCCCTGCATGACGGTGTTGTCGACGTCGAAGAAGGCGGCGGCCTGCGGGTCGGGCGGCACCGCGAGGCTGGTCTCCACCTCCGCCGCGGCGGCCGCGGCCTCGCCGGCCAGGGTCGAGCGGCTGCGCAGGTCGGGGCGCGTCGAGGTCCGGCCCCTGGCCCGAGCGGCGTTCACGTGCTGAACAGTAGTGGCTCGGTGGCAGCGCCCGGCAGGCTCGCCCACCGGGGAGACCGGGGCGAGACGCGGACGCGCGAGCCCATAGATTGGAGGGGTGACCGCCCACCTCGCCGAGCTCGTGTCACGTGCGGCCGCCGGGTCCGGCGACCGCGTCGCCCTCGTGGAGGCGTCGACCGGACGACGGACCACCTGGGCGGAGCTGGACGCCGAGGTCGACCGGGTCGCGCAGGGCCTGAACGCGATGGGCCTGGTCGCCGGCTACCGGGTGCTGCTCGCGCTGGCCAACCGCACCGAGCTGGTCACGCTGTACCTCGGCATCCTCCGGGCCGGGCTGGTCGCGGTCCCGGTGAACCCGCGCT
>JABFXA010000272.1 GCA_013361955.1 Nocardioidaceae bacterium
CGGTCGGCGTACGTCGCGGGCACCACCTCGGTGCGCGGCAGCGTCGGCGCCTTCGCCGGGCTGCGGCACAGCAGCCGCTGCTCGACGTCGGCGGCGGCGAGCAGCCGGGCGATCCGGCCGCCCAGCCGGCCGGTCGACCCGGTGATGCCGAGCGCCGCCACGTCAGCTCCCCTTGCGGATCGAGACGGCGAGCGCGGCGAGGTGGCCGAGCCGGGCCAGCTCGGAGTCGAGCACGTCGGGCCCGCCGCGGCGGCCGAAGAGCACCAGCTCCTCCTCGTCGCCGATCGGCGCGGCCGCGAGCAGGGTGCCCTCGTAGGACTGCGCCCAGTCGGGCGGCAGCTCCACCCGCGCGGCGTGCGTGGCCGGGAACCACTCGGGGTGCCCGTCGGTGGCCTGCGGCGCCGCGGACGTGCGGTGCCGCACCTGGACGTCGACGCCCCTGCGTCGCAGCCGCATCGCCCAGTCGGCGCGGAACGTGATCGGCAGCAGGTCGACGAGCTCGTCGAGGGCGGTGCTGGGGTTCTGGGTGAGCGTCTCGACGGCCTCGAGGTCGAGGAACAGGTTGCCGCCCGCGCCGTACCGGGACACCCAGAGCACCTGCACCCCGTCGAGGGTGTTGCAGGCGGACACCAGCGAGTCGGGCATCACGCCGGGCGCCGTCTCGAGCAGCACATCGTCGACGGCGGTGCCGTCGCGGCGGTGCTCGACGATCTCGATGGCCTCGATGTCGCCGCCGGCCTCACCGATGGCGGTCGCGACCCGGCCCAGCGACCCCGGGACGTCGGGCAGCTCGACCCGCAGCAGGTACGGCACCCTCAGCCCCTCTCCGGCTCGTCCCGCACGGCGTCGCCGATCCGGACGTGGCCCGGCCGCGTCACGACGGCGTCCACCCCGAACAGGACCTCGTTGTGGTGCCGACGATAGTCGGCCAGCGTGCGGAGGGCCTGTGACCGCCGTCCGCCGGTGTCCGGGTCGAGGTCCACGACGTTGCAGCGGGGCAACGGTCCGCGCACCTGCACCTCGGCCTCGCCGAGCCGCAGCCGCCGCCCGGCCCAGCCGTCTTCCTGGTAGGGAGTTTCGGTGTGCACCGTGAACGTGGCCCGGAACTGCGCGTCGTCGACGGGCCGCCCCAGCCGCGCGGACAGCTCCGCCAGCGAGCCGGTGGTGACCAGGCTGACCGACCCGCCGTACACCACGTCGCCGGGGGCGGACCGCGCCAGCCGGACGTCGTAGCCGAGGTGCGCGGAGTACGCCTCGGCCCACGGGCCGTCGAGCAGCTCCAGGGCGACCACCCGGCCCCAGTAGTCGACCTTGCGGATCTCGCCGGTCGGCGCCGGGGTGCCCTCGACCGTGCGGCCCGGGAACGTCACGGTCAGCACGCCGGCGTCCCAGGCCGCGCTGGTCCGGACCAGCGTCGGGTTCTCCACCGTGCGCAGCACCCGGGCCCGCCCCGGGTCGACCAGGCAGAACACCCGGTCCCCCACCGGTCCGTCGGGCCCCAGGTCGACCGTCGCGCGGTCGACGTGCCGGGCTCCCTTGAGCGCGGTCAGTCCGATCCGGGTCACGTGCACGGCACACAGGGTGCCATGCGCGCCATCCGGTTGGTCGAGGTGCGAGCGGGCCCACCGCGAGCCTCGAGACCAGAAGAGCCCGGCAGGATGGGTGCATGCCGAGCGTGACGCGGGACCAGGTGCTGCGGTTCCGGGTGCACGCCCAGCAGCTCGACCGCTCCGGCAGCCACCCCGACGCGGCGGCGCTCGACGTCGGCGTGCAGGACACCGGGCCCGACGGGGCCGCGTGGGCGCTGGCGATCCGGGGGACCGCGGTCGACCCCGACGCGCTGTTCCGGGCGTGGACGTTCCGCGGCGCCCCGCACGCCTACCGGCGCTCCGAGGCGGCGCAGGTCGCGGCCGCCACCGCCCCGTGGAGCGACACCGACGCCGCGAAGCGGGTCTTCGACGCCTCCAAGCCGCTCACAGCGGCCGGCATCCCGGTGACCGAGGCGCTGGACCGGATCGCCGGCGAGATGCGCGACATCGTGCGTTCCCCGACCGTGAAGGGCGAGCTGTCGACCCGGCTCACCGAGCGGCTCGACCCGCCGTACCTGCGCTGGTGCCGGCCGTGCAACGCGACACACGCCTACGAGCAGCCGTTCCGGCTGGCCGCGCTGCGCGCCGGGCTGGAGCTGGAGCCCGGTACGTCGCCGCCGGTGCTGCGTCGGCTGCCGCGCTGGCGGGGCCCGGCGAAGCAGGTGCCGGCGCACCTCGACCCGGTCCGCGCCGTGCTCCGGCTGCTCGGCCCCAGCACCCCCAAGCACGTCGCCGGGTACCTCGACGCGCCGGTGAAGGAGGTCGCCGGGCGCTGGCCGGAGGACACCGCGCCGGTCGACGTCGACGGCACCGCGGCCGAGGTGCTGGCCGACGACCTCGACGGCCTCACCGGCGCGGACGCCTCGACGACCCGGCTGCTGGGGCCGTTCGACCTGTTCCTGCAGGGCCGCGACCGCGACCTGGTGGTGCCCGACGAGGCCGCCCGCAAGGACCTGTGGCGCACGCTCGGCCGCCCCGGCGGGGTGCTCGCCGGTCACGAGGTGGTGGGGTCCTGGCGGCCGCGGGCGTCGGGTGCCCGGCTGCGGATCGCGCTCACGCTCTGGCACGACCGCGACCGGCCGGCCGGCCTCGACGACGAGGCGGAGCGGCTCGCGGCGCACCGGGGCGTGCGGTTCGCGGGCTACGTCTGAGCGCGTCCCAGCGCGAACGTCTCGACCACCTCGTACCTCGGCCTCCTCCGCGGCCCCTCCCCCAGGTGCGAGGCGATCAGCGCGACCTCGCGGGCCGGCCAGGTCGGACCGCGGTAGGCGTCGAGCACCCGGATCCATCGCGTCGCCTCGACGGGGCGGCGCATCCGGGCGAGGGTCACGTGCGGGTGGAACCGGCCGCCGTCGGGGTCCGCGCCCGCCTTCGCCGCGGCCGCCCGCGCCCCGGTCGCGACCCGGCGCAGCTCCTCGGCGTCCGTCGCGTCCACGCCGAGGAACAGCACCTTGGCGCGGCCCGCGTTGGGGAACGCCCCGCCCCCGCCCAGCGTGACGTCGAACGGCGTACGGCGGGCCTCCGCGCGGGTAAGCCGCGCCACCAGGTCGTCGAGGTGCCGGTCGGCGACCTCGGCCATGAACGCCAGCGTCAGGTGCCACTGCTCGGGCGTCGTCCACCGCAGGTCCTGGCCGGCCTCCTGCCGCGGGCCGAGGAACGCCGCGAGGTCCTCCACCGCGTCGGTCGGCGGCACGAGGGCGGTGAACATGCGCACCGGTGGACGGTACCGGCAGACTGACCGCCGTGGACGAGCCGACGCCGAGCCCGGTCGACTACCGGTTCCTGCTGGCCAACGAGCGGACCTTCCTGGCCTGGTCGCGCACCGGGCTGGCGCTGCAGATCGCCGGCCTGGGCGTGCTGCAGTTCCTCACCGAGGGCCACGACGCGGTGCGGATCCTGCTCGGCATGGCCCTGGTCGTGGTGGGGTCCTTCACGGGGGTCGCCGGGTTCCGCCGCTACCGCAGCAACGAGCGCGCGATCCGGGCCGGGGTCGACCTGCCCACCGCGCGGGCGACCGGGGTGCTCACCGGTCTGGTGGTGGTGCTGCCGCTGCTCGCCGCGGTGCTGCTCGCGCTCGGCTGACCCCGACATTGGATATGTATCAGTGACCTCTGGGTCACTGAAAGCTATCCAGTATCGGAGGCAACCCGGGCCTGGGAAGGGGGGAGAGCTCGGCGACCGCACGGGGGGTTCAGGCGCCGAGCCCCCTCCCACGAAAGAGACAGCCGGGGCCCGGTTCGACGGGGGAAACGAACCGCGCGCCCGACTGTCTCGACCTCCATGGTGCGGGGTCGGCCGTGAGGAAGGCATGTCCGATCCGTCGCAGGTCGTGAAGAAAGCGTGAAGATCCCTGGAGCCTGTCACTAGCATCGGGGGGTGGCGACGGTGCTGGTGGTCGACGACGAGCCGCAGGTGCTCACCGCGCTCCGCCGGGCGCTCGAGGGCCAGGGCGAGCGGGTGCTGACCGCGAGCAACGGCGTCGAGGCGGTCGACCTGGCCGCCGCGCAGGCCCCCGACCTGGTCGTGCTCGACCTCTGGCTGCCCGACATCGACGGCGTCGAGGTGGTTCGCAGGCTGCGCGGCTGGCTCGACGTACCCATCCTGATCCTGTCCGGCGACACCGACGAGGAGCGCAAGGTCGCCGCCCTCGACGGCGGCGCCGACGACTTCCTGGAGAAGCCGTTCGGCTTCCCCGAGCTGACCGCCCGGCTGCGCGCGCTGCACCGGCGACAGGTCCGTGACGACGCCGAGCACCGGCTGGACTTCGGGCCACTGGTGGTCGACCTGCCCGGCGGCACGGTCGAGCTCGACGGAGAACCGCTGCGGCTGACCCCGACCGAGTGGCAGCTGCTCCAGGCGATGGTCACCCACCCCGGCAAGCTGCTGACGCACCGCTGGCTGCTGGCCCAGGTCTGGGGCGACCGGCACGGCGACGAGAGCCGGCAGGCGCTGCGCACACACATCCGCTCGCTCCGCGCGAAGCTCGGCGACGCCGCCTCGACCCCGCGCTACGTGCGCACCGAGAGCGGGGCCGGCTACCGCTGGCTGCCCGACCCCGCGCCGGTCAATGACGGCGCACCGGACGACACCGCCCCGACCCGCACCGGCCCGGCGCCCGACACCGCCGTCGTGCACGACCTCAACAACGTGCTCACCGCGCTCCAGCTGGCGTTGCACCTGGCCACCGAGGGCGCCGGCCGCATCGAGCCCTCGCCCGACAGCGAGAAGGTGCTCGTCCAGCTGCGGCGCAGCATGCACCTCGTCGACCGGGCCGGCAGCCTGGTGGGCTCCGTCCGGGAGATGTTGGAGGCCGACCGCGACCCGAGGTAGAAACGAGACCTGTACGTCGCGTCGGACCAGGTGGCCCGGGGTGAGGCCGACCCACGGGAGCCGAGACACGTTGAGCACCGTCGCCATCGCGGAGGACGACCGCGACATCCGTGAGCTGGTCGAGCTGATCCTCGGCGAGGAGGGCTACGCGACCGTCGCCGTACCCGACGGGCACTCCGCCCTGGAGATGTGCCGCCGCGAGCGCCCCGACCTGCTGCTGCTCGACGTGAGCATGCCCGGCGAGCTGAGCGGGCTGGAGGTGTGCCGGCGGATCCGGTCCGACGAGCAGATCGGCGGCCTGCCGATCATGCTGCTCACCGCCCGCGCCCGCGACCAGGACATCAACGCGGGGTACGCCGCGGGCGCCGACGACTACCTGGTGAAGCCGTTCAACCCGCTGGAGCTCAGCCGCCGGGTCCGCGCCCTGGTGGAGCCGACGGACTAGCCGGGACCAGGGGCAGCCGCACCTCGACGGTGGTGCCCTCGTCGGCGTCGGAGGTGACCCGCACCGTGCCCTGGTGGCCCTCCACGATGCTGCGCACGATCGACAGCCCGAGGCCGGTGCCCGGGATCGCCCGCTGCTGCGCGCTCGAGGAGCGGAAGAACCGGGTGAAGAGCTGGTGCTGCTCCTCGCGCCGGATCCCGATGCCGGTGTCGCAGACCTCGACCACCGCCTCCCCGGTGTCGTGGTCGGGCCGCATCGACACGGCCACCGCGCCGCCGTCGGGGGTGAACTTGATCGCGTTCGACAGCAGGTTCAGCACCGCCCGGTCGAGCTGGTCCTCGTCGCCCTCGACGGTCAGCGGCTCGGGCCCCTCGTCCAGCCGCCAGCGCAGGTCCCGGTCGTGGCGCAGCCCGTCGGCCGCCTCGGCGGCCCGGCGCAGCACCCGGCCCAGGCCGACCCGGGCGGTGCTCATCTCGAAGGTGCCGGCCTCAATGCGGGACAGCGTGAGCAGGTCCTCGATCAGCGCCTGCAGCCGCAGCCCGTTGCTCTCCACCCGGCGCAGCAGGTCGGCCTGCCGGTCCGAGAGCGGTCCGCCCGAGCCGCGCTGCAGCAGCTGGGTGTAGCCGAGCACGCTGGTGATCGGGGTCCGCAGCTCGTGGCTCACCGACGACACGAAGTCGGTCTTCGAGCGGTCCACCTCGTTGAGCCGCTCCACGGCCTCCCGCTCGCGGGCGAGCGCGTCGCGCAGCACCGCCTCCGCCCGGGCCCGTTCGGTGACGTCCTCGGCCACCCCGAGGTACCCGACCACCCGCCCGCTGCCGTCGGTGATCGCGCTGACGGTGAGCGACATGACGATCGGCGTGCCGTCCTTCCGGACGTAGCGCCAGTCCCGCTTCGGACCCGCGGTGCCCGGGCTCACGCCCTCCACCAGCAACCCGAACGTCGTGCCGTCGGGGTGGGCCGCGGCCCGCGCCGCCATCTCCGAGGGGTCGTGGAACAGCTCCGGCGTCGCCTTGCCGACGACCTCCTCGGCCGTCCAGCCGAGCAGGTTCTCGGCGCCCGGGTTGAAGAAGGTGACCGTGCCGTGCTTGTCGGTGCCGATGATCGAGGTGCCGGTGGTGGCGCCGACGACGTCGCGGAACAGCGACTGCGCGGCCCGCTGCTCGGTGACGTCGACGCCGGTCATCACCAGCGGCGACTCCCGGTCGGCGTGGTCGAGGAACGCGCAGGACCAGGCCACCGTGTGCCGGTCGCCGTGCCGGGTCGGCCAGTCCTCCTCGAAGGCCTCGGCCGCCTCCTCCGGGCGGCGGGCGTGCCCGCTGAGCGCCCGCCGTACCCGGCCGGCCAGCGCCGTGCCGAGCACCACCTCGACCGGCCGGCCGCGGACCTCGTCGGCGAGCAGGCCGCTGAGCCGCTCAGCACCCGCGTTGTACCGCGCGACCCGGCCGTCGCGGTCCACGACCACGACCAGCATCGCGGTGCTGTCGAGCACGGCCGCGGTGAAGTCGCGCTCTGCGACCAGGCTGCGCTGCGCCTGCCGTTCCCCGGTGAGGTCGACGAGCTGCAGGGTGAGCATCCGCTCCTCCCCCGGCCGCGCCAGCGGCGACACGGCCACCCGCGCCCAGGTGTCACCGCCGCGCAGCGACACCCCCTCCAGCCAGCCTGGCTCCTCGCCGGCCAGCACCCGTCCGGCCGCGGTCTCGAACCGGTCGCGCTCCGAGGCCGGGAGCGCCTGCTGCCAGGGCCGGCCGAGCAACGCGTGCTCGGTCGACCCGAGCAGCTGGGCGCCGCGCCGGTTGACCTCCTCGACCAGCAGCCCGGCCGGGCTGTCGCGCAGCAGCACCATCCCGATCAGCGAGTCGGAGAAGCTGCGCCGGAACAGGCTCTCGCCCGCCCGTGCCATCGCGAGCGCCTCCCGGCGCTGCTGGTTCGCCAGCGTCAGCGGCAGCGCGACCAGGGCCAGCACCACGAGGTAGGCCTGCAGCACCGCGGTCGTGGTCGCGGTGCCGAGCTGGTCGCGGATCTGGTCCTCGGCGATCGGCCCGGCCCCCACGCTGGTCAGCAGCGAGGCGATCCCGCCCGCCAGCGCCAGCTCGACGCTGACCACCCGCAGCGGCATCCGCATCGCGCTCCACACCAGCAGCGGGACCGGCAGGAACACCAGCGGCAGCGCCTGGGCCGGCGCGAACGTCAGCGCGACGCCCGAGACGACCACGAGCACGTGCGCGGCGATCTCCGGCCGGCTGCGACGTACGCCGGGCGCGCCGACGTCCATGCCGAGCGGGGCGATCAGCAGGATCGAGGCGGCGTGCGCCGCGGCCACCGCGCGGAACGTCTCGCCGAAGTCACCCTGGTCGGCCATCAGCACCACCGCGAACCCGGCCAGCACCCCGACGACCACGACCCCCACCACGGTCGCCGCCAGGAACCGCCAGAGGTCCTCGAGGCTGCGCAGCCGTACGCCGGTGGTGCCGGCCCGGGTGAGCAGAGCGATCACCAGCCCGGCCTCGACCGCGTTCGCCAGCGAGAGCGCGACCAGCAGCAGCGGATCGCGCCCTCCGGCCGCACCGGCGACCGACGCGGCCAGCACCAGGCCGACCAGGAACGCCGGGCGCAGTCGCGGCGGCGTCACCGCGAGGAAGCCCACCGCCAGGCCCGCCGGCGGCCACCGGGCCACCACCGCCGAGCCGGCGGGGACCAGCCGGCCCGCCACCAGCCCGAACGCGGAGACCCCCCGCAACACCAGCACGGCGGAGACCACCCAGGCCCCGCCGCCG
>JABFXA010000418.1 GCA_013361955.1 Nocardioidaceae bacterium
GGGCGCTGGTGGAGATGATCGGAGGCTTCGCCTCGCGGGTGCGGGCCGAGGTGCTGGCCGAGGGCGTCGAGGACGGCGCCGAGCTGGACACCATCGTGTCGCTCGGGGTGACGCTGGCGCAGGGCTACCTGCTGGCCCGGCCCGAGCAGCCCTGGCCACAGCTCGACCTGGCCACCCACGAGCACCTGCGCGGCCGCGAGCAGCGGCCCCGACCCGGCACCGTCGGGCTGCTCGTGGAGGAGCCGCCGGTGGTCCGCGACCGGGCCAGTGCGCACACCGCGTTCGCCCGGCACGACCCCGAAGCGGAGCCGGTGGTGCTGGTGGACGCGCTGTCCCGGCCGGTCGCGGTGGTCGACGCCGACGGCGTGCACGCGCTCACCGGGACGCAGCACACCGGCCCGGACAGCTCGATCGCCGAGACCGCCCGCCGCGCGGTCACCCGGGTGCCCGGGCAGCGGTTCCGCCCGGTGATGTGCGTCGACGACGACGGCCGGCTGGTCGGCGTGGTCCGCGTGGAGCGGCTGGTGGACTGGCTGGCCGACGCGACCGGCGGGCCGCGCACCCTCGTCGACGGCCTCCGGCGCCGGGCGGACGGCGTACCGCCTCAGCACGACAGGGGTCTGACTCTCAGCCATGACTCAGGCAGCGGTGGCACAGTGGTGTCGTGACCACCGGTGCCCCGACGCAGCCCACCCCGCGTGTCCTCGTCGTCGACGACGACAAGGCGGTGCGGGAGTCGCTCAGGCGGTCGCTGGAGTTCAACGGGTACGCCGTGAGCCTCGCCAACGACGGGGCGGAGGCGCTGGCCAGCATCGCCGGCACCCTGCCCGACGCCCTGGTGATCGACGTGATGATGCCGCGGCTCGACGGCATCGAGACCACCCGCGCGCTGCGCACCGCCGGCAACGACCTGCCGATCCTGGTGCTGACCGCCCGCGACTCGGTGGGCGACCGGGTCGAGGGCCTGGATGCCGGCGCCGACGACTACCTCACCAAGCCGTTCGCGCTCGAGGAGCTGCTGGCCCGGCTGCGGGCCCTGCTGCGGCGGGTGCAGCCGACGGCCGACGAGCTCGACGAGGAGGTGCTGGCGTTCTCCGACCTCACCCTCAACGCCGCCACCCGTGAGGTGCGCCGCGGCGAGCGCCCGATCGAGCTGACCCGCACCGAGTTCACGCTGCTCGAGATGTTCCTGCGCCGTCCGCGCCGGGTGCTCGACCGCTCCTTCATCCTCGAGGAGGTGTGGGGCTACGACTTCCCCACCACCGCCAACTCCCTCGAGGTGTACGTCGGGTACCTGCGCCGCAAGACCGAGGCCGAGGGCGAGCCCCGCCTGATCCACACGGTGCGCGGCGTGGGCTACGTGCTCAAAGAGGGCTGAGCCATGCCCCGGTTCCACTACCGGAGGTCGCTCGCCAGCCGAGTGATCCTGTTGACGACCTTCGCGGTCGGCGTCTCGGTCGCGCTGGTGTCGTTCGCGGCGTACATGACCGTCCGGCACCAGCTGCAGTCGTCGATGGACCAGTCGCTGCGCAGCCGCGCCGAGGTGGTCTCGCAGTACCCGATCGACTACGGCACGATCCGCAACATCCCCGCGTGGATGCTCGGCGCCACGGACACCGCGGTGGCCTACATCAACGCAGACGGCGAGGGGGTGACCGCCAAGGCGCCGCAGGGCGACATCCACCTCGGCGGCCCCGAGGCCGCGGTGGCCGCCGGCAAGAGCGACTTCTCCTGCCGGACGGTCTCGACCGACAACGGCGACTACCGGGTCACCACGGTGCCGGCCTCGGAGCCCGGCTACGCGCTGGTGATCGCCCAGTCGATGGCGGCCAACGAGGACTCCCTGAACAAGCTCGGCCTGGTGATGCTGATCTTCGGGCTCGCCGGGGTGATCGCGGCCGCGCTGGCCGGCTGGGGCGTGGCGCGCAACGGGCTGCGGCCGGTACGCCGGCTCACCGACGCCGCCGAGCGGATCGCCCGCACCGACAAGCTCGAGCCGATCGAGGTGGAGGGCAACGACGAGATCGCCCGGATGGCGCGGGCGTTCAACGCGATGCTCGCCGCGCTGTCCGCGTCGCGCGACCGGCAGCGCCGGCTCGTCGCCGACGCCGGCCACGAGCTGCGCACCCCGCTCACGTCGCTGCGCACGAACCTCGACCTGCTCACCCAGGCCGACCGGCAGGGCGGGCTGTCGGAGTCGGCGCGCACCGAGCTGCTCGACGACGTGCGCTTCCAGATCGAGGAGCTCACCACGCTGATCGGCGACCTCACCGAGCTCGCCCGCGAGGACTCCGTGCACGTGACCCTCGAGCCGGTCGACCTCGCCGACATCACCGACCGCGCGGTGCAGCGGGTCCGCCGCCGCGCGTCGTCGCTGGAGTTCGACGTGCACACCGACGCGTGGTGGGTCACGGGCGAGCCGAACGCGCTGGAGCGCGCGGTCACCAACCTGCTCGACAACGCCGCCAAGTGGAGCCCGCCGCTCGGCGTGGTCACGGTGCGGCTCGAGGAGGGCACGCTGCTGGTCGCCGACCAGGGGCACGGCATCGCCGAGGAGGACCTGCCGCACGTGTTCGACCGGTTCTACCGCTCCCGCGACTCGCGCACCATGCCCGGCTCCGGGCTGGGTCTGGCGATCGTGCGGCAGGTGGCCGAGCGGCACGGCGGCGACGTGCGGGCCGGCCACACGCCCGAGGGCGGTGCGTCGTTCTGGTTCAGCGTGCCCGGCTCCGTCGAGGCGCCCGCCTCCGAGCGCGTCCGCGCGGACAGCACAGTCACACAAGGGTCCTAGCGACTTCTCAGAGTCGATTAAGCCCGGCCCGCCAGGCTGGAGGCATGACTGAGAACGACCCCCGCCCGCAGCAGGACGACACGCAGCGGCTCTCCCCCGAGACCACCCACCGGTACGACGAGCGCCGGTACGACGAGCCGCGCTCGCCCTACGCGTCGCCGCCGCAGGGGCCGTTCTTCGCCTCGTCCCGGCCCGACGAGCCGCGGCGCGAGGAGCGTCGCTCGCGGCCCGGCGCCGGTGTGGTCGCCGCGATCCTGGTGGCGGCGCTCGCCGTCGGCGGGCTCGCCGGGGTCGTCGGCGCGGCCGGCTTCTCGCTGGTGAGCGACGCGGTCGGTGGCGACTCCCCCTCGTCGTCGTCACCGGCGTCCAGCTCGTCGGTGGTGAACCAGAAGAAGGCGCCGGTGGACCCGGACAGCGCCGAGGCGGTGGCGAACAAGGTGCTGCCCTCGGTGGTCAAGATCAACGTCTCCGGCCAGCAGGGCCAGGGCTCCGGCTCCGGCGTGGTGATCTCCTCCGACGGCGAGGTCCTCACCAACAACCACGTGGTCGACATCGCCTCGCAGGGCGGCCAGATCTCGGTGAACTTCAACGACGGCTCCGCCAAGAAGGCCACCGTCGTCGGCACCGACCCGCTCACCGACCTCGCGGTGATCAAGGTCGACGGCGTCTCCGGCCTGCAGCCGGCGAGCATCGGGCACTCGGACAAGCTGTCGGTCGGCGAGCCGGTCGTCGCGGTGGGCTCGCCGTTCGGGCTCGAGGCGACCGTCACCAGCGGCATCGTCAGCGCCCTGAACCGGCCGGTGTCGGTCGGCACCCAGGACGGGCAGAGCCAGGACACGACGTACCCGGCCATCCAGACCGACGCCGCGATCAACCCGGGCAACTCCGGTGGCCCGCTGGTGGACATGAACGGCAACGTGATCGGGATCAACTCCTCGATCCGGACCGCGTCCAGCGGCGTCGAGTCGCAGGGCGGCTCGATCGGCCTCGGCTTCGCGATCCCGATCACCCCGGTGTGGCCGGTCGTGCAGGAGCTGCGGCACAGCGAGACCCCGACCCACGCCCGGATCGGCGTGCAGGTGACCGACGCGTCCAGCAACAACGGGCTGCTCACCGGCGCCGGCATCGAGTCGGTGAACCAGGGCTCGGCCGCCGAGAAGGCCGGCCTGAAGCGCGGCGACGTGGTCACCAAGGTGAACGACGACGTGATCACCGGTGCGGACTCGCTGGTCGCCACCATCCGCGGCCACCGGCCGGGCGACAAGGTGACGCTGACCGTGGTGTCCAGCGGCGACAAGACCCGGACCGTGCAGGTCACCCTGGACAGCGACGGCGGGGCCGCGAACTCCTAGGGCCACCCTGGCGCTCGTTGAGGAGCTCGTGAGCCTGCGAGCTCCTCAACCAGCGGGGGTCGTCACGGCCCGCAGCCGGTCGGCCTTCCACCGGGTCTCGGCCCACTCCTCCTCGACGTCCGAGCGGACCGTGATCCCGCCGCCGGTGCCGAGCGTGTAGCGCCACCCGTCGCCCTCGGGCCGCGCGACCAGGGTGCGGATCACCACGCCGAGGTCGGCCCGGCCGTCGGCGCCGACCCAGCCGAAGGCGCCGGCGTACGCGCCGCGCGCGGAGGACTCGACGGCGTCGATGACCTCCATCGTGCGGCGCTTCGGCGCCCCGGTCATCGAGCCGGGCGGGAACAGCGCCCGCAGCGCCTCGACCGGCGTCACCTCCGGGCGCAGCCGGCCGCGGACCGTCGACACCAGCTGGTGCACGGTGGCGTAGGACTCCACGTCCATCAGCACCGGTACGTCGACGGTGCCCGGCTCGCACACGATCGACAGGTCGTTGCGGAGCAGGTCGACGATCATTAGGTTCTCGGCCCGGAACTTCGGATCGGTGGCGAGCAGGTGCCGCTGCGACTCGTCGTCGTCCGGGTCGGCGCCGCGCGGCGTGGTGCCCTTGATCGGCTTGGTCTCCAGCCACCGCTGCGCGTCGAGGGTCACGAAGCGTTCCGGGCTGCTGCTCAGCAGGTGCGTGCCGTGGTGCTGCAGGTACCCGGCGTACGGCGCGGGGTTCGCCGTGCGCAGGGCGAGGTACGCCGCGACCGGGTCGACGTGCGACGTGACGGACTCGCGGTAGGTGAGGTTCACCTCGTAGCTGTTGCCGCGACGCAGCTCGCGCTGCACGTGCTCGAAGGCGTCGGCGTACCAGTCCGGGACCGGGCCCGGCTGCTCGCCGCGTCGCACCGGGTGGACCGGGTCGGTCGGCTCGTGGGTGACGAACAGCGGGTCCTCGACGCGCATCCACACCGCGTCGGGGACGGCGTCGGGCGCGGGCCGCGCGGGCAGGTCGGTGCGGGCGGCGTAGCCGAAATAGCCGACCCAGTGGACGTGCGGGTCGCCGGCGTCGCGGGCCAGGTGCTCGGCGAGCACCGCGAACATGTCGTCGCCGGCCACCTCGCTGCCGCCGCCCCGGTGCCGGGTCACCGCGCGGGCCGCGGCGTCGAAGGTCAGCGACACGTCGTGGGGACCCAGGAAGCCGAGGATCGAGCGGCGCCCGGACCACTCCCGGGCACCGCCGCCGTCGAGCCAGAACATCCGGTCGTGCGTCGCGGCGAGGTCGGAGAAGCGGTCCACGATGTTCATCGCAGCTCCAAGAAGCTCGTCAGCATCCGCCGGCCGTGCTCGGTGAGCACCGACTCGGGGTGGAACTGCACCCCCCACTGCGGGCGTTCGAGGTGCGCCACCCCCATCACCACGTCGTCCGCACTGCGCGCGGTCACGCTCAGCGCCGGCGGCACCTCCAGCGCCGCCAGCGAGTGGTAGCGCACCGCGTCGAACGGCGACGGCAGCCCGGCGAACACGCCGGTCCCGTCATGCCGGACCTCGGCGACCTCGCCGTGCGCCGGCTCGACCTGGCCGACGCGACCGCCGTACGCGTGCACGAGGGCCTGCATGCCCAGGCACACCCCGAGCACCGGCCGGTCGAGCTCGAAGACCTCGCGCCCGAGCGCGAAGTCGCGGGGGTCGTCGGGGCGGCCCGGCCCGGGCGACAGCACCACATGGGTGTACGCCGCCAGGTCGGCGGCCGCGACCTCGTCGTGCTCGACGACCTCGGGCAGCGTGCCGGTGACCGCGGCGACGAGGTGCACGAGGTTCCAGGTGTAGGAGTCGTGGTGGTCCACCACGACCGCCTTGATCATGTCAGCAGCTCGAGGACCAGGTCGTGCAGCAGGTCGTAGCCGTGCTCGGTGAGGATCGACTCGGCGTGGAACTGGATGCCGCGGTAGTGCGGCCCGCGAAGCACGTGGATGTCACCGCTCTGCGGGTCGGCGGACACCGACACCTGCGCGGGCAGGTCGCCGCCGGCCCGGCCGACGAAGGTGTTGTAGAAGCCGACGTTCTCCTCGCGGTCGCCGAGGTCCACCCTCGACTGGGTGCCCTGGAAGACGATGTCCTTGTAGGCAAGGGGAATCCCGAGCCTGCTGCACAGCACCTGGTGGCCGAGGCACACCGACAGGAACGGCCTCCCGGTCGCCAGCAGCTCGTCGACCGCCGCGGAGAACGCCGCGATCTTCGGGTGGTCGGACTCGCGCGGGTCGCCCGGGCCGGGGCCGACGACGACCAGGTCGAAGCCGTCGATCGCCTCGGACGTGTAGTCCTCGTGCCGCACCACGGTCGAGGTCATGCCGAGCACGGAGAGCACGTGCCGCAGCATGTTCACGAAGTCGTCCTCGCCGTCGAGGATCACCGCGGTGCGGCCCTTGAGCTCCGGCGCCGGCGGCGAGCCGCCCTGGTCGGTGAGCCAGAACCGGGAGAGCCGCTGGTTGCGGCCGCCGAGCGCGATGCGGACGTCCTCGTCGCGGGTCAGCTCCTCGACCCCCTCCGCCGCGGCCGTCGCCTGCGCGCCGAGACCGAACGCCGCGAGGATGCCGCCGGCCTTCGCGCGCGTCTCCGCCACCTCGTACGCCGCCTCGGAGTCGCGCACCAGGGTGGCCCCGGCGGTGACCTTGAGCCGACCGGTCAGGTCGACGTCGGCGGTGCGGATCACGATCGGCGAGTCGGCGGTCTGCCGTCCCTGCTCGTCCCGGCCGAGCAGCGCGAGCGCGGCGCCGTAGTAGCCGCGGCCCTCGGGCTCGTACTTCGCGATCAGCCGGCAGGCGTTCTCCACCGGCGAGCCGGTCACGGTGGCGGCGTACATGGTGTCGCGGAGGACGTCGCGCACGTCGCGGTCGGTGCGGCCGGCGAGGAGGTACTCGGTGTGCACCAGGTGCGTCATCGGCTTGAGGTAGGGGCCGAGCACCTGGCCGCCCTCGTGGCAGATGTCGCACATCATCTTGAGCTCCTCGTCGACGACCATGAAGAGCTCGTAGATCTCCTTCTCGTCGGCGAGGAACTCCAGCAGCCGCTCCTTGCGCTCGCGCGGGTCGTCGAGGCCGCGCAGCCGGAAGGTGCCGCTGATCGGGTTCATCCGCACGTCGCCGCCGTGCACCGAGACGTGCCGCTCCGGGCTGGCGCCGACCAGGTACCGCTCGCCGGTGAAGAACACGAAGGTCCAGTACGCCCCCCGCTCGCGTTCCAGCAGCCGGCCGAACACGGTCAGCGCCGTGCGCGCGTCCCAGTCCTCGACCTGCGCGCGGTAGTGCCGGCCGACCACCAGGTTGGCACCCTCGCCGTTGCCGATCTCGTCGCGGATGATGGCGTCGACCACGACGCCGTACTCCTCGTCGCTGGTGTCGAAGCCGCCGCGGTCGGCGAACTCCACCTCCTCGCGCGGCAGCGCGGCGAGCAGGCCGGCGAGGGGGACCTCGGCCTCGAGGTCGACGTCGACCACGGTGAGCGGGGTGTCGTCGTCGTGCGCGACGAACCCGCGCTCGCGCACCTGCCGGAACGGGATCGCCAGCAGCCGGTCGAACCGCCGGCCGTCCGCCGGCACCCCCTCCTCGAGGGGGACGTCGGCGAGCCGCTCGACCTCGCTGCGCCGGCCGCCGACCAGCGTCACCGTCGGGGAGTCCTGCAGCCGGATCGCCGCCCACGCCTCGTGCCCCAGCAACGCCTCCAGCGCGGTCGACGCCTGGGACGAGGGGGTGGGTCCGCTCATGCGCGGGACTCTAGTCCCCGCCGAAGTGTCAGGTGGTGACGGTGACCATCCGCTGGGTGGCGCGGGTGAGGACGACGTAGAGGGTGGCGCGGCCGGTGACCGACTCGGCCTCGATCTCGTCGGGGGCGACGACCACGATGCCGTCGAACTCCAGGCCCTTGGTCTCCAGGCCGGTGAGCACCGCGACCCGGGCCTGCGCCCCGCCGGCGGCGTCGTCGGCGAGGTGTGTCCAGGAGTCCAGCCACCCCTGCACCTGGGTGCGACGCGCGGCGGGTACGACGATCCCGACCGTGCCCTGCACCGCCTCGGCGAGCTCGGTCACCGCGTCGCGGACCCCCTCGCGGAGGTCGACGACGGTGCGCTCGGACGGCTCGACCCCGGTCTCGCGGACCGCGTCGGGCAGGTCGGCGTCGAGGCCGACGCGCTCGGCGTACCGGGCGGCGAAGTCGTAGATCTCCTTGCTGTTCCGGTAGTTCGTGGACAGGTGGAACGGGTGCCGGGCCTTGTCGCCGAGCGCCTGCTCGCGGGCCCTCGCGGCGTCCGCGGGCACCGGCCACGACGACTGCGCCGGGTCGCCGACGACGGTCCAGGTCGCGGTGCGGCCGCGCCGGCCGACCATCCGCCACTGCATCGGGGTGAGGTCCTGCGCCTCGTCGACGAGCACGTGCGCGTAGCCGTCGTCCTCGGTGCGGGTCGACGTGCGCGGGCCGGTGGCGAGGTCGCGGTCGGCGATCGTGGTCAGCTCGGGGACGTTCTCGTCGAACAGCTCCGCGACCGGGTCGAAGTCGGCGTCCTGCCGGTTCGCGGGCTTCTCGGGTACGTCGCCGAGCTGGTAGCGCAGCTCGTCGAGGAGCGCGACGTCCTCCACCGACCAGTCGTCGGCGGTGACGCGGTACTCCGCGGGCTCCTGCACCGGTCCCCACGACTTCGAGAGCAGCGCCTGCTGGTCGGTGCTCAGCACCCCGTCGGCGACCCGGGCCAGCAGGTCGGGGTCGCGCAGCCAGCCGAGCACCTGGGTGGCGTCGAGCGCGGGCCACCAGGTCAGCACGAAGTCGACGAACGCCGCCGTCCCGAGCATCACGTCGTTGAACTCGTCGCGCCCGCGCTCCCGGCCGCGGTCGCCGCGCACCTGCCGCCACATCACGTCGAGGAGCGCCGAGGCCGCCCGGGGCACCTGCCGGTTGCGCTTGCCGTGGCCGAGGAGGGTACGCCGGACCTGGCTCAGGTCGCGCGGGGTGAGCACGATGTTGTCGTCGCGGTAGAACACCCGCAGCTCGCGCGGCGCACCGGGCACCGCCTGCCGCGCCGTACGCCGCATCAGCTCGGCCATCGAGGCGGAGCCCTTGACGTCGGCGACCGCCGGGTCGTCGTGGCGGAACGAGCGGATGCCGTCGACGACCTCGCCGAGGGAGCGCAGCGCGACCGCGGTCTCGCCGAGCGAGGGCAGCACCCGCTCGATGTAGCGCATGAACACCCCGGACGGGCCGACCACGAGCACGCCGCCGCGCTCGTAGCGCTGCCGGTCGGTGTAGAGGAGATAGGCCGCCCGGTGCAGCGCGACCACGGTCTTGCCGGTGCCCGGACCGCCGGAGATCAGCACCACGCCCTTGCTGGGCGCGCGGATCGCCTGGTCCTGCTCGGCCTGGATGGTCGCCACGATCGAGTGCATGGTGCGGTCGCGGGCCCGGGACAGCTGCGCCATCAGCGCACCCTCGCCGACCACCGGCAGCGCGTCGGCGTTGGGGGCCTCGGGGTCGAGCAGGTCGTCCTCGACGGCGACCACCCGGGCGCCCGTGCACCGCAGCACCCGTCGCCGTACCACGCCCTGCGGGTCGGCGGCGGTGGCCTGGTAGAACACCGCGGCGGCCGGGGCGCGCCAGTCGATCAGCAGCGAGTCGCGGTGCTCGTCGCGCAGCCCGATCCGGCCGATGTAGCGGGGGTCCTCCCCCTCGGCGGACAGGTCCAGCCGGCCGAAGACCAGGCCCTCGTGGGCGGCGTTCAGGGTGGCGATCCGGCGGGACGCCTGGTAGACCATCGCGTCCCGCTCGACCAGCCCGCCGTCGTGGCCCAGGGTCCCGCGGCCGTGGCCCTCGCGCGCCAACGCCTCGGCGTTGCGGGTGGACTGGTCGAGCTGCTGGTAGACGCGGTCCACGAACTCCTGCTCGTGCGCGAGCTCCTGCTGCGCCACGCTGTCGTGGGCGGCCGACAGGTCAACGGACACTGACTGCTCCTGGGCGGTTCTCTGTGGGTGCGGGGCCTCAGCGGCAAGTAGTCGACTCTACCCCCACCCGCCCCGCGCCCGTCCCGGAAACCCGGCAACCGGACCGCCCGCCGCGTTGTCCGAAACCCGCCAGAACTCGGGGTCGGAGCGGCCCAGGATGGACGCATGACCGACCTCCAGGTGATCCCGATCCCCGCCGAGCGGCTGGGCGCGATGATGCGCGACGGGCGCGACGACCTGGGCAACCCGGTCGAGGCCTGGTCGGTGCACGGCTGGGAGCCGCTGCGCTGCTGCCTGCGGGTCGCCGAGCCCGGCGAGGACGTCGCGCTGGTGTCGTACCGGCCCTTCGACGAGCCGTCGCCGTGGGCGGAGGTGGGCCCGGTGTTCGTGCACCGGTCCGGCTGCCCCGGGTACGCCGACCCGCGCCGGCTGCCCGAGCAGCTGCGGAGCGGTCCGCGGATCCTGCGCACCTACGCCCCGGACGGCTCGCTCGACTACGCCGACATCACCCGGGTCCCGGACGGCGAGGACCTGCAGCCGTTCCTGGAGGACCTGCTGTCCCGTCCGGGCGTCGATCGGGTGCACGTGCGCGCGGAC
The DNA here is from genome assembly GCA_013361955.1 of Nocardioidaceae bacterium. Lineage (GTDB taxonomy): Bacteria > Actinomycetota > Actinomycetes > Propionibacteriales > Nocardioidaceae > Nocardioides_B. The sequence continues at coordinate 10,707 of JABFXA010000418.1, forward strand.
GCGTCGCAGTGCTTCACCTACGAGGTGCGCGCCGGCCGAGAGTCGAACACCGGTGACGGCCATTGGTAGATCGCGAGCCCGATCCGGGTGATCGTGGTCGGCTCCACGACCCGGAGCACCACCAGGTGCACCCGGTGCGGGGAGAGCAGGATCCCGCTCTCCAGCGTGCCACCGGGACTGTGACTGACCACGTTGCCGTCCACGCTCACCACGACGGTGCCGACCTGGCCGCGCGCGGTGGCCCAGGCGAGCGCCTGCGGCCGCCGGTCGGGCGGGATCGCGACCCGCAGCAGGTCGCGGCCGGTGGGCGACTCCTCGCTGCGCTGGTACTCGTAGGGCACCTCGTTGACGGTCAGCCGGGCCGGCAGCTGGTAGCCGACCAGGGTCGGCGCCTCGATGAGCCGGTGGTCGACGTTCGGCAGGTCGGGGCCGGCCGTGGTCGGGCGCGGCAGCAGCGGCGGCACCACGATCCAGGCCGCGACGGCGATGACGAAGAGCACCACGCCCAGCGTGGTGTGCCGGGTGGACCGGCGGCGCCGCAGCACCTCCACCCGGCGGTCGACGGCGGCCAGCCGCTGCCGGGTGCTGCCCCCGCTGAGGTCGTCCTCGTCGACCTCGACGTCGCGCAACCGGGCCGGATCGAGGCCGAGATCGGCGTGCGCGCGGGCGCGCAGGGAGCGCACGTGCCCGACCGTCCAGCCGAGCAGCTCGGCGGCGTCGCCCTCGGTGAGCCCGTCGACGTCGCAGAGCACCAGCACGGCCCGCTCGCGACGGGACAGCTTCCGCAGGGCCGGCCAGACCGGGTCGTCGCCGGGCGGCGGGCCGTGCTCGTGGTGCCAGTGCAGGGTGTACGACGAGACCAGCAGCCGGAGCACGTACGGCTCGGGCTGGTCGTCGAGCCGCCGCCACTGCAGCCAGGTCATCGCCAGCGCGTCGCGGAGCAGCTCGTCGGCGAGGGCGCGGTCGCAGGTGAGCAGCTGGGCGGTCCGCAGCAGCCGGTGCGAGCACACGACGACGAACTCCTCGAAGTCGGGTCGTGACTGTGCTCGGCTGATCACCGTGCGCTCCGGAGGGGACGGGGGCCCCGATGCCCTGGACCTGTGCTGCTGCCTCCAGCATCCCTCAGGTCGGGAGCGGCGTCACTTCCTCCGGTTCAGGAACGCCAGCATCGCGGCGCGCGCCTCCTCCGAGCCGAACAGCCGTGCGGACAGCTGCGCGAGGTCGGGGCCGAGGGTCTCGATGCGCTCGACGAGCGGCCGGCCGAGCAGCTGCTTGGTCTCGCGCAGCCCCTGCGGGTTGCCCTTGGCCAACGACGCGCAGATCTCGTCGACCTCGACGTTGAGCTCGTCCTCCGGTACGGCCCGGGTGACCAGCCCCATCCGCTCGGCGTCGCGGCCGGTGAACACGTCGCCGGTGAGGAAGGTCAGCGCGGCCGCCCGGTCGGTCATCCGCGGCAGCACCGAGAGCGAGATCGCCGCCGGGGTGAGCCCGAGCCGCACCTCGGTGAACGCGTACGTCGCGTCGGCGGCGCTGACCGCGACGTCGGAGGCGGCGACGATCCCGATCCCGCCGGCCCGGACCGCGCCGTGCACCCGGGTGACCACCGGCTTCGCCAGGGTCGCGATCCGGCGCTGCAGGTCGACCAGCACGCCGGCCGCCTGCTCCATGCCCTGGTCGCTGGCCTCGGACAGGTCGGCGCCGGAGCAGAACGTGCGGCCCTCCGCCCGGATCAGCACCACCTTGACGTCGTCGTCGGCCTCGGCGGTCGCGAGCCCGTCGTACAGCTCGGAGACGAGCTGGCGGGACAGCGCGTTGCGGTTGTGCTGGCTGTCGAGCACCAGCGACGCGACGTGGTCGTCGACGCGGTAGTGGACGAGCTCGTCGGGCACGGGCGCTGCCTCCTCGGGTCTTCCGATATTGGATAGCTTTCAGTGACCTCTGGGTCACTGAAAGCTATCCGATGTCGGGTCGGGTCAGTACGACTTCGGCAGGCCCAGCGAGTGCATGCCGACGTAGTTCAGGATCATCTCGCGGCTCACCGGCGCGATCCGGCCGGCGCGCGCCGCGACCAGCAGGCCGGCCACACCGTACTCCTGGGTGATGCCGTTGCCGCCGTGCGCCTGGACGGCGCGGTCGGCGGCGTCGCAGGCGGCCTCGGCGGCGGCGTACTTCGCCATGTTCGCCGCCTCGCCGGAGGCCAGGTCGTCGCCGGCGTCGTACAGCGCGGCCGCCTTCTGGGTCATCAGCCGGGCCAGCTCGATCTCGATCTTGGACTGCGCGAGCGGGTGCGCGAGGCCCTGGTGGGTGCCGATCGGGGCGCCGAACACCTCGCGCTCCTTGACGTAGGCGACCGCCTTGCCGAGCGCGTAGCGGGCCAGCCCGGTGGAGAACGACGCGGCCATGATCCGCTCCGGGTTCAGCCCGGCGAAGAGCTGGACCAGGCCGGCGTCCTCGTCGCCGACCAGCGCGTCGGCCGGCAGCCGGACGTCGTCGATGAACACCGAGAACTGCTGCTCGGGGCTGACGATCTCCATCGGGATCGGGGTGTACTCGAAGCCCTCGGCGTCGGTCGGGACCACGAACAGGCAGGGCTTCAGCTTGCCGGTCTTCGCGTCCTCGGTGCGCGCGACGACCAGCACGTGCGCGGCCTCGTCGACGCCGGAGATGTAGATCTTGCGGCCCTTCAGCACCCAGCCGTCACCGTCACGGCGGGCGGTGGTGGTGATGTTGTGCGAGTTGGTGCCGGCGTCCGGCTCGGTGATCGCGAACGCCATCGTCCGCGTGCCGTCGGCGATGCCGGGCAGCCAGCGCCGCTTCTGCTCCTCGGTGCCGAACCGGCTGATCACGGTGCCGCAGATCGCCGGGCTGACCACCATCATCAGCAGCGGGCAGCCCTGCGCGGCGAGCTCCTCGCAGACCGCGGCGACGTCGCCGATGCCGCCGCCCCCGCCGCCGTACTCCTCGGGGATGTTGATGCCGAGGTACCCGTGCCTCCCGATCTCCAGCCACAGCTCGGTGGTCTTGCCGCCGCTGCGGGCCTGCGCGGTGAAGTACTCGCGGCCGTAGCCGCTGGCCAGCTTGGCGACCGCCGCGCGCAGCGCCCGCCGCTCGTCGGTCTCGGTGTAGGCGGTCTCGGTCATGGGGTGTCCTCCTCCTGTACGACGGCCAGCACCGCGCCGGCGGCGACCTGCGTGCCGACGGCGACCGGGACGTCGGTGACGGTCCCGTCGTGCGGGGCCCGGATCGTGTGCTGCATCTTCATCGCCTCGAGCACCAGCACCGGGGTGCCGGCGGTCAGCGTCTGCCCCGGCTCGACGGCCACGCTGACCACCGACCCGGGCATCGGTGCAAGCAGCGACCCGCTCGCGACCCGGTCGGCGGGGTCGGTGAACCGCGGCACCCGGGTCAGCGCGACGTGCCCCAGCGACGACTCGACGTCGACCCGCTCGCCGTACGCGTGGACGGTGAAGGTGCGGGTGACCGCCGAGTTGTCAGCGCGTGTGAGCGCTATGAGCCCCGAGCGACCTGACAACTCGGCGGTCCAGGGACCACTGACGTACGCGGCGCCCCGTCGGTCCCACTCGACCGTCGTCTCCGCGAACTCGGTGCGCTGCGCGGCCGACCTGACGTTGCGCCAGCCCGCCGGGATGCCCGGCTGTACGGCGCGGGGCCGTTCGGCCAGGTGCACGGCGGCGGCGAACGCGGACTGCTGCACGACCTCCTCCGGTACGTCGGTGGCGAGGTCGTGGCGGTCGAGGAAGTCGGTGCCGAGCCGGCCGGCCCGGAAGTCGTCGTCGCGGAGCACCGAGACGAGCAGGTCGCGGTTGGTGCGCAGGCCGTGGATCCGGGACCGCTCCAGCGCGCCGGTCAGCCGGCGCAGCGCGTGATCGCGGGTCGGCGCGTGCGCGACGAGCTTGGCCAGCATCGCGTCGTAGTGCGTGGACACCACGCTGCCGGCCTCGAAGCCGGTGTCCACCCGCACCCCCGCCGGGACCTCGAACGCGTCGAGCCGGCCGCTCTGCGGCTGCCAGTCGCGGGCCGGGTCCTCGGCGTAGAGCCGCACCTCGACCGCGTGCCCGTCGGGGCTGCCGACGTGCACCCGGCCGACGTCGCCCTCGGCCGCGCGGACCTGCAAGGCGACCAGGTCGAGCCCCGTGACCGCCTCGGTGACGGGGTGCTCGACCTGCAGCCGGGTGTTCATCTCCAGGAACCAGAACCGCTGCCGGCGCTCGTCGTAGAGGAACTCCACGGTGCCGGCGCCGACGTAGCCGATCGCCTCGGCCGCCGCCCGCGCGGAGTCGTGCAGCGCGGCACGGACCTCGTCGGAGAGACCCGGGGCGGGTGCCTCCTCGACGACCTTCTGGTGCCGGCGCTGCACCGAGCAGTCGCGGTCGCCGAGCACGCTGACGTTCGCCTCGGCGTCGCCCCAGACCTGCACCTCGACGTGCCGGCCGCCCTCGACGTACGGCTCGACGAAGACGGTGCCGTCGCCGAAGGCGCTCTCCGCCTCGGCCCTCGCCGTCGCCACCTCGTGGTCGAGGTCGCCCAGGTCGCGGACGATCCGCATGCCGCGCCCGCCCCCGCCCGCGGACGCCTTCACCAGTAGCGGCAGGTCCGCGGCGGTGGGGGCGGCGGGCGCCTCGAGGACGGGCACGCCGGCCGCCGCCATGATCTTCTTCGCCTCGACCTTCGAGCCCATCTGCTCGATCGACTCGGGCCTCGGACCGACCCAGGTCAGCCCGGCCGCGAGCACCTGCCGGGCGAAGTCGGCACTCTCCGAGAGGAACCCGTAGCCGGGGTGGACGGCGTCGGCGCCGGTGTCGAGCGCGGCCCGCACCAGCAGGTCGCCGCGCAGGTAGGTGTCGGCTGGCGCGTCACCCGGGAGCCGGACCGCGACGTCGGCCTCCCGCACGAACGGCAGCCCGGCGTCGGCGTCGGAGTGCACCGCCACCGTGCCGATGCCGAGGTCGCGGCAGGTGCGGAACACCCGCGACGCGATCTCCGCCCGGTTGGCGACGAGCAGGCGTCGGATCATCTGGCCCTCACATCCTGAAGACGCCGAAGCGGTCGGTGCCCTCGATCGGGGCGTTCTCGATGACGGACAGGCAGATGCCGAGGACCGTCCGGGTGTCGCGCGGGTCGATGACCCCGTCGTCGTACACCATCCCGGACAGGAAGAACGGCAGGCTCTGCTCCTCGACGGACTGCTCGACGAACGTGCGCATCTGGGCGTCCTGCTCCTCGTCGTACGGCGCGCCCTTGGCCTCCGCGGCCTGCCGGGCCACGATCGACAGCACGCCGGCCAGCTGCGCGGGGCCCATCACCGCGGACTTGGCGGACGGCCAGGTGAACAGGAACCGCGGGTCGTACGCGCGTCCGCACATGCCGTAGTTCCCTGCGCCGTACGACGCACCCATCATGATCGACAGGTGCGGGACGGTGCTGTTGCTGACCGCGTTGATCATCATCGCGCCGTGCTTGATGATCCCGCCCTGCTCGTACTCCGCGCCGACCATGTAGCCGGTGGTGTTGTGCAGGAAGAGCAGGGGTACGTCGACCTGGTTCGCGAGCTGGATGAACTGCGCCGCCTTCTGCGACTCCTCGGAGAACAGCACGCCCTGCGCGTTGGCGAGGATGCCGATCTGCCGACCGTGCAACCGCGCCCAGCCGGTGACGAGCGACGGCCCGTACAGCGGCTTGAACTCGTCGAACACCACCTCGTTGCCCGGACCCGCGCCGTCGCAGATCCGCACGATCACGTCGCGCGGGTCGAAGGGCTCCTTGAGGTCCTCCGGGATCAGGTCGAGCAGGTCCTCCACGTCCGCGTCCGGCTCGGCGTACGCGACCGCCGAGTTGTCAGGTCGCTCGGGTGCCCCGGCCCCCGCACCACCTGACAAGTCGGCGGCCCGCTGGTGGTTCAGCCGGGCGACGATGCGCCGGCCGATCCGGATCGCGTCGCGCTCGTCGACGGCGAGGTAGTCGGCCAGTCCCGAGGTACGCGCGTGCATCTCCGCGCCGCCGAGCGACTCGTCGTCGGACTCCTCGCCGGTGGCCATCTTCACCAGCGGCGGGCCACCGAGGAACACCTTCGCCTGCCCCTTGACCATCACCACGTAGTCGCTCATGCCGGGCACGTACGCACCGCCGGCGGTGCTGTTGCCGAACACCAGCGCGATCGTCGGACGGCGGTCGGCGCTGGCCTTGGTGAGGCCGCGGAACAGCTCGCCGCCGGGGATGAAGATCTCCTCCTGCGTGGGCAGGTCGGCGCCGCCGGACTCGACGAGGTTGATCGTGGGCAGCCGGTTCTCGCGGGCCACCTGCGCGGCGCGGAACAGCTTCTTCACGGTCCACGGGTTGCTCGCGCCGCCGCGCACGGTCGGGTCGTTGGCGATGATGAGGCACTCCACACCGGACACCACGCCGAGCCCGGTCACCACCGACGCGCCGACCGCGAAGTCGGAGCCCCAGCCGGCCAGCGGCATCAGCTCCAGGAACGCCGAGCCCTCGTCGACGAGCAGCTCGATGCGCTCCCGGGCGAGCAGCTTGCCGCGGGCGTGGTGCCGGTCGACGTACTTCTCGCCGCCGCCGGCGACCGCCTTAGCCAGCTCGGTGTCGAGGGCGTCGATCTTCTCGAGCATCGCGGTCCGCCGGGTCACGTCGCGTACCCCAGCAGCCGTGCGGACAGGTCGTCGAGCACCTCGGTCGCTCCTCCTCCGATGCCGAGGATCCGGGCGTCGCGGTAGTGCCGCTCCACCTCGGACCCGTGCAGGTAGCCGGTGCCGCCGTGCAGCTGCACCGCCTGATCGCAGACGTACGCCGCCGCCTCGACCGACAGCGCCTTGGCGTGCAGCGCCTCGACGAGCACGTCCTCGCCGGCGACGTACCGGGCCGCGGCCGAGCGGGTGTAGGTGCGGGCCACGTCGACGCGGCGGTGCATCTCCACCAGCCGGTGGCGGACCACCTGGTTGCCGGCCAGCGCCTTGCCGAACGCCTCCCGCTCCCGCACGTACGACGCGGTCAGGTCGAGCGACCGGGCGGCGATGCCGTAGCCGTGCGCGGCGAGCGCGAGCCGCTCGGTGACGAACGCCTGCGCGATCTGCGCGAAGCCGGAGTTCTCGGCGCCGACCAGGTTCGCGGCCGGCACCCGGACCCCGGCGAACCCGAGCTCCGCGGTGTCGGAGCAGTGCCAGCCCATCTTCGGCAGCGCCCGGTCGACCGTGAACCCCGGCGTGCCCTTCTCGATCACGAGCAGCGAGATGCCGGCGTACCCGGGCCCGCCGGTGCGCACCGCGGTGGTCACGAAGTCGGCGCGCACCCCACTGGTGATGAAGGTCTTGGTGCCGTCGACGACGTACACGTCGCCGTCGCGGCGGGCGGTGGTCCGGAGGTTCGCGACGTCGGACCCGCCGCCGGGCTCCGTGACCGCGAGCGACCCGATCGTCTCGCCGGCCAGCGTCGGGCGCACGAACCGGTCGACCAGGTCGGGGTTGCCGGACGCCACGATGTGCGGCAACGCGATGCCGCTGGTGAACAGCGCCGCCAGCAGCCCGCTCGACGCCCCCGCGCCGGTGAACGCCTCGGTGACCGCCAGCGCGTCGAGGAACGTGCCGCCGGACCCGCCGAGCTCCTCGGGCACGCCCAGCCCGAGCAGGCCGAGCTTCGCGGCCTTCGCGTGCAGGTCGCGCGGCACCGAGCCGGCGTCCTCCCAGTCCTGCAGGTGCGGCAGCACCTCGGCCCGGACGAACGCCGCCGCGCTGTCCCGCAGCGCCTCCTGCTCCTCGGTCCAGAAGCTCACAGCAGCGCCTCCGGTACGTCGACGTGCCGCGACCGCAGCCACTCGCCGAGCGCCTTGGCCTGCGGGTCGAAGCGCGACGACGCCGCGACGCCTTCGCCGAGCAGGCCGTGCACCACCACGTTCACGGCGCGCAGGTTCGGCAGCCGGTGCACCTCGACGTCGAGGGCGGCCGCCTCGGGCAGCAGCGCCCGGACCCGCTCGGGTGTCAGGTACGACGTCAGCCACGCCGCCCGGTCGTCGCGGCCGTCGCGCGCCCACACCCCGATGTTCGCGTCGCCGCCCTTGTCCCCGGACCGTGCATGTGCGACGACGCCGAGCGGCACCCGCCGCGTCGGTCCCGCCGCCACCGAGTTGTCAGGTGGTGACGGTGCCAGAGCCCCCGCAGCGGCTGACAACTCGGCGGGCGGGGCGACCACGGAGCTGGTCCCGTCGGGCAGGTGCACGGTCTCGCTGACGTTGTCGCGGTCGACGTACGCCGGCCGGTAGACGCCGTACGGCGTGCCGGGGGCGGGTGGGGCGGTCAGCGTGAAGCCCGGGTACGACGCCAGCGCGAGCTCGACGAGCGGGGCGGTGAACGCCTTGCCGACGCGGTCCGGGCTCGGGTCGCGCACGGTGACCCGCAGCCGGGACGACGCCGCCTCCTCGGTGTCGGCGTCCTCGCGGTCGGTGCGCGCGAGCGACCACTCGACCGACGCCGGCGGGTCCTTGAGCGCCGCCTCGAGCTGGGTCCGCACCCAGGCCGCCTTGGCCTCGACGTCGAGGCCGACCAGCACCAGCTCGGCCGCGTTGCGGAAGCCGCCGAGCTCGTTGACGCACACCTTCAGCCGCTCCGGGGGCGCCGACCCCCGCACGCCCGACACCGAGACCCGGTCGGGACCGGCCGGTGCGAGCCGCACCGAGGTCAGGTCGGTCGAGACGTCCGGCCCGAGGTACATCGGACCCTGCACCTCGTAGACTAGCTGCGCGGTGACGCTGTCCACCGACACCGAACCCCCGGTGCCGGGGTGCTTGGTGACCACGCACGACCCGTCGTCGGCGATCTCCGCCAACGGGAACCCCAGCGGTCGCGGGTCGGGCGTGAAGCCGCTGAGGTTGCCGCCGGTCGCCTGCGCCCCGCACTCGAGCACGTGCCCGGCGACCACCGCACCGGCGAGCCGGTCCCAGTCGTCGCGCGCCCAGCCGAAGCGGGACACCGCGGCGCCCAGCACCAGCGACGCGTCCGTGACCCGGCCGGTGACCACGACGTCCGCGCCGGCGGACAGCGCGGCCGCGATGCCGAAGCCGCCGAGGTAGGCGTTGGCGGTGAGCGGCTTGCCGGGCAGGCCGAGCTCCTCGGCGCGGTCGAGCACGTCGTCGCCGTCGACGTACGCCAGCGCGGGCGAGAGCCCGAGCCCGGACGCCACCTCGCGCAGCCGGTCGACGAGACCGGCGGGGTTGAGGCCGCCGGCGTTCGCGACGATCCGCACGCCGCGCTCCAGCGCGAGGCCCAGGCAGTCCTCGGCCTGCCGGACGAACGTGCGCGCGTAGCCGAGCGACGGGTCCTTCATCCGGTCCTTGCCGAGGATCAGCAGGGTGAGCTCGGCCAGGTAGTCACCGGTCAGCACGTCGAGCGGGCCGCCCTCGAGCATCTCCCGCATCGCCGACAGCCGGTCGCCGTAGAACCCGGAGCAGTTCCCCACCCTCAGCACCTCAGCCACGCGGCGGCCTCCCGTCGCCGGTCGGGCCGGCGAACGCCTGCGCCACGTCGAGCCACGCGTCGGCGTCCGCGCCGACCGCCGCGAGGTCGGTGTCGTCGCGGTGCACCCGCTGGGTGACCAGCAACGCGAAGTCCTGCGCCGACCCGGTGACCGACTGCGCCGCCGACGGGTCGCCGTACGCCAGCACCTCGCCGCCGGGCAGCGCCGGCCGCACGTGGACCTCCTCGGCGGGCGGCTCCAGGCCGCGGTTGCGGAACGAGTAGTCGCGGGTGCGGACGCCGATGTGCACGACGTGCCGGACCCGGTCCTCCGGCGGCAGGGGTACGTCGAGCGCGTCGGCGACGTCGCGCGCGTGCGCCCAGGTCTCCATGAACCGAGCGGTGGCCATCGAGGTGGCGCTCATCGGCGGGCCGTACCAGGGGATCCGGGTGCCCTCGGGGAGCCCGCGCAGCGTGGCGGCCAGTGTCTGCCGCGAGCCGCGCCACCGGGCCAGCAGATCGGCCGGTGGGACGGAGGCGCCGGCCTCCGCCTCGCGGTCCACGAACCCGTCGGGGTCCACGATCGCCTCCAGCACCCGGTCGTCCCAGGCCTCCTTGTCGGTGGCCGCGGCGATCGCGCACTCGTCGGTCCAGGCCAGGTGCGCCACCTGGTGCGCGACCGTCCAGCCGGCCGCCGGTGTCGGCGTGCGCCAGGCCGGCTCGGCGAGGTCCGCGACCAGGCCGTCGAGCCGGTCGCCCTCGGCGGCCAGGTCGGCCAGCACCTCCTCGAGCCGGCTCACGACGCGAGCCGTTCGTCGAGGGTGCGCGCCCACTCGTCGAGGATCCGGGAGCGGCGGGCCGCGTCGTCGGTCAGCGTGCTCGCGAGCCCGAGCCCGCGGACCAGGTCGAGGGTGGCCTGGACCAGCTCGCGCGCCCCCGGCTGCGACTCGTCGACGCCGAGCAGGTCGACGGTGCGGCGGTGCACGTCGCGGCCGATCCGCTGCTCGAGCGGGGCGACCGCCTCGCGCAGAGCCAGGTCGGTGCGCGCCGCGACCCACAGCTCCAAGGCCGCGCTGAACACCGCGCCGGTGAAGTGCGCGGCCAGCATGTCCAGCACCGCGCGGGTCCGCCGGCGGCCGCGCGGAAGGTCGGCGGCGGCCGCGTCGAGCTCGGCGCCGCGGGCCTGGCTGAGGTGCTCGACCGCGGCGAGCACCAGGTCGTTCTTGGTCGGGAAGTGGTGCAGCTGCGCACCGCGGCTGACCCCGGCGCGCTGCGACACCAGCGTGGTCGACGTACCGCTCCAGCCGAACTCCACCAGGCACTCCACGGTCGCCTCCATGAGCCGCTGGCGCATGGCGCGGGTGCGCTCCTCCTGGGGCACCCGGGTGGTCATCGACACCCCGCCATCGTGGCCGAGTCGGAAACAAACAGTCAACCCTGACTTTTTCTGGCGGACGCGCAGTCGACGGGTTTCGGGCGGCGGTGCAGCATGGACGCATGCTCCGGCAGGCGACCCCCGACGACCTCGCCTCCCTCCTGGACCTCGAGCGGGCCGCGAACCTCGCCGCACTGACCCACGTCTTCCCGCCCGAGCGCTTCCCGTTCCCCGACGACGACGTGCTGGCCCGTTGGGCGCTGGTGCTCGCCGAGCCCGGCGTGCAGGTGCTGGTGCTCGACGGCGACGACGGCGCCCTCGACCTGGTCGCGGCATACGACGACACCACGCTGCGGCACCTCGCGGTGCACCCGCGCCGCTGGGGGCACGGGCTGGCGTCCTCCGCGATCGACACCGTGCTGCACGCGATGGACGACCGGGGCAGCACCATCGCCGAGCTGTGGTGCCTGGAGGAGAACCACCGCGCCCGCCGGCTCTACGAGTACCTCGGCTGGCGGGCGACCGACGAGCGCCGCCCCGCGCCGTGGCCGCCGCACCCGACGGAGATGCGCTACACCCGCCTGATCGTCGGCTCGGACCGCTAGGCGCCGCGGTGACCATCGAGTGCGACGGCCTGATCACCCGGGGGTCACCCCAGGGACGCTGGGTGCTGTCGGCCGCCGTCCTCGGGTCCGGGATGGCGCTGCTCGACGGCACCGTGGTGAACATCGCGCTGCGCAGCATCGGCGACGACCTCGGTGCCTCGCTCGCCGAGCTGCAGTGGGTGGTCAACGCCTACCTGCTCGCCCTCGCGTCGCTGATCCTGGTCGGCGGCTCGCTCGGCGACCGCCTCGGCCGGCGCCGGGTGTTCATGGTCGGGGTCGCCTGGTTCGCGGTCGCGTCCGCGCTCTGCGGCCTGGCCCAGTCGCCGACCCAGCTGATCGCGGCGCGGCTGCTGCAGGGCGTCGGGGCCGCGCTGCTGACCCCGGGCAGCCTGGCCATGATCCAGGGGTCGTTCCGGCCGCAGGACCGCGGTGCGGTGATCGGTCAGTGGGCCGGACTGGGCGGCATCGCCGCCGCGATCGGCCCGCTGCTCGGCGGCTGGATCGTCGACAACGCCAGCTGGCGCTGGATCTTCCTGATCAACGTGCCGATCGCCGCGGTGGTGCTGCTGGTCTCCGCGCGGCACGTGCCGGAGTCGCGTGACCCCGAGGCCGCGCACGGGTTCGACGTCCTCGGCGCCGCGCTGGGCGCGGTCGGGCTCGGCGGGGTCACCTACGCGCTGATCGAGGCGGAGACCGCCGCTGCCTGGGTGGTGACCACCTCGGCGGCCGCCGGGGTCGCGGCGATGTGCCTGTTCGTGGTGTTCGAGCGGCGGCACCCGAACGCGCTGGTGCCGATGCACCTGTTCGCCTCGCGGACCTTCTCGATCGTGAACCTGCTGACCCTGCTGGTGTACGGCGCGCTCGGCGCGATGATGTTCTTCCTGGTGCTGCAGCTGCAGGTGGTCGCCGGGTGGAGCCCGCTCGCGGCCGGCATGTCCACGGTGCCGCTGACGATCCTGATGCTGCTGTTCTCCTCGCGGGCCGGCGCGTTCGCGGCCCGGGTCGGGCCCCGGCTGCCGCTCGCGGCGGGGCCGTTCGTGTGCGGCGCCGGGGTGCTGCTGCTCCGCGAGATCGGCGCCGACGCGAGCTACTGGTTCGGCGTGCTGCCCGGGATGCTGGTGTTCTCCGCCGGCCTGGTGCTGCTGGTCGCACCACTGACGTCCACGGTGCTGGCCGCGGCCCCCGACCGCTACGCCGGCATCGCCAGTGGCGTGAACAACGCGGTCGCCCGCACCGGGTCGCTGCTGGCCGTGTCGGCGCTCCCGGCGCTGGTCGGGATCGGCGGCGAGGACTACCAGCGGCCGTCGGTGTTCGAGACCGGCTACCAGGACGCGCTGCTGATCTGCGCCGTGCTGCTGTTCGCCGGCGGGCTCGTCGCGGCCGTCGGCCTGCACGAGGGCCAGCCCGCCGCCGCGACCGCCGAGGTCTGAGCTGCCCCGCATCTACTTGACCGCTACAGAGCGATTCGTTACTGTAGCGGTACAGCAGCACGCACCACTCGTTCAAGGAGCACCGACATGCAGTCCCTTCTCACCCTCGACGTCGCCCGCGACCTGGTCGCCCAGCAGTTCGACGCCAGCGAGGACGAGACGGACCTGGCCCTCGCGACCACCTCCGCTCCGCGGCCCCGGCGGCGCGCCGGCCGGGCCCGCACCCGTCTCGCCGACGTCCTGCACCACGCCGCCGACGTGGTCGCCCCCGCGTCGTACCGCGCGGCGCACTGAAGCCCCCGGCAATCCCTTCGCTCGGGGACCGGTCACCCGTGCCCGCGTCGTCCCGGACAGCCTCTGGCTACCCTGACGGCGTGGCGCGGGTGACCTTGCAGACGATCGCCGACCAGGTCGGCGTCAGCCGGATGACCGTGTCCAACGCGTTCTCCCGCCCCGACCAGCTCTCGGCGTCGCTGCGCGAGAAGATCCTCGACGCCGCCAAGAAGCTCGGGTACGTCGGCCCCGACCCGGCCGCCCGGGCGCTGGCCCGCGGCACGTCGGGGGCGATCGGCATCATGCTCACCTCGTCGCTGCGCTACGCGTTCGACGACGACGTCGCCACCGGGTTCCTCGGGGCGATCGCCGGTGAGGTGGCCCCCACCGGCCTGGCGCTCACCCTGCTCTCCGCGACCGGCACGGGCGACGTGGTCCCGGCCCGCGACGTCGCGATGGACGGCGCGCTGGTCTACTCCTGCGACCCGGACATGTCCGCGGTCGACTGGCTGACCCAGCGCCGGCTGCCGATCGTCTTCGTCGACCAGGAGCCGACCCGCGGGATCACCTCGATCAACCTCGACGACCGCGGCGGCGCCCGGGCGGCCGCGCAGCACCTCGTCGACCTCGGGCACACCGACATCGCGGTGCTGACCGCCGCCCTGGGCGGGGCCACCGGCTACATCGACGACCCCGAGGCGGATGCCAAGGCGTCCAAGTTCGTCTCCCGCGAGCGGGTGCTCGGCTACCTCGAGGTGCTCCGCGAGGCCGGCCTCACCCCGCTGGTGCACCGGCAGGAGAACAGCGACGACGTCGAGGCCTACGTCGCCGCGCTCGACCTGCTCGCGCGGCCGGACCGGCCCACCGGCGTGCTGTGCTTCTCCGACGTGATCGCCAGCGGCGTGCTCCGGGCCGCGCAGGAGCTCGGGCTCGACGTACCCGGCGACCTGTCGGTGGTCGGCTTCGACGACAGCCCGCTGGCCCGCCGGCTCCGCCCGCAGCTGACCACCGTGCACCAGGACGTCGCGGAGAAGGGCCGGCTGTCCGCCGCCGAGCTGCGCCGCGTGATGGAGGCGCACCGCAACGGCACCAAGGCCCGCGCCAAGCACGTCGTGCTGCCCACCGAGCTGGTGGTCCGCGACAGCACCGCGAAGCCGCCGCGGCGCGGCAAGGCCCGCTTGGCGGGCTGTCTCAGCGTCGCAGCCGGTCCCGCAGGGCGCGCAGCGCGCCGGCCCGCTCCCCCGTCACCCGGGCCCGGCC
>JABFXA010000056.1 GCA_013361955.1 Nocardioidaceae bacterium
GTGACCGGGCCCGCGGCGCGACCGCCGTGGTCACGGTCGAACCGTGCAACCACACGGGCCGCACCGGGCCGTGCGCACGCGCGCTCGTCGACGCCGGGGTGGCCCGGGTGGTGTTCGCGCAGAGCGACGGCAACCCGGTCGCGGCCGGGGGAGCGGCCACCCTGCGCGCGGCCGGGGTCGACGTCGAGGGCGGCCTGCTCGCCGACGAGGCCCGGACCCTGAACCGGGAGTGGACGTTCGCGGTCGAGCACGGCCGGCCGTTCGTCACCTGGAAGTTCGCCGCCACCCTCGACGGTCGCAGCGCCGCCGCCGACGGCACCTCGCGCTGGGTCTCCTCGCGGCCCGCCCGGGTCGACACGCACCGGCTGCGGGCGCTGTGCGACACGATCCTGGTCGGCACCGGCACCGTGCTGGTCGACGACCCGCGGCTCACCGTCCGCGACCTGCACGACGTGGACCTGCCCCGCGCGCACCAGCCGCTGCGTGCGGTGATGGGCCTGCGCGACGTCCCCGCGCAGCGGCGGGTCCTCGACGACGCGGCCGAGACCCTGCTGCTCGCCACCCGCGACCCGGCGGAGGCGCTGACCCGGCTGTACGCCCGCGACCGGCAGCACGTCTTCCTCGAGGGCGGCCCGACCCTGGCCGCCGCGTTCCTGCGCGCCGGGCTCGTCGACGAGGCCGTCGCGTACGTCGCACCGATGCTGCTCGGCTCGGGGCTGAGCAGCGTCGGCGACCTGGGCATCGGCACGATCGCCGATGCGTTGCACCTCGACGTGGCCGACGTGACGGTCCTCGGCGAGGGCCAGGAGACCAACGTGCGGCTCACCCTGACGCCGATCCTGAAGGAGCAGCCCTGATGTTCACCGGCATCGTCGAGGAGCTCGGCGTCGTCGAGGCCCTGGAGGACCAGGGCGACGCGGTCCGGCTGACCGTCCGCGGTCCGCACGTCACCGTCGACGCCCGGCTCGGGGACTCCATCTCCGTCAACGGCTGCTGCCTCACCGTCGCCGCGCGCGACGGCGAGACGTTCACCGCCGACGTGATGCGCGAGTCGCTCGACAAGACCTCGCTCGGCGCGCTGCAGCCCGGCGGCCGGGTGAACCTCGAGCGCGCGGTCACCCCGCAGACCCGGCTCGGCGGGCACATCGTGCAGGGCCACGTCGACGGCACCGGTGCCGTCGTCCGCCGGCAGCCGTCGGAGCACTGGGAGGTCGTCGAGGTGTCGCTGCCCGCCGACCTCGCGCGGTACGTCGTCGCCAAGGGCTCGATCGCCGTCGACGGCATCTCGCTGACCGTCGTCGAGGCCGGACCCGACCGGTTCACCGTGTCGCTGATCCCGGAGACCCTCGCCCGCACCACCCTCGGCCTCAAGGAGCCCGGTGACCCGGTGAACCTCGAGGTCGACGTGGTGGCCAAGTACGTCGAGCGCCTGCTGGCGCACGGCACCCCCTCGGACCCGAAGGACCCCGCATGAGCCTGCTCGCCTCCCTCTACGACGCGCACATCACCATCGCCGGGCACCCGATCACCTGGCGGGAGATCCTCGGCAACGCGTTCGGGTTCGCCTCGGCCGTCGGCGGCCTGCGCCGGCGGGTGTGGGCCTGGCCGGTCGGGATCGTCGGCAACGTGCTGCTGTTCTCGGTGTTCATCGCCGCCACCTTCGAGGCCGACGCCCAGGTGCCGCTGTTCGGGCAGGCCGGCCGGCAGGTGTTCTTCATCGCGACCAGCGTCTACGGCTGGTACCGCTGGTACGAGGTCCGCCAGGCCCGCGTCGCCCAGGGCGGGTCGGCCGACCGGCCGGCGATCACGCCGCGCTGGGCGACCGCCCGCGAGCGGATCGCCTACCTGGTCGCGGCGGCCGGCGCCATCGTGCTCGTGCAGTGGCTGTTCAGCGTGATCGGGGCGGGCTTCCCGGCGCCGCGCTGGTACTACTGGGCCGACGCCTGGATCTTCGTCGGCTCGATGCTGGCGACGTACGCGATGGCCCGCGGTTGGACCGACTTCTGGCTGGCCTGGATCGCGGTCGACCTGGTCGGGGTGCCGCTGCTGTGGCACTCGCAGTACTACCCGACCGCGATCCTGTTCGTGGTGTACGGCGGGCTGGTGGTCTGGGGCTTCTTCGTGTGGCTGCGCGCCTCGCGGGTCGAGGAGCCGGATCCCGTCGAGGTGCACGCGTGAGCGCCCCGAGGGTGCGGCTCGACTCGGTCGAGCGTGCGGTCGCCGACATCGCGGCCGGCAAGGCCGTGGTCGTCGTCGACGACGAGGACCGCGAGAACGAGGGCGACCTGATCTTCGCGGCCAGCCGGAGCACGCCCGAGCTGATGGCGTTCACGATCCGGTACTCCTCCGGCGTGGTCTGCGCCCCGGTGACCGCGCCGACCCTGGACCGGCTCGGCATCCCGCTGATGACCCCGCACAACCGGGAGCGGATGCGCACGGCGTACACCGTCTCCGTCGACGCCCGCGACGGCGTCAGCACCGGCATCTCCGCCGCCGACCGCTCGCACACCGTGCGCACCCTGATCGACTCGGCGACCGAGGCGTTCGAGATCGTGCAGCCGGGGCACGTGTTCCCGCTGCGCTACACCGAGGGCGGGGTGCTGGTCCGCCCGGGCCACACCGAGGCCGCGGTCGACCTGGCCCGGCTCGCCGGCCTGGAGCCCGCCGGCGTGATCGCCGAGGTCGTCAACGACGACGGCACCATGAAGCGCGGCCAGCAGCTGCGCGAGTTCGCCGACGAGCACGGGCTCTCGATGATCTCCATCGAGCAGCTGATCCACCACCGGCGCCGCCACGAGACGCACGTCCAGCGGGTCGCCGAGACCCGGCTGCCCACGGCGTACGGCGAGCTGCGGGCGTTCGGCTACCGGATCACCATCGACGACAGCGAGCACATCGCGCTGGTCGTGGGTGACGTCGCCGACGGCGAGCCGGTGCTGACCCGGGTGCACTCCGAGTGCCTGACCGGCGACGTGTTCTCCTCCCAGCGCTGCGACTGCGGCCCGCAGCTCGACGAGGCGCTGCGGCGGATCACCGAGGAGGGCCGCGGCGTCGTGGTGTACCTGCGCGGCCACGAGGGCCGTGGCATCGGCCTGGTCGCCAAGCTGCAGGCCTACCAGCTGCAGGACGGCGGCCGCGACACCGTCGACGCGAACCTGGAGCTCGGACTGCCCGCCGACGCACGGCACTACGGCGCGGCCACCCAGATCCTGCGCGACCTCGACGTCCGCGCCGTCCGCCTGCTCACCAACAACCCCGACAAGGTGACCAGCCTGGAGGAGTACGGGGTGCCGGTCGTCGAGCGCGTGCCGCTCACCCCGCACGCCAACGACCACAACATCGGCTACCTGCTCACCAAGCGCGACCGGATGGGCCACGAGCTGCCCGGGCTGGCAAGGTTGGCGCCGGAACCAGCGACCGAGGGGCGTGAGCGATGACCGGAGCCGGAGCGCCGGACGACCAGCCCGTCGACTGCCACGACCTGCGGGTCGCGGTGGTCGCCGCGCGGTGGCACGAGCAGGTGATGGACGGCCTGCTGGCGGGCGCGACGCGGGCGCTCGACGACTACCAGGTCGAGGAGCCCGGCGTGGTCCGCGTCCCGGGCTCGTTCGAGCTGCCGGTGGTCGCCCGCGCGCTCGCCGAGACCGGCTACGAGGCGATCGTCGCGCTGGGCGTGGTGATCCGCGGCGGCACCCCGCACTTCGACTACGTCTGCAGCGCGGCGACCGACGGCCTGGCCCGGATCGCCGTCGACACCGGCGCCGCGATCGGCTTCGGGCTGCTCACCTGCGACACCGAGCAGCAGGCCCTCGACCGGGCCGGCCTCGAGGGGTCGCAGGAGGACAAGGGCTACGAGGCCACCGCCGCCGCCCTCAGCACCGCGATGACGCTGCGCAACATCCGCCGCGGCTACGCCCCCGAGTCCCCCTGACCGCCGAGAGGTCACTCCGGTCCGGCCGAGAGGTCACCCGTGACCCGCCGAGAGGTCACTCGTCGCCGAAGCGCCCCCGGTGGTCGTGCGGGATCAGCGGCTTCTCGGCGCGCACCTTGAGCTGCTGCACCGCCCAGGTGTTGCCGTCGGGGTCGGCGAACCCGAAGAAGGTGCCGCCGTCGCGCTCGTCGAAGACCTGGATCTCGCTGCACTCCACGCCCCGGCCGACCAGCTCCTCGCGGGCGGCCAGAGCGTCGGAGACCACCAGCTGCAGCCCGCGGATCGACCCCGGCGTCATGTCGCTCTGCCCCGGCAGGTTGCCGATCACGATCGAGCACCCGGAACCCTTCGGGGTGAGCTGGACGACGTTCATGTGCTCGTTCTTGGTGTGGTGGTCGAGGGTGAACCCGACCTTCTCGCTGTAGAACGCCGCGGCGTTGTCGATGTCGCTCACCGGGACGATGACGACCTCGAGCGTCCAGTCCATGCGTGCCCTCCTCGGCTCTCGCCCAGTGACCCTAGTGCCGGCGCGTCCACGGCGCACGGTCCCGGCGCGGGCGGCCGACCGCACGCCGTACGCTGAGAGCGCCCGCACCACGGACAGAAGGCAGAGATGAAGACGTTCGAGGAGCTCTGGAGCGAGCTCAGCGAGAAGGCGCAGACGCGACCCGAGGGATCCGGCACGGTGGCCGCCCTCGACGCGGGCGTCCATGCGATCGGCAAGAAGCTGGTCGAGGAGGCCGCGGAGTCGTGGATGGCCGCCGAGCACGAGGGGCCCGCGCGGGCCGCCGAGGAGCTCAGCCAGCTGCTGTACCACGCCCAGGTCCTCATGCTCGCCAGCGGACTGACGCTCGACGACGTCTACGCCCACCTCTGACCACCTGAACCGAAAGGGGCCCTCGTGCCCGACAAGCCACTCCTCCGTCTCGCGGTCCCGAACAAGGGGTCGCTGTCCCAGGCCGCCACGGACATGCTCCGCGAGGCCGGCTACAAGCAGCGCACCGACGCCAAGCGGCTGACCCTGACCGACGGCGACAACGGCGTCGAGTTCTTCTACCTGCGCCCCCGCGACATCGCCCTGTACGTCGGTGAGGGCACCCTCGACGTGGGCATCACCGGCCGCGACCTGCTGCTCGACTCCGGCGCGAAGGCCGAGGAGGTGCTCTCGCTCGGCTTCGGCCGCTCGCGGTTCCACTTCGCGGCTCCCGAGGGCACCGTCGCGTCGGTGGCCGACCTGGCCGGCAAGCGCATCGCCACGTCGTATGCCGGGGTGGTGCGCCGCCACCTCGAGGAGCACGGCGTCGACGCCACCGTGACCCGGCTCGACGGCGCGGTGGAGACCAGCGTGCAGCTCGGCGTCGCCGACGTGATCGCCGACGTCGTGGAGACCGGCAGCACGCTGCGCAACGCCGGCCTCGAGGTGTTCGGCGAGCCGATCCTGGAGTCCGAGGCGGTGCTGGTGACCCGGGCGGGCGCCGAGCAGCCGACCGGGTTCGAGGTGTTCCAGCGCCGGCTGCAGGGCGTCCTCGTCGCGCGCGCCTACGTGATGATGGACTACGACATCCGCACCGAGCGGGTCGAGGAGGCCGTCGCGCTGACGCCCGGCATCGAGAGCCCCACCGTGTCCCCGCTTCATCGGGAGGGCTGGGTGGCGGTGCGCTCGATGGTCCGGCGCGACGACGCCCAGCGGGTGATGGACGAGCTGTGGGACCTCGGCGCCCGTGGCATCCTCTCGACGGACATCCATGCCTGCCGCCTCTGAGCCGCACCCGCTGCCGCGCACGTTCCGCCCGTACGGCGTCCGCATCGCGGCCGGGATCTTCGGGCTGCTGCTCGCGGTCACGGCGCTGGTGATGTGGTTCGCGTTCCCGCCGCACATCCGCGCGCAGTTCACGGTGTTCCAGATCGTCACGATCCTGTTCCTGGCGCTGCTGTTCTACGGCGCGGGCTTCGCGCTCGCCCGCAGCCGCGTGGTCGCGCGCACCGAGGGGCTGGTCGTGGTCAACGGCTACCTCCGCCGCCGCTACGAGTGGAACGAGGTGCTGGCCGTGAGCCTGCGCCCGGGCAGCCCGTGGGCGGTGCTGGACCTCTCCGACGGCACCACGGTGCCGGCGATGGGCATCCAGGGGTCCGACGGGAAACGCGCCCGCGCCCAGGTCCGCGAGCTGCGCGCCCTGGTCGACGAGCTGTCCGGCTGACCTTGCCACCGGCGGCGCGCCGTACCAGGCTCGGTGGGAACACCGAGAGCCAGGGGGCGGTCACATGGGTGTCGAGACCAAGCACGGGCGCTGGATGGCGCAGATCGACGGCGACTTCGTGGTGTTCCTGATCGGGGCGCACCTCACCAGGGGACGGCTGCGGCACGCGTTCGGCGACCTGGGCGGCCGCCGCGGCATGATGCACATGCTCAAGGAGCTGACGCACGACCCGGAGAGCGGGCTGCTCGGCTTCGAGATGTCCACGTTCGGGAAGATCATCGTGCAGTACTGGCGCTCCTTCGAGCATCTGGAGCGGTTCGCCAACGATCCCGACGGCGTGCACACCGAGGCCTGGCGTCGGTACTGGAAGCGCGTCGGCACCGGCCCCGGCACCGGGATCTGGCACGAGACCTATCTGGTCCGGGCGGGCGACTACGAGGCGGTCTACGCGTCCATGCCGCCGTTCGGGCTCGGCCGGGCCTCGACGCTGGTGCCGTACGCCGACAGCGTCCGCGCCCGCGACCGGCTCAAGCGCCGAGTGGGCTGAGCCCGGCGAGGGCGTCCATCGCCTGCGTGAAGCAGGCCATCGGCGGGGTGACCAGGCCGGCGCCGACCTGGCCCGTCCCGGCGACCCGGCCGGCCATCCCGGTGTTGATCTGCGGGAGCACCCCGCTGCGCACGACCGCGGCCACGTCGATGCCGGTGGGCGCGCCGCGGAACTCCAGGATCGGGATCGCGTACGCCGGGTTCTCGCCGACCGTGATGTCGTACATCCGCTGCGTGGTGGCCAGCGCGTCGGGCACCGAGCCGCCCACGAACCGGACGATCGCCGGCGCCGTGGCCATCGACAGCCCGCCGATCCCGGCCGTCTCGGTGATCGCCGAGTCGCCGATGTCGGGGTTGGCGTCCTCGGGACCGTAGGAGCCCAGGTACAGCCCCTCGGGGGTGTTCGCCGGCGCGGTGAACCAGGTGTCGCCGGTGCCCGCGGTCTGGATCCCGAAGTCCGTTCCGTTGCGGGCCATCACCGTGACCACCGTGGAGCCGGGGAGGTCCGCGGCGGCCCGGGTCTGCAGCTTGCAGGCCGGCATCACCAGGTTCAGGAAGAAGTGGTCGTTGCCGGACACGAACCGCACCGCCTGCGCGACGTCGGCCGACGGGAACCCGCTGTCGATCATCGCCGGCAGCAGCTCGCGGAGCAGCATCAGCGTCCCGGCCCGGTTGCGGTTGTGCCCCTCGTCGCCCATCTGCACCATCTGCGCGACGATCGCCTTCACGTCCACGGGGTCGCCGGCCCGGACGGCCTGCTGCAGCAGCGGACCGAGCACGTCGGTCATCCAGTGCAGCCGCTCGACGACCTCGGCGCCGTACGCGCCGTAGCGGAGCACCTTGCCGAGCCCCTCGTTGAGCGAGCACCACGACTCGTGGCCGGTGCTCTCGTCGCGCAGGCAGGAGACCCACATCGACGGCGTCACCACCCCGGCCATCGGCCCGACCGCACCGCGCGAGTGGCACGGCGCCCACGTCACCCCGTCGCCGGCCGCCAGCGCCCGCTCGGCGGCCTCGGGAGTCTCGGCCATCCCCTCGAAGAGCATCGCGCCGATCAGCGCGCCGCGCAGCGGGCCCGACGCACGCTCCCACTCGATCGGCGGACCGGCGTGCAGGAACTCGCCGCGGTCGAGACCGAGCGCCTCCGACGCCGGGCGTACGTCGACCAGGTGCGCCTGCGCGCCGAGCATCGCCTCGAGCGCCCGCGCGTTCGCGGCCGGCCGGCGCGGGTCGCCCATCACCCGCGCCACCGACGCTGGCGACGACACCGGCGGCTGCCAGAGCACGGGCACCACGTCGACGGCCTGGGCCACGAGGGTGTCGGCGAACAGCTGCGCGCCGGCGGTGACCACGGAGGAGGGGGCGGCCAGGCTCA
>JABFXA010000187.1 GCA_013361955.1 Nocardioidaceae bacterium
GATGCTGGTGGGCCGCCAGCTCGGGCCGACCGACCCGGAGGTGGTGCTGGCCACGGCCCGGGTCGGCGCCCGGGTCCCCGATGCGCTGCACCTGACCACCTGGTCGGCGTACCTGGCCTGGCCGGTGGCGGCGCTCGCCGGCACCCTGGTGGTGCTCTGGGGGCGTGCGGCGGACCTGCCCGCCGACGACGCGTCACGCTTCGGCGCCGGCTGACCGAACCCGGCCCGCGCCGGCCGGCCCGCCGCTAGGCTGCGCTCCATCCAGCAACGGGGGAGGCCTGCACGCATGCCCACGCACGTCCCGGGTGAGCAGCCCGAGTACCTGGGTCCGGGTGGCCCCGCCGGTCCGGTCACCGACGAGCCCGAGCCGGGCCCGGGGGGTCGCGGACGTCGGACCGGCATCGTGGTGGGTGCCGCAGTCGCGGTGGTCGCGGCGGTCGGCGTGGGCGGCTACGGCCTGGTCCAGCTGATGGCCGGCGGCAGCTCGCCGGCCAGCGCGGTGCCCGCGGACGCCCTCGGCTACGTCAGCCTCGACCTCGACCCCTCGGCGTCGCAGAAGATCGAGGCGTTCCGGACCATGCGCAGGTTCCCGGGGCTGCGGAAGGAGCTCGGCCGCCAGGACGACCTGCGCCGGGCCGTCTTCGACCAGATCCGCCAGGACAGCCCGGACTGCAAGAGCCTGTCCTACGACGACGACGTCGAGCCGTGGATCGGCAACCGGGTCGCGGTCGCCGCCGTGCCCGACGCCAAGCGGATCGCCCTGCCCGTGGTGGCCCTGCAGATCGGCGACGAGGCGGCCGCCAAGAAGGGCATGCAGGCGATCCTCGACTGCAGCGACGGCGACGAGGTGGGCATCTCGTTCTCCGGCGACTACGCGCTGGTCACCGAGAAGCAGGCGGACGCCGACCGGGTCGCGCAGGACGCCGAAGCGGCGTCGCTGGCCGACGACCCCGACTACCGGACCTGGCTGGACCGGGCCGGCGACCCGGGGATCGTGACGATGTACGCGTCGAAGGACGTCCCGGACGCGATCGTGCGCGGCATGAAGCGCTCGATGGCGAGCGCGATGGAGTTCGGTGACGACCCCGGCTTCTCCGTCGACCCGAACAGCTCGGCGCAGATGCGGTCGTTCGAGAAGCAGATGCGCGACTACCAGGAGCGGGCCGCGCAGCGGGTGCGCGACGAGCTCGCCGGCTTCGAGGGTGCGGCCGGCGTGGTCCGGTTCGCCGACGGCGCGGTCGAGGCCGAGGCCGCCACGAAGGGCTTCCGGAAGAGCATCGGCGGATCGGACGGGGCTGGTCGCGCCGCGGCCACGCTGCCCGCCTCCACCGCGGCCGCGCTGTCGCTGGCGGTGCGCCCGGGCTGGGTGCACGACTACCTCGAGGGGATGTCCTCGCTCACGATGGGCCCGGGCACCGACCCGGACCAGGTGTGGCGCGAGGCGGAGCGGGCCACCGGCCTGCACCTGCCCGAGGACCTGGAGACGATGCTCGGCGACGGGGTCACCGTCTCGGTCGACTCCTCGGCGAACCTCCGCGACCTCGCCGGCGACCAGCCGCCGACCGACCTGCCGGCGGGCATTCGGATCCAGGGCGACCCGTCGAAGATCGTGCCGATCATCGACAAGCTCAAGCGCGCCGCCGGGCCCCAGGCCGACCTCGTGCACGTCGAGCAGGGAGCCGGCGTCGTCGCGGTCTCGCTGTCCGCCGACTATGCCGCGCGGCTGGTCGCCGACGGGGACCTCGGCGGGCAGGACGCCTACCAGCGGGTGGTGCCCGAGTCCGACCGGGCCGGTGCGCTGTTCTTCGTCGACTTCGACGCGGACAACGGCTGGGGTGAGCGGCTCGCCGACCTGGTGTCCGGTGGCGACGCCGAGGCGCGCGCGAACGTCGAGCCGCTCGACGCGCTCGGCGCCAGCGCGTGGGTCGACGACAGCGGGGTCACGCACGGTCTGGTCCGGCTCACCACCGACTAGGAGTTCCACCCACACCCTCTAGCGGGGAGCCGGATCGCGGGTCTACGCTCGGAGCAGTCGGTTTCGTATCGCGAATCGAGTTGCTTCTTGCGCAACAACCGCCACGCGGCCTTCCTGGCCGAGATGCTGAGCTCCGCGCGCTACGAGGTGCTGCCCACGGGCACCGTCGAGGACAAGGTGCTCGAGCACGTGCCCCTCGATCGCACGGTGACCGTGACCGCCTCGCCCGCGAAGGGCCTGGAGGCCACCCTGGAGCTCACCGAGCGGCTGGCCAAGCACGGGTACCACACGGTGCCGCACCTGGCCGCGCGGATGGTCTCCGGACGCTCCGAGCTCGCCGAGGTCTCCGAGCGCCTGGTGGCCGCCGGCGTCCGGACGGTGTTCGTGCCCGGTGGCGACCAGGACCCTCCGGCGGGCGACTACCTGTCCGCGCTCGACCTGCTCGAGGACCTCACCGCGCTGGGTCGGCCGGTCCCGGAGGTCGGCATCACCGGCTACCCCGACTCGCACCCGACGATCAGCGACGACCTGACCGTGCAGTCGATGTGGGACAAGCGCCGGCACGCAACGCACGTGGTCAGCAACCTCAACTTCGACCCCGACACCATCAAGGACTGGGTGGGCCGGATGCGCGCCCGCGGCATCACCATGCCGCTGCTGCTCGGCGTGCCCGGGCCGATCGACCGGGCCAAGCTGCTGTCGATGGCCACCAAGATCGGGGTCGGCGACTCGACCCGGTTCCTGGCCAAGCACAAGGGCACGATGGCCCGGCTCGCGGCACCCGGCGGCTTCACCGGCGAGCGGTTCCTGGAGAAGTGCGCTCCGGCGCTCTCGCGGCCGGAGGCGCTGGTCACCGGGATCCACGTGTACACGTTCAACCAGATCGCCGAGACCGAGGCCTGGCGCCGCGACTTCCTCGCGCGGGTGTCGCCGGTGCGCGCGGACTAGACGTACCCGGCCGACACGCCTGCCACCAACCGCATGGCCGGATACAGCTAGAGCAGGGCCTCCAGCGCCCGCTCGAGCCGGTGCGTCCCGGTCTCCACGACGGTGAGCGGCAGCCCGATGCGGTGCGCGGCCCGGTCGGCGACCCGGTGCAGCTCGTCGTCGGGCTGCTGGGCGAGCCAGACCATCCGTGTGTAGTGCCGGAAGTAGTCGTCGCGCAGCTCCGGGTGCCGGTCGAGCCCGAGCTCGGTCACCACGGTCCGGTCGAAGGAGCGCACCAGGAAGTCGGTCAGCACGTACGTGCCCGGGTCGTCCTCGAACATCGCGGCGAGGCGGTCGGCGCCGCCGTACACGTCGTAGCAGTGCAGGCCGGGCAGCCGGGCCAGCCCGCGGCGCGCGCACAGGTCGTCGAGCGCGCCGTAGCTGCCGCAGTCGGCGTAGCCCACCGCGACCCGGCCGTAGTCGGGCTCGAGGCGGTCGACGGCCTGCTCGACCGCGTCGGCGATCCGCTCCGGGTGGTTGTGCAGCAGCGGCGGCAGCGGCACCACGTCGAGCGGCCAGCCGCGTCGCTCGGCGATCGTCGCGCAGGGCTGCGCGATCGCGCCGCAGGCGACCAGCGCCAGCCGGTCAGCCCGGGAAGGCGAGGAGGTCGACGAACCGGTCGTTGAAGTCGGCGCGGTCGCTGAGCTCGACATAGGCCACCTCCTCCAGCAGCGCGAGCGCGCCCGCGCGCTCGCGGACGCTCAGCAGGCTCATCTTCGCGCCCTCGCCGGCCACGTTGCCGGCGGAGACGATCCGCATCACCGGGATCTTCGGCACCAGGCCGATGCGGACCGCGGCGGCGGGGGAGAGGTAGCTGCCGAAGGACCCGGCGAGCAGCACCTGCTGCACGTCGCCCTGCTCCAGGCCGAGCTCCTCGAGCAGCAGCGTCCAGCCGGTGGCGATGGCGCCCTTGGCGAACTGCAGCTCGCGGACGTCGCGCTGGGACAGGTACACGCAGTCCTCGGCGGCCGCGCCGGGCGTCGGCCGGTGCAGCACGAAGACCCGCTCGGCCCCGACGCTGGTCAGCCGGTCGGCGACGTACGGCGCGATCTCGGTGGCCTTCTCGTCGGGGACGAACCGGCCGGTGCCGTCGAGCAGGCCGACCCGGACCAGCTCGGAGACGGCGTCGACGAGTCCGGAGCCGCACAGCCCGCGCGGCTCGACGTCGCCGATCACCTGCAGCACCACCCCGTCGTCGGTGGCCGGGTCGATCCGGACCACCTCGACGGCGCCGTCGGCGGCCCGCATCCCGCAGCGGATCGCGCCGCCCTCGAAGGCGGGCCCGGCCGGCGCGGCCGTGGAGACGATGGTGTCGCCGTCGCTGAGCACGATCTCGCAGTTGGTGCCGACGTCGATGAACAGCCGGGTGCGCTTGTCGCGGTCCATGCCGCTGGCCAGCATCCCGGAGACGATGTCGCCGCCGACGTACGCACCGAGCGCGGGGAACACCACCGCGCGGGCCCGCGGGTGCAGGTCGAGCCCGAGGTCCGTGGCGAGCAGCGTGGGCAGCGTCCCGGTGGACATCACGAACGGCGCCACCCCCAGCGGCTCGGGATCGATGCCCAGCACCAGCGCGGTCATCGTGGCGTTGCCGGCGAGCGCCACCTCGTAGACCTCGGTGGGCTCGACTCCGGCCTCCTCGAGCACCTCGGCGGTCAGCTCCGCGAGCGTCTTGTGGGCGAGGTCGCGCAGCCGGCCGAGCGCTTCGGGGTCCATCATCGTGGCGCTGATCCGGGTGATCACGTCGCCGCCGAAGGGCTGCTGCTGGTTGAGCATCGACGCGACCGCAGCCGGGGTGCCGGTGCCGACGTCGATGAGGGTGGCGACCACCGTGGTGGTGCCCAGGTCGAAGGCCACCGCGAACCGGCGGCCGGTGGTGTCGCCGGGCTCGACGTCGACCAGCGCCTCGTCGACGACCACCGCGGTGATCTTGTAGTCGGCCTTGCGCAGCACGCTCGGTAGCCGGCGCAGGGCGTGCAGGTCGGCGGTCAGCTCGAGGTCGTCGATCGCGTCGTACAGCCGCTGCAGATCGGTGCGCTGGTCGGCCAGCGTGGGCTCGTCGAGCTCGACGTACCGCTTCTGCACGGCGGGCCGCAGGATCACCTGGCGGCCGACGCCGAGCGTGGCCGCCTTGGGCCGGGTGGTCAGCGGCGGCACGTCGACGCCCAGGTCGGTGGTGGCCTGCGCCAGGCAGGCCAGCCGCCAGCCAGCGGCGAGCTCACCCGGCGTGAACGACCGCTGGTCGAGCCGGTGCACCGGCACGCTGCCGTCGTGGATCCGGACCTTGCACTTCTTGCAGGTGCCGTGGCCGCCGCAGGTGGAGTCGATCGCGATGCCGTTCCAGCTGGCCGCGTCGAACACGCTGACCCCCGGCGGCACCCGGACCTCCCGCCCGGAGGGCGCGAAGGACAGGTTCACCCGGCCAGCGCCGTCGTGCGGCGCCAGCCCGGGCCCGTCGGGCGGGTCGATCAGGCCTTCTCGGCGCAGCGCCTCGACGTGGAAGTCGGGGTTGCGCCGACGCTCCTCCTCAGGCATTGCTCGCGACGGCCTGCTTCTTCCGGTGGTCGGCGATCCAGGCCATGCCCCAGTCGTCGTGACCGAGCAGCAGGTCGGCGGCCTTGACCGCGTCGACGATCTGCGGGGTGCGGGTGTCCATGATCGCGCTGGTCAGGCCCGCGGTCATCGCCATCGGCAGGAACGCGGCGCCGAGGGTGTGCCGGTCGGGCATCCCGAAGGACACGTTCGACGCGCCGCAGGTCATGTTCAGCCCGTGCACGTCGCGGATCCGGCGCATCGTCTCCAGCGTGGTGTTCGCGACCGAGGTGTCCGCGCCGATCGGCATCGCCAGCGGGTCGATGACGATGTCCTGCTTGGCGATGCCGTACTCGCCGGTGGCCACGTCGACGATGTGCTGCACGAGCTCGAGGCGGCGGCCCGCCTCCATCGGGATCTCCTCGGCGTCGTTGGGCAGCGCGATGATCGCCGCGTCGTAGCGCTTGACGAGCGGCAGGATCAGCTCCATCCGGTCGTCCTCGGCGGTCACCGAGTTCACCAGCGCCCGGCCCTGGTACGCCGCCAGCCCGGCCTCGAGCGCCTCGACGACCGAGGAGTCGATGCAGATCGGCTTGTCGGTGAGCCCCTGGACCATCGTGATCGCCTTGGCGAGCAGCTCCGGCTCGTCGGTCAGCGGGACGCCCATGTTCACGTCGAGCACGTCGGCGCCGCCCTCGACCTGGGCGACCACGTCGCGCTGGATCGCGGACAGGTCGCCGCTGCGCAGCTGCTCCTGGAAGATCCGGCGGCCGGTCGGGTTGATCCGCTCGCCGATCAGGCAGAACCGGCGCGCGTGCCCGAGGACCACCTCGGCGCCGGTGCCGCGGAGCGTGGTCTCCAGGTTCTCGTCGAGCCCGGTCACGACGCACCGACCAGGGCGCGGCGCTTGTTGAGCAGGTCCTTCGCCTTCTTCACCGTCGCGGAGGCGTCCGCCGCATAGCCGTCGGCGCCGACCGCGTCGGCGTACTCCTGGGTGACCGGGGCACCACCGACCATCACGATCACCTGGTCGCGGAGGCCGGCCTTCTCGAGGGCGTTCAGGTTCGCCTTGAACATCGGCATGGTCGTGGTCAGGAACGCCGAGAAGCCGACGATGTCGGGGTGGTGCTCCTGGATCTTCTCCACGAACTTCTCCGGCGGCACCTGCACGCCGAGGTCGATCACCTCGAAGCCGGCGCCCTCGAGCATGATGTTGACGAGGTTCTTGCCGATGTCGTGCACGTCGCCCTTGACGGTGCCCATCAGGAAGGTGCCGATCGTCTCGACGCCGGTGTCGGCGAGCAGCGGGCGCAGCACCTCCATGGCGCCGGCCATCGCCCGGCCCGCGATGAGCATCTCGGGGACGAAGAAGTCGCCGCGCTCGAAACGGGCGCCGACCTCCTCCAGCGAGGGGATGAGCGCGTCGAAGAGCAGGCTCTGGGGTTCCATGCCCATCCCCAACGCGGTGTGCGTCAGGTCGAGAACCTCGGGCGCATTGCCCACCAGTGTCTCGTCGTAGAGCTTCTGCAGGATCTCTTCGGGTGTCACGCGGCGCCCTCCTTGCCTTCCCTTGTGGTGTCGTCGCCGGCAGCCCTCGGACCGGCGCTGTGGCCGGTGAGGAGCTCCGAAAGGCGGTCGGCCTGCTCGACGAGCAGCGCTCCGACCGTGTCCAGGCGGTCATGGAGCCGTGCGGTGGGCCCCGAGACGCCGATGGAGGCGACCACGCCGTCACGGCCGTCCACCGGCGCGGCGACACCGGTCAGGCCGGTCTCGAGCTCGTCGACGGTGGCGGCGTAGCGGGTCCTGCGGATGGTGCGGAGCTCCTTCTCCAGCGCCTCGCGCGACGCGACCGTGCGCGACGTACGGCGCTCGTAGCGGCCGGACGGCACGGGCAGCACGTCGAAGGCGTAGAGCACCTTGCCCAGGGAGGAGCAGTGCGGGGGGACGTCGACCTGGTTCCAGTCGCGCGCGGAGAGCAGGAAGGTCGACTCGACCTGGGCGATGTGCACGACCGCGTCGCCGCGGGCCACGCCGAGGTGCACGGTCTCGCCGGTGCGCCGGCCGACCTCCTCGAGCACCGGGCGGGCGAGGCGGGCGACCTGCGGCCACGGGTCGTGCACCGCGGCGTGCAGCGCGAACAGCGGGCCGGCGACGTACCCGCCCGCGGCGTCGCGCTCCAGCAGGTCGGTGCGCTCCAGCGCCGCGAGCAGCCGGGAGGTCGTGGACCGGGCCAGACCGGACTCGTCGCAGAGCTCGGTGAAGGTCCGCCCAGGACGGCGACAGTCTTGCCGGTGAGGCTCTCGGGCAGGGGCATCGGCTCTCCTCGGGATCGTGGGCAGCGGCCCGCAGCGGACGCGGACCGGGTCCACTGTGCCCGAGGGCGGTCGCGACCGCGGCGGCGGACCGGGTCGCGGACGCCGTACCCGCTCCTCCTCCGCCGCCGGGGCGCGCCGACTGACCGAGCGGTCGGGTTTTCGGTTCCGGGGCGGCAGCCGGTAGAACAGCAGTGCCGCCCGCACC
>JABFXA010000180.1 GCA_013361955.1 Nocardioidaceae bacterium
GCGACTGGGGCTCGGTGCAGCGGCTGCGCCGCACGCTGGGCAGCGACACCGACCGGCGCAGCTTCGTGCGGGTCTGCCGGGAGTCCTGCCGCGGCAGCGTGGGGCGGCAGCACGCGAAGTTCGTGACCATCTCGCGCACCGACGGCGCGCGCCGGGTGGTGCTGGTCGGGTCGATGAACTTCACCGCGTTCGCGGCCCGCCGCCAGTGGCAGGACCTGTACGCCGCGTCGGGCGACGACCGGCTGTTCCTCCAGCTGCGCACGCTGTTCCGCGGGATGGTGCGTGACACCCCGCAGCCGCCGCTGCACCTGCCGCCGGCCGGGCACGGCTTCCAGCTGTCGACCGCACCCGACGCCCGCTACGACGCGCTGCGGGCCAGGCTGGACCGGGTCCGCTGCCGCGGCACCGCGGCGGGCACCGGCGTGCACGGCCGATCCCGGATCTCGATCTCGATGCACGCGTGGAACGGCCCGCGGGGGGGTGGCGCTGGCGCACCGGGTCGCGCTGCTGCGACGGCACGGCTGCGTCGTGCGGGTGCTGGCCGGGGTCGGCTTCGGCCGCCGGGTCACGCACGTGCTGCGGACGGCGGGGGTGGCGTACCGCGACACCACCCGCGCCGGCCCCGCGACCCACCAGAAGCTGATGGTGCTGTCCGGGATCCTCGGCCGCGACCGCTCCGCGTCGTACGTGTGGACCGGCTCGCACAACTGGTCGAACCAATCGCTGCGCAACGACGAGGTCGTCCTGCGGGTGGCCGGACCGCGCACGGTCGCGGCGTACGAGCGCAACGTCGGCCGGATCTGGCGGCTGACCGGACGCAAACCGGGATGAGCCGGCGTTCCCCGGCTGGATAGTCTGAGCGTGTGATCGACCCCCGCCTGCTCCGCGACGACCCCGACACGCTGCGCGCCGCCCAGGAGAAGCGCGGCCTGTCCGCGAGCGCCGTCGACGAGGCGATCGGGGCCGACGAGCGACGCCGGGCAGCGATCGTGGAGTTCGAGCGGCTGCGCGGCGAGCAGAAGACCCTCGGCAAGCAGATCCCGCAGGCCCAGGGCGAGGAGAAGCAGGCGCTGCTGACGCGCACCAAGGCGCTCAGCGCCGAGGTGAAGTCCGCGGAGGCGGCCCAGGCCGAGGCCGAGGCGGCGTACCGCGCGTGCCTGCTGGCGATCCCCAACCCCGCGGCCGCGGAGGCCCCGGCCGGCGGCGAGGAGGACTTCGTGGTGCTCGAGCACCACGGGGAGCCCCGCACGTTCGACTTCGAGCCCCGCGACCACGTGGAGCTCGGCCGGATCCTCGGCGCGATCGACATCGACCGTGGCGCGAAGGTGTCCGGCGCGCGGTTCTACTACCTGACCGGCACGGGCGCCGACCTCGAGTTCGCGCTGGTGAACCTCGCGATGGACCAGGCCCGGGCCGCCGGCTTCACCCCGGTGGTGCCGCCGACGCTGGTGAAGCCGCGGGCCATGGAGGGCACCGGCTTCCTCGGCCAGGCGGCCGACGACGTGTACCGGATCGAGGGCGAGGACATGTACCTCGTCGGCACGTCGGAGGTGCCACTCGCGGCGTACCACTCCGACGAGATCCTCGACCCGTCGACGTTGCCCCGCCGGTACGCCGCGTTCAGCCCGTGCTTCCGCAAGGAGGCAGGCTCCTACGGCAAGGACACCCGCGGGATCATCCGGGTGCACTGGTTCGACAAGGTCGAGATGTTCGCCTACACGACGGTCGAGGAGTCGTTCGCCGAGCACCAGCGGCTGCTGGAGTGGGAGAAGGAGTTCCTCGACAAGCTCGAGCTCGCCTACCGCGTCATCGACGTGGCGGCCGGCGACCTCGGCCTCTCCGCGCAGCGCAAGTTCGACTGCGAGGCGTGGATCCCCACGCAGGGCAAGTACCGCGAGCTGACCTCGACCTCGAACTGCACCGACTTCCAGAGCCGGCGCCTCGACATCCGCGGCCGGTTCGCCCCCGACCGGGGCGGTGTCACGCCGCTGGCCACCCTCAACGGCACCCTCTGCGCCGTCCCGCGCACGATCGTGGCGATCCTCGAGACGCACCAGCAGGAGGACGGCTCGGTGCGGGTGCCCGAGGCGCTGCGTCCCTACCTCCAGGGCCGCGACGTGCTGAAGCCGGTGGCGGGCTGACCGGCTTGGACTTCACGCCCCGGCTCGTCGCGCTCGACATCGACGGCACGCTGTTCCCCAACGACCCCTCGACGGGTCTCGTCGACGACGAGATCCGCCCGGCGGTGCGCGACGCGGTGCGCCGTGCGTACGAGGCCGGCGCGCACGTCGTGCTCGCGACCGGGCGGTCGACGTCCGGGATCACCCCGGTGTGGGACGCGCTCGGCCTGCCCACCGACGGCACCCGGGTGATGGCGGTGGCCAGCAACGGCGCGGTGACGTTCCGCTACCCGCCGGTCGAGGTGCGCTCGACGGTGACGTTCGACGCCAGCCAGATCGTCCGGCTGCTGCTCCAGGAGGTGCCGCAGGCGGCGGTCGCGGTGGAGGAGATCGGCGTCGGCTACCGGATCAACCGGCCGTTCCCCGAGGGCGAGATCACCGGCGAGATGATCCTGCAGGACGTCGACGAGCTGGTCGCCGAGCCGGTGACCCGCGTGATCATCCGCGACCCGCACTCCTCGGAGGAGGAGTTCCTCGAGCTCGCCGAGAAGCTCGGGCTGGTCGGCACCAACTACTTCATCGGCTGGACCGCCTGGCTCGACATCGCCCCCGAGGGGGTGTCGAAGGCGTCCGCGCTGGCCGAGGTGGCCGCCGAGCTCGGGGTCGAGCAGCGCGACGTGCTCGCCATCGGCGACGGCCGCAACGACCTCGAGATGCTGCAGTGGGCCGGCCGCGGGGTGGCGATGGGGCAGGCGCCTCTGGAGGTGCAGGAGGCCGCCGACGACGTCACCGAGACGGTCGCCAACGACGGCGCCGCGCTGGAGCTGTCCCGGTGGTTCGGCCGGTGACGCCGACGGTGCGGGTCGCCGACGGCACCGACGTACGAACGGTCGCGTGGCTGCGCCGGCAGTGGGCCGAGGAGCAGGCCGGCGGGACCGTCGCCGACGCCGGGTTCGACGCCGCGATGGCGTCCTGGTGGGAACGCGAGCACGACCAGCGGGTCACCTGGCTCGCCGAGGTCGACGGCCGCGCGGCGGGGATGCTGAACATGCTGGTCTTCACCCGGATGCCCAAGCCCCGCACGGCCTCCAGCGACTGGCCGCCGCAGTGGGGCTACGTCGCCAACGTGTACGTCGAACGGCCGCTGCGCGACGCCGGCATCGGGCGGGCGCTGCTCGAAGCGGTGACGGCGTACGCGGACGAGCAGGGCTTCGCCCGGCTGGTGCTCGCGCCGAGCGAGCGGTCGGTGCCGTTCTACACGCGCGCCGGCTTCGGACCGGCGACCGGCCTGCTGGTGCGCGAGGGCCGCTAGGTGCTCCGCCTCGTCGCCACCGACCTCGACGGCACCCTGCTGCACTCCGACGGCAGCGTCACCGACCGCACCCGCACGGTGCTGTCCGCCGTCGAGGCGCAGGGGGTCGCGATCGTGTTCGTGACCGGCCGCCCGGTCCGGTGGATGCACGAGCTGTGGGAGCACGTCGGCGACCACGGGCTCGCCGTCTGCTCGAACGGCGGCATCGTCTACGACGTGGCGACGCACGCCATCCGCACCGCCCGGCCGATCCCGCCCGCCACCGGGCTGCAGGTCGCCGAGCTGCTGCGCGAGGGGATCCCGGGCACGACGTTCGCGGTGGAGCGCACCGACGGGTTCGCCAAGGAGCCGGAGTTCGCCACCCGTCACGACCCGCCGCCCGACCTCGAGGTGGGCCCGCTGACGTCGATCCTCGACGACCGCACGGTGAAGCTCCTCGCCCGGCACGAGCAGCGCGACCCGGAGGAGTTCTGGAAGGCCGGCGACGCGCTCGTCGGGCACCTGGTCGCGACCACGTGGTCGTCGACCGGTGCGCTGCTGGAGATCAGCGCGGCCGGCGTCACCAAGGCGAGCACGCTGGCGCTGCTCTGCGAGGAGCTGGGCGTCGCGCCGGAGGAGGTGGTGGCCTTCGGCGACATGCCCAACGACCTGGCGATGCTCGAGTGGGCGGGTACGTCGTACGCGATGGCCGGCGCGCACCCGAGCGTCCTCGAGCTCGCCGACCGCACCGCCCCCGACAATGACGAGGACGGCGTGGCCGCCGTGCTCGAGGAGCTGTTCGGGGTCTAGCCGCCGGCCTCGACGGCGACCTGCTGCCACTCGTTCCAGGTGGCCAGCCGGGACTCGTAGTCCGCGGTCGCGATGCCCAGCGGCGCCTCGCCGAAGAACACCCGCAGCGGCGGCTCGTCGGCGTCCACGACCTTGAGCAGCGCGGCCGCGCTGGCCGAGGGGTCGCCCGGCTTCGCGGTGCGCTGCGCGCGCCACTCGTTCGCCTTGCGGCGCATCTCGTCGTACGCCGGGCTCTCGGCGGAGCGCTTCGCGGAGTCGCCGGCCCAGTCGGTGGAGAAGCCACCCGGCTCGACCAGCGTCACCTTGATCCCGAAGTCGGCGACCTCGCGGGCCAGCGCCTGGCTGAACCCCTCGAGGCCCCACTTCGACGCGTGGTAGATGCCGACCATCGGGAACGCCGAGATGCCGCCGATCGACGAGACCTGCACGATGTGCCCGCTGCCCTGCTCGCGCAGGAACGGCAGCGCGGCCTGGGTGACCCACAGCGCGCCGAACAGGTTGGTCTCGATCTGCGCGCGGGCCTCCTCCTCGGTGATCTCCTCGATCATCCCGAAGTGGCCGTAGCCGGCGTTGTTGACCACCACGTCGAGGCGGCCGAAGTGCTCGTGCGCCCGTCGTACGGCGGCCACGTCGGCGGCCCGGTCGTCGACGTCGAGCTCGATCGGCAGGATCGCGTCGCCGTACTTCTGCACGAGGTCGTCGAGGCTGCTCACGTCGCGGGCGGTCGCGGCGACGCGGTCGCCGCGGTCGAGGGCGGCGATCGTCCACTCCCGGCCGAAGCCGCGGGACGTGCCGGTGATGAACCAGGTCTTGGATGCGGTCATGTCCTGCTGCAGCACGTCGCGGCGCGTGACTATTCCGGGCGCACCTCGGCCAGCGGCGGCGTGCGCTCGCGCTGCACCACGCCGAACATCAGCAGGCCGGCGAGCACGGTGAGCGTCACCATCACCACCGCCATCGGGGTCGCGGTGCCGCTGCCGAACGCGCCGACCAGCGGCGCCACCAACGCGCCGACCCCGAACTGCACGCAGCCGAGCACCGCCGCCGCGGTCCCCGCCGCCTCGCCGTGCCGGGTCAGCGCGAGCGCCGGGGTGTTCGGCAGCGAGAGGCCGGCGGTGGCCACGACGAGCCCGAGCGGCACCAGCACGAACAGCAGGCCGGCCCCGGTGAGCCCGGCGACCAGCAGCGCGCTCGAGGCGAGGAAGGCCGCCACGATCGCACCGCTCAGCACCGCGCGCACCGACCACCAGCGCAGCATCACCGGGTTGAGCTGCGAGGTCAGGGTGAGGCCCGCGGAGTTCAGGCCGAAGACCAGGCCGAACGTCTGAGCGTCGAGCCCGAAGCCGTCCTGCAGCACGAACGACGCTCCGGACACGTAGCTGAACAGCGACGCCAGCATCAGCCCGGCGATGAACGTCAGCGCGACGAACACCCGGTCGCGCAGCAGCGAGCGGTACGCCGCCAGCGACGACCGCACGGTCGCGGGCCGACGACGTTCGGGCGGCAGCGTCTCGCGCACCCCGAGCACCGCGACGACCACCAGCACCAGCGCCGCGGCCCCGAGCAGCACGAAGATGCCGCGCCAGGTGGTCACTTGCAGCACCAGGCCGCCGAGGGTCGGCGCGATGATCGGCGCCAGCCCGATCACCAGCATCAGCCGGGACATCAACCGCGCCACCGCGACGCCCTCGAACAGGTCGCGCACGATCGCCATCGCGGTCACCGAGATCGCGGCACCGGCGAATCCCTGGAGCACCCGCACGGTCGCGAGCACCTCGACCGTGGGGGCGAGCGCGCACAGCGCGGACGCTGTCGCGTGCACGCAGATGCCGACCACCAGCGGGCGCCGGCGGCCGAAGGCGTCGGACAGCGGCCCGATCACCAGCTGGCCGACCGCCAGGCCGAGCAGCATCCCGGTGAGGGTCAGCTGCACGGCCGAGTCGGTGGTGCCGAGGTCCTCGCGGATCCGCGGGAACGCGGGCAGGTACATGTCGATGGTCAGCGGCCCCAGCGCGATGAGCGCGCCGAGCACCAGCACCAGCTGGACGTAGCGGCGACCGGTCGGCGACTCGACGCGGCGGGCGGTGGTCGTCGACGTCATGGCTCCATCGTCGCGTACCGGCCCGACACCGCCCGGCGGTTTTTCTCCTGGCGGGACGCCGACTCGCCGTGGCCCGGCGCGCCCCTTTCGTCCACGCGGATTCCGCGCAAGACTCGGCCCCACCAGATGTGAGTCAGGTCACGGATCGGCCCAGGCCGACCCGGACCGCCATACGGTGCCCCCAGGAGGACGGATGTCAGCACAGGACCCGACCGGCGCCGCTCGCGAGGCGTTGACGACGCTCGCGGCTGCCGTGCTCCGGATCCGCCGCGAGTACGGCGACACCCTCGGCGTACGCCGGCTCACCTCCGACGTCGACCGGCTCAACGAGGCCCTCGACCAGCTCGGCGACCCGCAGCCCGGCCACCGGCCGGACGTCGGGCCCGACGAGATGGTGATCGTGCCCGACGACCCGTACGACGAGAGCATGTGGGCCGACGCCCAGTCGGAGACGCAGCACGCCCAGTAACCGCCGCAGGTCCAACAGGTAGGAGAGCACCGCGTATGTCAGTCGGCGTCCGTAGTCCTGGCCGCGCCCGCATCGAGGAGAGAACCCTTCGCCAGGACCGGTGGTGGCTGTACCCGTCGGTGACCTTCGTGGTCTTCCTCGCGTTCATCGTCTACGCGACGTGGCGGGCCTTCGCGGGCCACCACTACTACGCGGCGCCGTACCTCTCTCCGTTCTACTCTCCCTGCCTCACCTCGGACTGCGTCGAGGGGTCCTCGGACTTCGGCCAGCCGTTCAGCTGGTGGTCGCTGTCACCGGCGCTGATCATCCTGATCTTCCCGCTCGGCTTCCGGCTCAGCTGCTACTACTACCGCAAGGCCTACTACCGCTCGTTCTGGCTCAGCCCGCCCGCCTGCGGTGTCGCCGAGCCGCACGGGAAGTACTCCGGCGAGAGCCGGTTCCCGCTGGTGCTGAACAACATCCACCGCTACTTCTTCTACTTCGCGGTGCTGGTCGCACTGGTGCTCAGCTACGACGTGGTGCTGGCCTTCCGTGACGAGGACGGCGACTGGGGGCACATGGGTCTCGGCACCCTGGTGCTGCTCGTCAACGTGCTGCTGATCTGGGCCTACACGCTCGGCTGCCACTCGTGCCGGCACGCGGTCGGCGGCCGGCTGCGGCACTTCTCCAAGCACCCGGTGCGCTACCGGGCGTGGACGCTGGTGTCCCGGCTCAACGCCGACCATGCGCGGTACGCCTGGCTCTCGTTGTTCTCGGTGGCCCTCGCCGACCTGTACGTCTACCTGCTCGCCACCGGCGCCATCTCCGACCCGAGGTTCTTCTGACATGACGACCGACGACCGGCACCCGATGACCGGCAACCGCACCGACCCCGGCGACGACACCGGCTTCGAGCGTCACGCGTACGACGTGGTGGTGATCGGCGCGGGCGGCGCCGGGCTGCGTGCCGCGATCGCCGCGCACGACGCCGGCGCCCGGGTCGCGGTGGTCTGCAAGTCGCTGCTCGGCAAGGCGCACACCGTGATGGCCGAGGGCGGCATCGCCGCGGCGATGGGCAACCTCTACGCCGACGACAACTGGCAGGTGCACTTCCGCGACACCATGCGCGGCGGGAAGATGCTCAACCACTGGCGGATGGCGCAGCTGCACGCGCAGGAGGCGCCGGAGCGGGTGCTCGAGCTCGAGGAGTGGGGCGCGCTCTTCGACCGCACCAA
>JABFXA010000137.1 GCA_013361955.1 Nocardioidaceae bacterium
GCCCGCTCGCACCTCAGCCGGCGTGCGGACGGAGCGGAGCCCAGTTGGTACAGTGTCGGGGTCATGATCGCGCGCAGCCTCCTCCTTCGCTGCCGCAGCGAGGTTCACTGACCCGGACCTCCTCGCTGCGGGGTTCGGTGTTGCTCCGGGACATCCGCCCATCACCAGCAGCGAGTCGAGGACATGACCAGCACGAGCACCGCGAACCACCAGTCGCCGTCACCCATGCCGTTCCACCGGTACCGGGCCTTCCCGCCCATCGACCTGCCCGACCGGACCTGGCCCTTCAAGACCGTCACCGAGGCGCCGCGCTGGCTGTCCACGGATCTCCGCGACGGCAACCAGGCGCTGATCGACCCGATGTCGCCGGCGCGCAAGATGACGATGTTCGACCTCCTGGTCCGGATGGGCTACAAGGAGATCGAGGTCGGCTTCCCGGCCGCGAGCGAGACCGACTTCAACTTCGTGCGCCAGCTCGTGGAGGGCGACCGGATCCCCGAGGACGTCACGATCTCGGTGCTCACCCAGGCGCGCGAGGACCTGATCGAGCGGTCGGTGCAGTCGCTGGTCGGCGTACCCCGGGCCAACATCCACCTGTACAACGCGATCGCGCCGCTGTTCCGCCGCGTCGTCTTCCACGCCGGCAAGGACGAGGTCAAGGCGATCGCGACGCGGGGCACCGAGATCGTGATGAAGTACGCCGACTCGTACCTGCAGAAGACCGAGATCGGCTACGAGTACTCGCCTGAGATCTTCACCGGCTCCGAGATGCCGTTCGCGGTCGAGGTGTGCGAGGCGGTCTCCGACGTGTGGCAGCCCGACGACCACCGCGAGATCATCCTGAACCTGCCGGCCACCGTGGAGATGTCCACGCCGAACGTGTACGCCGACCAGATCGAGTGGTTCACCCGGCAGCTGACCCGGCGCGAGCACACCACGGTCTCCCTGCACCCGCACAACGACCGGGGTACGGCGGTGGCCGCGACCGAGCTGGCGATGATGGCCGGCGCCGACCGGGTCGAGGGCTGCCTCTTCGGGCACGGCGAGCGGACCGGCAACGTCGACCTGGTCACGCTCGGGATGAACCTGTTCAGCCAGGGCATCGACCCGAAGATCGACTTCTCCGACATCGACGAGATCCGCCGCACGGTCGAGTACTGCACGCAGCTGCCGGTGCACCCTCGGCACCCCTACGCGGGCGACCTCGTCTACACCGCGTTCAGCGGCTCCCACCAGGACGCCATCAAGAAGGGCCTGGAGGCGCTCGACGTACAGGCCCAGGAGACCGGGCGCACGGTGGCCGAGATGCCGTGGGAGGCGCCGTACCTGCCGATCGACCCGCACGACGTCGGCCGCACGTACGAGGCCGTGATCCGGGTGAACAGCCAGTCCGGCAAGGGCGGCGTGGCCTACATCCTCAAGTCCGAGCACAAGCTCGACCTGCCGCGGCGGCTGCAGATCGAGTTCAGCCGGGCCGTGCAGCAGCACACCGACGACGAGGGCGGCGAGATGTCGCCGGACGACATCTGGCAGGCGTTCCGCGCGGAGTACCTCGACCGCGAGACCCCGCTGCGGCTGAACTCCGTGCACACCTCCAGCGCGGCGGGCGAGAAGGACGCGCTGCAGGTGAACGTGTACGTCGAGGGCGACCTCCGCACGC
Organism: Nocardioidaceae bacterium; assembly: GCA_013361955.1. GTDB lineage: Bacteria > Actinomycetota > Actinomycetes > Propionibacteriales > Nocardioidaceae > Nocardioides_B. Next base: position 1,661 of record JABFXA010000137.1, read on the forward strand.
TGACCGGCTCCGGCAACGGTCCGATCGCGGCGTTCGTCAACGCGCTCGACGCGATGGCCGCCGAGGAGGTCTCCCAGGGACGCGCCGACCTCGAGCGGTTGCGCGACGTGCGGGTGCTCGACTACCACGAGCACGCGCTGTCCTCCGGCGGCGACGCCCTCGCGGCGGCGTACGTGGAGTGCGCCGTCGGCGGCCAGATCCTCTGGGGCGTCGGCGTCGACGCCAACATCGTCACGGCGTCGCTCAAGGCGGTCATCTCCGCGGTGAACCGCGCCTGACCCGACCCGTTGGTTGAGGTGCGAACCGCTGGGTGGGCCTCGACACCGCCGGTGAGGTGCGCGCTGACGTGACCACGTCGCTCACCTGGTTTCGAGGCTCGCGGCCCGCTCGCACCTCAACCGGCGGTGGGGCGCCAGCGGCGGTGGCGGGTGGCGCCGGAGGCGGGCTCGCGGACCAGCTCCAGGCGGGGCTTGGGGCCGTCGGTGCGACCGGTCTGCGGCTTGCGGCGGCCGGCCCGCCACGGCATCGGCCACGGCGCGCCGGGGCCGTCGTAGTCCTGCTCCACCGCGGCGTGCAGCGTCCAGGACGGGTCGTAGAGGTGCACCCGTCCCAGCGCGCACAGGTCGGCGCGGCCGGCGAGCAGCAGTGAGTTCACGTCGTCGTACGACGAGATCACCCCGACCGCGATGGTGGGGACGCCGAGGCGGTTGCGGATCGCGTCGGCGTACGGCGTCTGGTACGACCGCCCGAACGCCGGCTTCTCGGCCGACGTCACCTGCCCGGTGGACACGTCGATCGCGGCCGCGCCGGCGTCGACGAACGCCCGCGCCACGGCCAGCGAGTCCTCCGGCGACTGGCCGCCGTCGACCCAGTCGGTCGCCGAGATCCGCACGGTCATCGGCCGGTCCGCCGGCCACACCTCGCGCATCGCCGCGAACACCCGCAGCGGGAACCGCAGCCGGCCCTGCACGTCGCCGCCGTACCGGTCCGTGCGCCGGTTGGTGTACGGCGAGAGGAACCCGCTCAGCAGGTACCCGTGCGCGCAGTGCAGCTCGAGGAGGTCGAAGCCGGCCTCGGCACCGCGCCGCGCGCTGTCGACGAAGTCCTGCGTGATCGAATCCAGGTCCGCCTCGGTCAGCTCGCGCGGCACCTGGTTGACGCCTTCGCGGTAGGGCACCGGGGACGCGGCCGCGACCTCCCAGTTGCCGTCGTCGAGGGGCTGGTCGATGCCTTCCCACATCAGCTTCGTCGAGCCCTTGCCGCCGGCGTGCCCGATCTGCAGACCGATCTTGGCCGGCGACCGCTCGTGCACGAAGTCGACGACCCGCCGCCAGGCGTCGCGCTGCTCGTCGTTCCAGAGGCCGGTGCAGCCGGGGGTGATCCGGCCCTCGGGGGAGACGCAGACCATCTCGGTCATCACCAGGCCGGCACCACCGAGCGCCTTGCCGCCGAGGTGCACGAGGTGGAACTCGTTGGGCAGCCCGTCCTCGGCGACGTACATGTCCATCGGCGAGACGACCACCCGGTTGTGCAGCTCCAGGCCACCCAGCGAGAACGGCTGGAACATCGGCGGCCGCACCTCGCCGTCGCCGTGCCCGCGGCGCCGCTCGTGGTCGGCGAACCAGGTGTCCAGCCGGGCCACGAACTCCGGATCCCGGACCAGCAGGTTGTCGTAGGTGACCCGGCGGCTGCGGGTCATGATGTTGAAGCCGAACTGCAGCGGCTCCTGGTCGACGTACTGGCCGAGGTTCTCGAACCACTCCAGGCTGGCCTGCGCCGCGCGCTGGGTGGACTGCACGACGGCCTTGCGCTCGGTCTCGTAGGCCTTCAGCGCGGCGTCGACCGACGGCTCCTCGTGCAGGCAGGCGGCCAGCGAGAGCGCGTCCTCCATCGCCAGCTTGGTGCCCGAGCCGATCGAGAAGTGCGCGGTGTGCGCGGCGTCGCCGAGGATCACCACGTTGCCGTGCCGCCACGACTCGTTGCGCACCGTGGTGAAGCTGATCCACCGGGAGTTGTTCGCGAGCACCTCGTGCCCGTCGAGCACGTCGGCGAACAGCTCGCGCACGCGGGCGATCGACTCCTCGTCGGACTCGCCGGGCTGCCAGTCGCGCTGGTACGCCGCGAACCCGGCGGCCTTCCAGACGGCGGAGTTCATCTCGACGATGAACGTGCTGCCGTGCGCGTCGAACGGGTACCCGTGGATCTGCATCACGCCGTACGGCGTCTCGGCGATGTAGAACTTGAACGCGTCGAAGACCAGGTCGGTGCCGAGCCACATGTACTTGCAGTCGCGCACGTCGAGCGAGGGCCGGAAGGTGTCGGCGTAGCGCCGCCGCACCGCGGAGCCCAGCCCGTCGCAGGCCACCACCAGGTCGTGCTCGCGGGCCAGCGTGTCGACGTCGGGCGCCTCGGTGCGGAAGCGCACGTCGACCCCGAGGTCGGCGCACCGCTCCTGGAGGATCTGCAGCAGCCGCTTGCGGGACATCGCCGCGAACCCGTGGCCGCCGCTGGTCACCACCTCGCCGCGGTAGTGCACGTCGATGTCGTCCCAGCGCGCGAACTCCGCCTCCATCGCGCGGTGCACCACCGGGTCGGCGTGCTCGATGCCGCCCAGCGTCTCGTCGCTGAACACCACCCCGAAGCCGAAGGTGTCGTCGGCGGCGTTGCGCTCCCAGACGGTGATCTCGTGCTGCTGGCCGGTCTGCCGGCCCAGCGCGCGGGCGAGCGCGGCGAAGTACAGCCCGCCCGGGCCGCCCCCGATGACCGCGATCCGCATCTCGTTCCTCCTTGGTCGTTCGCTGGTCGAGGTGCGAGCCGCTGGGCTGTAGCCCGCCCGCACCTCAACCAGCGCATCGAGCATATTGCGTTCTTGACGGAAGTTGTCAAGGCGCAATACGGTCGCAGGCATGGCGTTCGGTCTGACCCCGCAGCAGCAGGAGTACGCCGAGCGCGTCCGCCGCCTCGCGGAGACCGAGCTCGCGGGCGTCGAGCCCGCCGAGGGGCGGGTGAACCGGCCGCTGCTCAAGGAGCTCGGACGGCTGGGCCTGCTGCGCGGGCTGTTCGGCGGCGCGGAGGACGACCCGCCCCGCGACGCCGCGGCGACGCAGCTGTGCCTGCTCCGCGAGCACCTGGCCACGGTGAGCACCGAGGCGGAGACCGCGTTGGCGCTGCAGGGGCTCGGCAGCTACCCGATCCTGCAGGCCGGCCGCCCGGAGACCGTCGAGCGCTGGCTGCCCGGCGTGGTCACCGGCGACGTGGTGCCGGCGTTCGCGCTCTCCGAGCCGGGTGCCGGGTCCGACGCGGCCGCGCTGGCGCTGGCGGCCCGGCGCTCTCCGCGGGGCTGGACGCTGCACGGCGAGAAGACCTGGATCTCCAACGCGCCCGAGGCCGACGTCTACGCGGTCTTCGCGCGCACCAGCGACCGGGCCGGCGCCAAGGGCGTCACGGCGTTCGCCGTGCCCGGAGACGCCGCGGGGCTGTCCGGCGAGCCGCTCGACCTGCTCGCGCCGCACGCGATCGGGCTGCTGCGGTTCGAGGGCGTCGAGGTGAGCGAGGCCGACGTGCTCGGCGAGGTCGACGGCGGGTTCGCGGTGGCGATGCGCACGCTCGACCTGTTCCGCCCGAGCGTCGGCGCCTTCGCGGTGGGGATGGCCCAGGCCGCGCTCGACGCCGCGGTGCACTGGTCGGTCGAGCGCGAGGTGCGCGGCGCCCCGCTGCACGCCCAGCAGTCGGTCGAGCACACGCTGGCCGAGATGGCCACCCGGGTGAAGGCCGCCCGCCTGCTCGTGCACGCCGCCGCCTCGTCGTACGACGAGGGCGCACCGGCCCGCGAGGTGACCGAGGCCGCGGCGATGGCCAAGCTGTTCGCGACCGAGACCGCGCAGTGGGTCGTCGACCAGGCGGTGCAGCTGCACGGCGCCCGCGCCCTGCAGCGCGGGCACCTGCTCGAGCACCTCTATCGTGAGGTTCGGGCACCCCGGATCTACGAAGGGGCGTCCGAGGTGCAACGCACGATCATCGGCCGGTCGCTCGTGCGACGGGCCACGGAGGAGCACACGTGAGCCGATACCGGGCGTCGGTCCCGATCACCGACGACTGGCAGCACTTCCGGTTCGAGGTCGCCGACGGTGTGGCCACGGTGACGCTGAACCGCCCGGAGAAGCTCAACCCGCTCACCTTCGAGTCGTACGCCGACCTGCGCGACCTGCTCCACGAGCTGCCCTACCGCGGCGACACCCAGGTGCTGGTGATCCGCGGCGAGGGCAAGGGCTTCTGCGGCGGCGGCGACGTCAACGAGATCATCGGCGAGCTGCTGAAGATGGACGCCCACGACCTGATGGGCTTCACGAAGATGACCGGCGACGTGATCAAGGCGATGCGTGAGGTGCCGATCCCCGTGATCAGCGGCATCCAGGGCATCGCGGCGGGCGCCGGGTCGGTGGTGGCGCTGGCCTCCGACTTCCGGGTCTGCTCGCGCTCGGCCCGGTTCGCGTTCCTGTTCACCAAGGTCGGCCTGTCCGGCGGCGACATGGGCGCGGCGTACCTGCTGCCCCGGGTCGTCGGCGCCGGCCGGGCCACGTCGCTGCTGATGCTCGGCGACACGATCGACGCGGAGACCGCCGACCGCTACGGCCTGGTCCACGAGCTGGTCGAGGACGACGAGCTCGACGACGCCGTACGCCGCCTGGCCCGCCGGCTCGCCGACGGGCCGACGCTGGGCTACGCGCAGACCAAGGCGCTGATCACCCGCGAGCTCGACATGTCCCTCGGGGCGTCCGTCGAGCTCGACGCGATGACCCAGGCGCTGCTGATGACCACCGAGGACCACGCGGAGTTCCACGCCGCGTTCAACGAGAAGCGTCCTCCCGACTGGAAGGGCCGCTGAGATGCCCGTGGACCCGCACGACTTCCTCGAGGTCGACTCCCTGCTCGCCACCGAGGAGCGCGACATCCGCGACACCGTCCGCGCGTTCGCGCAGGCCGAGCTCGCGCCGTACGTCGCCGACTGGTACGAGCAGGGCACCCTGCCCGACGACCTCGGTCCCAAGCTCGGCAAGCTCGGGCTGCTCGGCATGCACCTCGACGGCTACGGGTGCGCGGGCCTGTCCGCCACGGCGTACGGCGTCGCCTGCCGCGAGCTCGAGGCGGTCGACTCGGGGCTGCGCAGCTTCGTGTCCGTGCAGGGGTCGCTGGCGATGTACGCGATCCACCGCTGGGGCACCGACGCGCACAAGGACGAGTGGCTACCGCGGATGGCCGGCGGTGAGCTGCTCGGCTGCTTCGGGCTCACCGAGCCCGACGCCGGCAGCGACCCCGGCTCGATGCGCACCCGGGCCCGCCGCGACGGCGACGACTGGGTGCTCAACGGCTCCAAGATGTGGATCACCAACGGCACCCTCGCGGCCGTCGCGATCGTGTGGGCGCAGACCGACGAGGGCATCCGCGGCTTCGTGGTGCCCACCGACGCGAAGGGGTTCCACGCCGACAAGATCCAGCGCAAGCTCTCGCTGCGGGCGTCGGTCACCGCCGAGCTGTCCTTCGACGACCTGCGGCTGCCGGGCGACGCGGTGTTTCCCGAGGTGCGCGGGCTGAAGGGGCCGCTGTCCTGCCTCAACGAGGCCCGCTACGGCATCCTCTGGGGCGCCGTCGGCGCGGCCCGCGCGTGCTACGAGGAGGCGCTGGCGTACTCCCTGGAGCGGCAGCAGTTCGGCCGGCCGCTCGCGGCTTTCCAGCTCACCCAGAAGAAGCTCGCGGAGATGGCGATCGCGGTCAACAACGCCTCGCTCGCCGCCGTCCAGATCGGCCGGCTCAAAGACGCCGGCCGCCTCGACCCGGCGCAGGTGTCCTACGGCAAGCTCGGCAACGTGCGCGCCGCGATCGAGGTGGCCCGCACCGCGCGCACGATGCTCGGCGGGGCCGGGATCACCCTCGACCACTCGGTGATGCGGCACATGAACAACCTGGAGACCGTGCTGACCTACGAGGGCACCGAGGAGATGCACACGCTGTCGATCGGCGCCGCGCTGACCGGCGAGCGCGCCTTCCGATGACCGCACGCACCTGCCTGGTCACCGGCGCGGGCAAGGGCATCGGGCGGGCCGCCGCCGAGGCGCTGTCCGCGCGCGGCCACCGGGTCGCGCTCGCCGCGCGCAACAAGGCCGACCTCGAGGAGGTCGCGGGCACGCTCGACGTGCAGGCGCTCGTGGTCCCGACCGACGTGACCGAACCCGACCAGGTGGAGGCGATGTTCGCAGCTGTCGAGGACGCGTGGGGACCGGTCGAGGTGCTGGTCGCC
>JABFXA010000421.1 GCA_013361955.1 Nocardioidaceae bacterium
GGTCGACGACTCGGTGGTCGCCCCGGTGGTGTGCCAGCCGAGCGCCCCGTTCGCGATCGGGCATCGCCGCGGCGCCGACCTGAACCTGTCGCCGGCCGACCTCGACGCCGTACGTCGGCGAGCGGAGGCGGGCTGCCCGGTGCTCGGCCTGCGCTACCGGTCCGACCCGGCCACCGGCACCCGGTTCCAGCGGCTGCACGAGGTGCTCGGCGACCGGTTCACCGCCGTCGAGCTGGAGGGCCGCGGGCACAGCACGGTCACCGAGCACCGCAAGCAGGAGGCCGTCGACCGGGTGCTCGCGTTCTTCACCGACCGGCTCCGATGACGGCTGCCTTTCAGTGACCCAGAGGTCACTGTCTCGACCCGATATCGGATAGGTATCAGTGACCCCTGGGTCACTGATACCTATCCAATGTCGGAGTCAGACCCAGAACGTGTCGTGCCGGAGGAAGAACTCCTCCTTGTCCTCGGTGCTCATCTCGCCGACGGTGTGCACGCGCTCGAAGTAGTCCTCGCGCGGGGCGCCGGGGGTGAACAGGATCAGCATCGAGGCGGGCTCGCCGGACTCGTTCTTGAAGCCGTGGATCCCGCCCTGGGGCACGTAGAGGAAGTCTCCGGGGCCGGCCTCGACCCAGCCCTCCCCGTCGTGCAGCCGGACGGCGCCGGACAGCACGTAGAACGACTCGGTGATGCTCCTGTGGAAGTGCGGGTCGGGCCCCTGGTCCTTCTCGCTCATCTCCCAGCGGTACAGCCCGAACTGGCCGTCGGTCACCGCGCCCGTTGCGAGGTAGTGCGCCTTGGTGTGCGGGCGGGCGAGCTCCGGCGGGAACGCGTCGCGACGCAGCGCCGCGCTGCGCTCCCCGGTACTGCCGGTGTAGCGGTCGGGCGGGTACGGCAGGTACGTCATGGCGTCTTCCCTCAGTTCAGCGGCCGGATGTCCTCGGGGACGCCGCCGCCGGCGTGGATGCCCTCGACCATCTCGGCCAGCGCGGTGAGCGCGACCCGCTGCGGGATCGGCCCGTACGACACCCGCGCGACGCCGAGCCGCTCCAGCGTCGCGTTGTCGGGGTTGCCGGGGATGCCGATCGTGGTGACCCGCTGCGGTCCGAGCTCGTCGACGAGCGTGCGGAGCTGGTCCTCGTCGAGGATGCCCGGCACGAAGTACGTCGGGGCGCCGGCGTCGAGGTACGCCCGGCCCCGTCGGACCGCCTCGGCGAGCACCTCCTCGGGATCGCCGTCGCCGCGGAGCGCGCGCAGGAACGCGTCGGTGCGCGCGTTCAGCACGAAGTCCGGGACGCCCTCGGCCTCGGCCACCTTCATGATCGCCTCGACCTGGGCCACCGCCTCGTCGAGCGGCTTCATCTGGTCCTCGATGTTGGCGCCGACGACGCCGACCCCGATCGCCTTGCGCACCGTCTCGGCCGCGTCGCCGTACCCGCCCTCGAGGTCGGCGGTCACCGGAAGCGGCGTGGCCGCGACGATCCGACCGACCGCCTCGACCATCAGGTCGACCGGGATGTTCTCGCCGTCCTCGTAGCCGTACGACGCGGCGATCGAGTGGCTGGCGGTCGCGATCGCCTTCGTGCCCTCGATGTCGGAGACGACCTTCGCGCTGATCGCGTCCCAGACATTCACGACGGTCAGCAGCGCAGGGTCCTGGTGCAGCCGCAGCAGCTCGGTGGCGCGCGCGGCGGTGTGGGTGCGGTCGGTGTCAGCCATACGAGCAACCTAGAGGACCGCGCCCAGCCGCTCGACGTCCTCGGGACCGGCGAGGTCGGGCAGCGCGGCGAACACCGTGCGCACCCCCGCGTCGGCCAGCCGGGCGTAGCGCTCGCGGTGCTCGGCCGGGGTGCCGGCATGGTGCCGCTTGGCGTACGTCGCGGCCGCCGTCCTGCCGCGCACCCGCTCGACGCGCTCCCAGGCGTCCTCGCGGTCGCGGCCGACCAGGGGCAGGTCGAGCACCGTGACGGCCACCTCGTCGGGGTCGCGGCCGACCTCCTCGCAGTGCCGGCGCAGCACCGCGACCTTGCGGTCCAGCGTCGCCGGGTCCGAGGGCACGTTGCAGGCGTCGCCGAGCCGCGCCGCGATCCGCAGCGTACGGCGCTCGCCCCCGCCGCCCACGACGACCGGGATGTCGTGCACCGGCCGCGGGTAGCTGGTGGTCTCCGGCAGCGAGACCCGCGCACCGTCGTACGCCTTCGTGCCGGGTGCCCACAGCGCCCGCATCGTCTCGATGCCCGCCTCGAGCGCGTCGAGGCGCTCGCGGGCGGGTGGGAACCGCAGCCCGAACCCGAGGTGCTCGCGCTCCCACCAGCCGGCGCCGACACCCACGAACGCGCGGCCGCCGGACAGCGTGTCCAGGGTGGCGGCGGCCTTCGCGGTGATCCCGGGCGGACGGAACGTCACCGGCGTGACCAGGGTGCCGAGCCGGAGCCGGGTGTCCAGCCCGGCGAGCATCCCGAGCGTGACCCAGGGCTCCGGGATCGGCTCCCACGCCGTCCCGACCTGGGGGATCTGCACCAGGTGGTCCATCAGAGCGATGCCGGCGAGGCCGCACGCGTCGGCGGCCAGCGCGACGTCGCGCAGCCAGGCGGCGGGGTCCTCGCCCCACGGGAACCGGGAGACCTGCAGCACCACGCCGAAGCCGTCCTCCGGCAGCGCCGGCTCGGCCGTCGGTGCCGGGGTGTCGACCCGTGCGCTCGCGTCGGTCACCACGACCACCCGGTCCCAGCCCTCGTCCGCGAGCACCTCGGGCATCTCGGCGGCCGAGCGCAGCTGCCGCGCGAGCGCGGGTGCGGGGACCGGGCGGTCGCGCTCGGCGTTGCGGCGTCGGCAGACGTCGGCCGGGGTGTCGAAGAGGACGGCGACCGTGGGCAGCCCGTGCTGCCGGGCCCGGGCGAGGTAGCCGCGCCGCCGGTCGGGCTCGAGGCCGAGCGTGTCGACGACGGTGGTGAGGCCGCGCCGCAGCCGGCCGGCCACGATCAGGTCGAGGAGCGCGAACGCGTCGTCGGTGGCGTCCAGGTCGTGCCGGCCGCTGCCGACCACGCCGCGCAGGTCGTCGGAGGAGACCACCTCCGCGGCCCGGTACCGCTGCGCCGCCCACGTCGTCTTGCCCGCGCCGCTGGCGCCGACCAGCACCAGGACCGCCGGGTCGGGCAGCCGTTCCGGCACGTTGTTGCGCATCATGCGCCTTGGTCTCGCATCAGGCAACTCCCTGCGTGCGTGTGAGCCGGGTCATAGGGACCGTGCATCCCATGACAACCCAGGCCGGCACCCTGGCCGACGTGGTGAGCGCGGCGGTGGCCGCTCATCGGGACGAACCGGGACCGCTGCTCGCCATCCTGCACGACGTCCAGCGCGAGCTCGGGTACCTCCCGCGCGAGGCGACCGCGCTGCTCGCGGAGGAGCTGAACCTGTCGCGCGCCGACGTGCACGGCGTGGTCACGTTCTACCGCGACTTCCGCGACACCCCGCCCGCCCGACGTACCGTCCGGATCTGCCGCGCGGAGGCCTGCCAGGCCCGCGGCGCCCGCGACCTGGTCGCCCATGCCGAGCAGCGGCTGGGCGTGGCGGTCGGCGAGACGACGCCCGACGGCGGCACCGAGCTCGACCAGGTGTTCTGCTTCGGCAACTGCGCGCTCGGCCCGACGGTCGAGGTCGACGGCCGGCTGCACGGGAGGGTCGACGCGACCCGCTTCGACGACCTGGTGGGGGACCTCGAATGAGCACGACGGTCTACGTGCCGCGCGACAGCGCGGCCCGCTCGGTCGGCGCCGACGAGGTCGCGGCGCGGCTCGTGGAGCGGCTCGGCGACGACGTCCGCGTCGTGCGCAACGGCTCCCGCGGCCTGCTGTGGCTCGAGCCGATGGTCGAGGTCGAGACCGAGCGCGGCCGGGTCGCGTACGGCCCGGTCGGCGCGTCCGACGTCGATGGGCTGCTCGACGCCGGACTCCTCGACGGCGCGGGCCACGAGCTGTGCCTGGGTCCCACCGACGAGATCCCCTGGCTGAGCGGCCAGCAGCGGGTCACCTTCGCCCGCATGGGCGTGGTCGACCCGCTGTCGATCGACGACTACCGCGCCCACGGCGGGCTGGCCGGGCTGCGCGCTGCGCTGGCTATGACCCCGGAGCGGGTGGTCCAGGAGGTCACCGACTCCGGGCTGCGTGGCCGCGGCGGCGCGGGCTTCCCGGCCGGCATCAAGTGGAAGACCGTCCGCGAGCAGGACGGGCTGAAGTACATCTGCTGCAACGCCGACGAGGGCGACAGCGGCACGTACGCCGACCGGATGCTGCTCGAGGGCGACCCGTTCACGCTCGTCGAGGGGATGCTGATCGCGGCGCACGCAGTCGGCGCGACCGTCGGCTACGTGTACCTGCGCTCGGAGTACCCCGCGGCCGCCGAGACGTTCCGCACCGCGATCGAGATCGCCTACAGCCATGGCCTGCTCGGCCAGTCGGTGCTCGGGTCTGACCTGTCGTTCGACCTGCACCTGCGGATCGGCGCCGGCGCCTACATCTGCGGCGAGGAGACCTCGATGCTCGAGAGCCTCGAGGGCCGCCGCGGCGAGATCCGCGCGAAGCCGCCGATCCCGGCGGTCTCCGGGCTGTTCGGGCGGCCGACCGTGGTCAACAACGTGATCACGCTGGCCACCGTGCCGATGGTGCTGGCCGACGGCGCCGCGACGTACGCCGCGCTGGGCACCGGCCGCTCCCGCGGCACCCAGGTGTTCCAGCTCGCCGGCAACATCGCCCGCGGCGGCATCGTGGAGACCGCGTTCGGCATCTCGCTCGGCGAGCTCGTCGACGACTGGGGTGGGGGTACGGCGTCCGGCCGGCCGGTCCGCGCCGTCCAGGTCGGCGGGCCGCTCGGCGCGTACTTCCCGGAGGAGCTGTTCCACCTGCCGATGGACTACGAGGCGTTCGCCGCCGAGGACGGCCTGGTCGGGCACGGCGGCATCGTGGTGTTCGACGACACCGTCGACATGGCCGCGCAGGCCCGGTTCGCGATGGAGTTCTGCGCCGAGGAGTCCTGCGGCAAGTGCACGCCGTGCCGGATCGGGTCGGTGCGCGGCGTCGAGGTGATCGACCGGATCATCGCCGACCAGGACCGCGACGCGAACCTCGCCGTCCTCGAGGACCTGTGCGAGGTGATGACCGACGGGTCGCTGTGCGCGATGGGCGGGCTCACCCCGCTGCCGGTGCGCAGCGCGCTCAAGCACTTCGCCGACGACTTCACCGGCCCGGGCGCCACCCCGCCGCCCCGGGCCACACCCGACGCGATGCATCTCGAGGACCGGCACCCGAAGCCGATCGCCGGCAACGTGGGCACGAGCAGCACGGAGGTCAGCTCATGACACTCATGAAGGAACCCGACCTGGGCACCCCGCCGCGGCACAGCGACCGGACGGTGCAGCTCGAGATCGACGGGCAGGAGGTCCGGGTCCCCGAGGGCACCTCGGTGATGCGGGCCGCGGTGCTGGCCGGCGTCGACGTACCCAAGCTCTGCGCGACCGACAGCCTCGAGGCGTTCGGCTCCTGCCGGCTGTGCCTGGTGGAGGTCGAGGGCGGCAAGGGCACCCCGGCCTCGTGCACGCTGCCCTGCGCCGACGGGATGAAGGTGCGCACCCAGAGCGACAAGCTGGCGCGGATGCGGCGCGGCGTGATGGAGCTCTACATCTCCGACCACCCGCTCGACTGCCTGACCTGCCCGGCCAACGGCGACTGCGAGCTGCAGGACATGGCCGGGGTCGTCGGGCTGCGCGACGTCCGCTACGGCTACGAGGGCGAGAACCACCTCGCCGCCGAGAAGGACACCAGCAACCCGTACTTCGACTTCGACCCGAGCAAGTGCATCGTCTGCTCCCGCTGCGTGCGCGCCTGCTCGGAGGTGCAGGGCACCTTCGCGCTGACCATCGACGGTCGCGGCTTCGGGTCGACGGTGTCCGCGGGCGCCGCGGAGAGCTTCATGGACTCCGAGTGCGTGTCCTGCGGCGCCTGCGTGCAGGCCTGCCCGACGTCGACGCTGCAGGAGAAGTCCGTCGTCGACCTCGGCATGCCGACCCGCAGCGTGCTGACCACGTGCGCGTACTGCGGCGTGGGCTGCTCGTTCAAGGCCGAGCTGCGCGGCACCGAGCTGGTCCGGATGGTTCCGTACAAGGACGGCGGCGCCAACGAGGGCCACTCCTGCGTCAAGGGCCGCTTCGCGTTCGGCTACGCGAGCCACAAGGACCGGATCCTCAAGCCGCTGATGCGGGAGACGATCGCCGACGAGTGGCGCGAGGTCGAGTGGGAAGAGGCGATCTCGTTCGTGGCCCGCCGGTTCCGCGAGATCCAGGCCGAGCACGGCTCCGGCTCGATCGGTGCGATCACCTCCTCGCGCACCACCAACGAGGAGGTGTACGTCGTCCAGCGGATGGTTCGCGCGGCGTTCGGCAACAACAACGTCGACACCTGCGCGCGGGTCTGCCACTCGCCGACCGGCTACGGCCTCAAGCAGACCTTCGGCACCTCCGCCGGCACCCAGGACTTCCAGTCCGTCGACGAGTGCGACGTGATGGTGGTGATCGGCGCCAACCCGACCGACGCGCACCCGGTGTTCGCCTCCCGCATGAAGCGCCGGCTGCGCGCGGGAGCGAAGCTCATCGTGATCGACCCGCGGCGGATCAGCCTGGTCCGCACGCCGCACGTCGAGGCCAGCCACCACCTGCAGCTCGCGCCGGGCACCAACGTCGCCGTCGTCAACGCGATGGCGCACGTGGTGGTCACCGAGGGGCTCGTCGACGAGTCGTTCGTGAGCGAGCGGTGCGAGGGGTTCGAGGAGTGGGCGGAGTTCGTCGCCCGCGACGAGAACAGCCCGGAGGCGCTGGCCGACGTGACCGGCGTACCTGCGGACGAGCTGCGCGCCGCCGCCCGCATGTACGCCGCCGGCCCCAACTCGGCGATCTACTACGGCCTCGGTGTCACCGAGCACAGCCAGGGCTCGACGATGGTGATGGGCATGGCGAACCTCGCGATGGCCACCGGCAACATCGGTCGCGCGGGCGTCGGCGTGAACCCGCTGCGCGGCCAGAACAACGTGCAGGGTTCCTGCGACATGGGGTCGTTCCCGCACGAGCTGCCGGGCTACCGGCACGTCGCCGACGACAGCGTGCGCGCCATCTACGACCAGCTGTGGGGCAGCACGATCCTCGCCGAGCCGGGGCTGCGGATCCCGAACATGTTCGACTCCGCGCTCGACGGGTCGTTCAGGGCGCTGTTCGTGCAGGGCGAGGACGTCGCGCAGTCCGACCCGAACACCCAGCACGTCACGGCCGCGCTCGGTGCGCTCGACCTGCTCGTGGTGCAGGACCTGTTCATCAACGAGACCGCCAAGCTCGCGCACGTGCTGCTGCCCGGCACGTCGTTCCTGGAGAAGGACGGCACCTTCACCAACGCCGAGCGCCGGATCAACAGGGTGCGCCCGGTGATGCCGGCACAGACCGGCAAGCAGGAGTGGGAGATCGTCTGCGAGATCGCGCGGGCGATGGGCTACGACATGCACTACGACGACACCAGCCAGATCATGGACGAGATCGCGCAGACCACGCCGACGTTCGCGGGGGTCTCGTTCGACCTGCTCGACAAGGTCGGGAGCGTGCAGTGGCCGTGCAACGAGGAGCACCCGTTGGGCAGCCCGATCATGCACACCGACACCTTCGCTCGCGGGCTGGGGCACTTCATGGTCACGCCGTACGTCGCGACCACGGAGCGCAGCAACCGGCGCTACCCGCTGATCCTGACCACCGGGCGGATCCTGTCGCAGTACAACGTCGGCGCGCAGACGCGGCGCACCGCCAACGTGATGTGGCACAACGAGGACGTGCTGGAGATCCACCCGCACGACGCGGAGGACCGGGGAGTCGAGGACGGCGACCAGGTGGTGCTCAGCAGCCGCGTCGGCAGCACCAGCATGCGGGCGAGGATCTCCGACCGGATGCCGGTCGGCGTCGTGTACACGACGTTCCACCATCCCCTGCAGGGCGCGAACGTGGTGACCACCGAGAACTCCGACTGGGCGACGAACTGCCCGGAGTACAAGGTCACCGCGGTCCAGGTCGGCCGGGCGCGACCGTCGGAGCAGGTCGAGCACGCGGAGGCCGAGGTGCCCAGCGGCGCGACGGTGGCGGCACCACTGGGTCAGCATGACTGAGCACTCCCTGGAGCCGCCGGTGGTGCGGCTCGCGAACGACATCGCCCGGCAGTTCGCGTACCTCCCGGACGACCAGGCCGCGGCCGCGATCGGCAAGCACCTGCACTCGTTCTGGGACCCGCGAATGCTCCGCGACCTCGACGCCGAGCTCGAGCGCGACGAGACCCAGCTCGACCCGCTCGTCGTCTTGGCGGTCCGCAAGCCCGTCCCCTGACCGCCCAGAGGTCACTCGCGTCCCGCCCAGAGGTCACTCGCGTCCCGCCCAGAGGTCACTCGCGTCCCGCCCAGAGGTCACTCACGCCGTTCCGGGCACAACGGCCAGACCTGGAACTGGCGGCTGCAGGACGCACGTGACTCCTCGGCGGTACCGGAGTGACTCCTCGGCGGTACCGGAGTGACTCCTCGCCGGGACCGGAGTGACTCCTCGCCGGGACCGGAGTGACTCCTCGCCGGGACCGGAGTGACTCCTCGGCGGTACCGGGGTGACTCCTCGGCGGTACCGGGGTGACTCCTCGGCGGGGCCGGAGTGACTCCTCGGCGGTGAGGGGTCAGGCCTCGGTGGCCACCTCGAGGGGGGTGGGCTCCTCCTCGCTGCCCAGCAGGACGGCGTAGGCGAAGCCGGCGACCAGGCCGCCGAGGAGCGGTGCCACCCAGAACAGCCAGAGCTGGCCGAGCGCGTCGGCGCCGGCGTACAGCGCGGGACCGGTGGAGCGGGCCGGGTTGACCGACGTGTTCGTGACCGGGATCGACACCAGGTGGATCAGCGTGAGCGCGAGCCCGATCGCCAGCGGCGCGAAGCCACGCGGGGCCCGGGTGTCGGTGGCGCCGAGGATCACCAGCAGGAAGAACGCGGTGAGCACCGCCTCGACGAGGAAGCAGGCGAGCAGGGAGTAGCCGCCGGGGGAGCGGTCGCCGTACCCGTTGCTCGCGAAACCGCCGGCCTGTCCGGGGAAGTCCGGGGACCCGGAGGCGATCACCCACAGCACGCTGGCCGCGACGATGGCCGCGACGACCTGGGTGACGACGTACGGGAGCACGTCGCGCCAGGCGAACCGCCCCGACGCGGCGAGCCCGAGCGTCACCGCCGGGTTGAAGTGCCCGCCCGACACGTGGCCCACGGCGTAGGCCATGGTCAGCACGGTGAGGCCGAACGCGAGCGCCACACCGGCGAAGCCGATCCCCAGCGGGAACCCGCCGCCGCGGAAGCTGGCCGCGATCACGGCGCTGCCGCAGCCCGCGAACACCAGCCAGAAGGTGCCGACCATCTCGGCGGCGAGTCGGCGTGCCATCGGGTACGTCGTCATGGACCGGACCGTGCCGTCCGGAATGGGCGGTGGCCTCACCCGCAAGGGGTGATCCATGGTCTCGAAAACTGTCCTTTCCTGGAGGGACCTGTCGACGGGGGAAGGAGCCGAGGGTGACCCAGGCGCGTGGACCGGTTCGGCTGCTCGTGTACGTCGCCGCACTCGTGGTGGTCGCGGCCCCCTTCGGGGTCGCGCAGGCGCAGACCGAGTCGAAGAAGGTCTTCGTCTGCAAGTACGTCGGGACGCCCGGCGACGAGCGGCTGCAGAGCGGCAACAACCCGATCTCCGTGTCGGTGAACGCGATCAACGGCTTCAACGGCGTGGGGTCCTTCTTCAACGACGCGCAGGGGCGCTCCTACGTGATCGCCTTCGACACCGGTCAGCCGGCGCCGACCTGCCCGCCGGTCCCGCCCGGCCAGGAGCCGTCGCCGAGCCCCACCTGCACGGAGACGCCCACGCCCACCCCGACCACGAGCGCCCCGCCCGAGCCGACCGAGGCGCCCTCGCCGGGTCCCGAGGAGTCGACCAGCGCACCGCCGCCGGAGGAGACCAGCAGCGCACCGCCACCGCCGGAGACCAGCCCGACCGAGACCGCGACGACGCCGTGCACCGACTGCGCCACCGCGAGCCCGAGCGAGCCGTCGCCGTCGGTGGGTGGCACCGGGACGACCGGCTCGCCGTCGCCCCGTCCCAGCGAACCCTCTCCCTCGGTGAGTGGCACCGAGGCGGCCGGGTCGCCGTCCGGTGGTCCGAGCGTCGAGAACCCCACCGGCTCGCCGTCGGGCGGCGCCACGACGCGCCAGGGCGGCGGCATCGGGTCCTGCCAGGTGGCCGGCGTCGAGGGCCGCCGCTCGGGAGGTGCCTCCCCGAGCCCCGCACCGGGCGGAAGCGGGGACGGCGGCGGCTCCGGTGGAGGCACCGCGAGTGGTGACGACCCCGGAACGACGACACCCGAGCCGCCGCGCGGCGCGGACGCCGGCCTGGTCACGGCACCGACGTCCGCCCGGGCGCCCGGAACCCGGACGCGGCTGCTGGTCCCGGCCCTCGGGGTCAGCGCTACGGTTCGCCCGGTCGGCACGCGCCACGGCGTGCTGGTGCCGCCTCGGGACCCGACGGTGGTCGGCCGGTGGCGGCCCGGACCGGCACCGGGCTCGAGCACCGGCCGGGTGCTGCTCACCGGGCACACCGTGCACACCGGCGAGGGCGCGCTCGCCCGCCTCGGCGCCCTGGAGCCCGGCGACCGGGTCACCCTGCGTGTCGCGAGCGGGACGGTCCGGTACGCCGTGTCCTCGGTGCGGGTGTTCGCGAAGCCGGCGCTCGCGCAGCGGTCGGCGCGGGTGTTCCGGCAGGACGGGCCGGCCGGGCTGGCGCTGGTCACCTGCACCGGCTGGGACGGCACCCGGTTCACCTCGAACGTCGTGGTGGTGGCCGAGCCGGTCACGGCGCGGCGCTGACCGCGCGCTCGAACACGGCGACCGGGTCGTCGTCCCCGGTGAAGTCGATGGGCCGGCCGTCCACGAGCATCAGCGGGATCGCGGTGACGCCCTGCCGCGAGGCGTGGTCGGTGGCGGCCGCGACCCAGTCGACGTACCGGTCGTCGGCGAGGCAGGCCCGGGTGGCCGACTCGCTGGCGCCGGCCCGGCCGGCCAGCCGCACCAGCTGCTCGTCGCTGAGGCCGGCGCCGCCCTCCGCGGGCTGGTGGGCGAACAGCAGGCCGTGCATCGCGAGGTACGCCGCCGGTCCGCCGAGGTCCTGCACGCAGGCGGCCGCCTCGGTGGCCCGGGAGGAGTACCGCGTCGTCGACGCCGTGTCGAGGAAGGCGACCGGCCGGTAGACGACGCGGATGCTCTGGTCCTCGACGTACCCGGTGATCGTGTCGCCGAGCACCTCCTCGAGCTGCCGGCAGAACGGGCACTGGAAGTCCTCGAAGACGGTGACCCGCCTCAGCGCGTCCGGTGCGCCGCGCGGGATGCCGAACCTCCCGACCGTGCCCTGGGGGACGTCGGCCGCCGGGTCGGCGCTGCCGAGGCGCTGCACGTGGACGGTCGTGGTGCCGCCCGCGACGAGCACGAGGAGCAGCACGGCGACGGCCGGGGCGAGCCCGCCGCGGTGCCGTCCGCGCAGCCGGTGGTCGAGCGACCAGGCGCTGTCGGGCAGCAGCGCCACCAGCACGGAGCCGGCGAGCAGCGCGACGTCGCGGACCAGGTCCAGCACGTACCCGGCGGTGGGGTCGTCGGTGAACCCGCCGCCGCCGAAGCAGCCGCACTCGATCCGCAGGCCCCGCGCCCACGCCCAGGAGATGCCGGTGATGAAGACGACCAGCAACAGCGCGCTCAGCACGGCGGCCAGGCGGGTCGCGAAGCCGACCAGCAGCAGCAGGCCGAGCGCGATCTCGAGCGCCGGCAGGCCGTAGCCGACGACGACCACGAGGGGCTCGGGGAGGATCCGGTACGCCCGGACCGCGCGGACGCTCCCTAGGGGGTCGGTGATCTTGAGCAGCCCCGCCCAGACCCACACCGCGCCGAGCAGCACCCGCAGTGCCACGTGCGGCCACCCGCGCTGCACCACCAGGCCTCACCCCGGCCGCGACGCTACGGGGGAGCGGCCGTCCCGGGCCCGTCCGGAACGGGTGAGCCGCGCGCTACGACAGGCCCAGGATCGTGCCGTCCTCGGTGAGGTCGATCCGGGCGGAGGCCGGCACCTTGGGCAGCCCGGGCATGGTCATGATGTCGCCGCAGACCAGCACCACGAAGCCGGCGCCGGCCGAGAGCCGGACCTCGCGCACGTGCAGCTCGTGGCCGAGGGGAGCGCCGCGCAGGCTCGGGTCGGTGGAGAACGAGTACTGCGTCTTCGCGACGCACACCGGCAGGTGCCCGTAGCCGTCGGCCTCGATCCGGTCCAGCCGGCGCCGGGCCTTGCCGTCCCAGGTCACCTGCGAGGCGCCGTACAGGCGGGTGGCGATCGCCTCGACCTTCTCGGTGAGCGTGTAGTCGTCGGGGTAGGTGAACCCGAAGGTGTACGGCGACGGCTCGTCGAGCACCTCGAGGACACCCTCGGCCAGCGCCCGCGCGCCCAGGCCGCCGTCGACGAAGTGGGTGGCCGGGAAGGCCCGGACGCCGTCGTTGCCGACGAGCTCGACCACCTTCGCGACCTCGGCGTCGGTGTCGGACGGGAACCGGTTCACCGCGACCACGCAGGGCACGCCGTACACCTCGCGGATGTTGTGCAGGTGCCGCGTCAGGTTGACCATGCCCTTCTCGATCGCGGCCAGGTCCTCGTCCTCGAGGTCCGCCAGTGCGACGCCGCCGTGGTACTTCAGCGCCCGCACCGTGGCCACCACGACCGCGGCGTCGGGGCGGAGCCCGGACTTGCGGCACTTGATGTCGACGAACTTCTCCGCGCCGAGGTCGGCGCCGAAGCCGGCCTCGGTCACCACGTAGTCGGCGAGCCGGAGCCCGGCGCGGGTGGCGGAGACCGAGCTGCAGCCGTGCGCGATGTTGGCGAACGGACCGCCGTGCACGAAGGCCGGCGCGTGCTCGAGGGTCTGCACCAGGTTCGGCATCACCGCGTCGCGGAGCAGCACCGTCATCGCGCCGTCGGCCTCGAGGTCACGCGCGGTGACCGGCTTCTTGCCGCGGGTGTAGCCGACCACGATGTCGCCGATCCGCTTCTTCAGGTCGGCCCACGACTCGGTCAGGCAGAAGATCGCCATCAGCTCGGAGGCGACCACGATGTCGAAGCCGTCCTGGCGCGGGAAGCCGTTCGCGACTCCGCCCATGCCGACGACGATGTCGCGCAGCGCGCGGTCGTTGAGGTCGACCACGCGCTTCCAGGTCACCGTGCGTACGTCGATGTCGAGCGCGTTGCCCTGGTGCACGTGGTTGTCGATGATCGCGGCGAGCAGGTTGTTCGCGGCGGCGATCGCGGCGAAGTCGCCGGTGAAGTGCAGGTTGATGTCGGACATCGGCACGACCTGCGCGTAGCCGCCGCCGGCCGCGCCGCCCTTCATGCCGAACACCGGCCCCATCGACGGCTCGCGCAGGCAGGCCACGGTCTTCTTGCCCAGGCCGTGCAGCGCGTCGGTGAGGCCCACCGTGGTGGTGGTCTTCCCCTCGCCGGCGGGGGTGGGGGAGAGCGCGGTGACCAGGATCAGCTTGCCGGGCTCCCGGTCGGCGAGCGAGGAGAGGTAGCCGAGATCCACCTTCGCCTTGTCGTGGCCGTAGGGCACCAGGTGCTCGGGCTCGATGCCGAGCTCGTCCCGGGCGATCTGCAGGATCGGGGTGAGCTCGGCGGCGTTGGCGATCTCGATGTCCGACAGCATGGGGATGGCGACCTCCTCGGTACGGCGCGCGGAGCCCGCCGGCGCCCGGTGCGCCGTACCTCCGCCCCGGGGGCCACGGTAGACGGTTGTTGCGTCCTCGTCACCGGTGTTGCGTGACCAGCAACACATGGCCCGTCCGGGTCAGATGTTGCTGACCTCCTCGCCGCCGCGCTCGCTGTCGCGGACCGGCAGCGTGGCGAACACCGCCGGCGGCTCCCGCCACGGGTCGGGCACCGTGCCCGCCGCCGCGGCCCGCACCGCGGCCACCACCCGGTCCGGCTTCACCGGCATGTCCAGGTGGCGTACGCCGAGGTGGCTGAGCGCGTCGACCACGGCGTTCTGCACCGCCGGCGTCGAGCCGACGGTCGCGGACTCGCCGATGCCCTTCGCGCCGAGCGGGTTCAGCGGCGTCTCGGTGACGGTGTTGGCCAGGGTCAGCGACCGCGGCATCTCGGTCGCGGCCGGGATCGCGTAGTCCACGAACGACGACGTCACCGGCTGGCCCTCGTCGTCGTAGCGGAACTCCTCCCACAGCGCCTGCGCGACGCCCTGGGCCACGCCGCCCATCTGCTGGCCCTCGACGAGCAGCGGGTTCAGCACCCGGCCGCAGTCGTCGACCGCGACGTGCCGCAGCGGGGTGACCAGCCCGGTCTCGGTGTCCACCTCGACGACGGCGACGTGCGCCCCGAACGGGAACGTCGCACCCGACGCCGCGAAGTCGTGGTCGGCGCGCAGCGAGTCGCCGTCCTCGACCGCCCGCGAGGCGAGCTGGGCCCAGGACACGCTGGTGCCGGGGACCCCGGCGACCGCGAGCCCGCCGTCGGCCACCTCGAGGTCGTCGGGGTTCACCTCGAGCATCGACGCCGCGAGCTCGCGCGCCCGGCCGAGCACCGCCTCGGCCGCCCCGTCGACCGCGCTGCCGCCGAGCTGCAGCGACCGCGAGCCGCCGGTGCCCTGGCCGCGCGGCACCACCGCGGTGTCGGACTGCTCGAAGCGGACCTGCTCCAGCGGCACGCCGAGCCGGTCGGCGACGATCATCGAGAACGCGGTGGCGTGCCCCTGCCCGTGCGCCGACGTGCCGGCGCGGACGGTCACGGTGCCGTCGGTGCCGACGTCGACCACGCCGTACTCCCCGCTGCCGCCGCCGGTGACCTCGACGTAGCAGGACATCCCGACGCCGAGCAGCCGGCTGTCGCCGCGCTCACGGCGCCGCGCCTGCTCGGCCAGCAGGTCGTCGTAGCCGGCGATGCGCAGCGCCTCGTCGAGGGCATGCGCGTAGTCGCCGGTGTCGTACGTCGCGCCGGTGAGCGTCTTGTGCGGGAACGCGTCCGGCGGCAGCAGGTTGCGCCGCCGGATCTCGGCCGGGTCGACGCCGAGCTGGTCGGCGGCGAGGTCCATCAGCCGCTCCAGCATCGCCGCGGCCTCGGGCCGGCCGGCGCCGCGGAACGCGCCGACCGGACTGGTGTTCGTCAGCGCTGCGACCGCGTCGTAGGCGATCGCGGGGACGTCGTACACCCCGGTGGCCATCAGGTACGTCGGCCCGACCGCGAGCATCCCGCCGAAGCCGGCGTACGCGCCGCAGTCGCCGACCACCCGGCAGCGCAGCCCGGTCAGCCGGGCGTCGTCGTCGAAGCCGGCCTCGACGTACTGCACCTGGCCGCGGCCGTGCATCGAGAGCATCGCCTCCGACCGGGTCTCCGCCCACGACACCGCACGACCGAGCCGGCGGGCGGCCGCGACCACGACGAGGTGCTCCGCGGGCACGCCGGCCTTGCCGCCGAAGGCACCGCCGACGTGCGGGGCGACCACCCGGACCCGCTCCTCGTCGAGCCCGAAGCTGCGGGCGAGGGAGGCCCGCGCGACGTGCGGCATCTGGGTGGCCATGTGCACGGTCAGGTCGTGCTCGTCGTCCGGGCCGCCGGGCACCACGAGCACCGCGTTGCCCTCCATCGGTGCGACGGCCAGGCGCTGGTTCTCGATCCGGGCCCGCACCACGTGGGCGGCCCCGGCGAGCACGTCGCCGTCGGCGCTGCGCTGCCCACCGGCGACGTTGCCGGGCACGTCGTCGAACTGCAGCGGGGCGCCGTCGGCGAGGGCGGCTTCCATGTCGACGACGACGTCCAGCGGCTCGTAGTCGACGTCCACCAGCTCGGTGGCGTCGACCGCCTGCGCGCGGCTCTCGGCGACCACGACCGCGACCGCCTCGCCGACGAACCGGACCCGGCCGTCGGCGAGCGGGGGACGCGCGCAGGCCTTGTTGGTCGGGAAGAACGGGAAGCCCGGCTTCAGGCCGAGGTCGGCGGCGACGTACACGCCGACCACGCCCGGGGCGGCCTCCGCCTCGGCGACGTCGACGGACGTGACCTCGGCGTGCGCGAAGGGGCTGCGGACGAACGACGCGAAGAGCACGCCGGCGGGCCGCAGGTCGTCGACGAAGGTGCCGCGACCGCGGACCAGGTCGGGGTCCTCGATACGGCGGACGGCGTTTCCGAGAAGAGAGCCTGGCATGGTGCCGAGCGTATGCCCGGCCCCTGCGCGGAAGCGCTCAGGCCCGCTCGCGGCGGATCGCGAGGATCGCCACGTCGTCCTCGCGGGTGCGGTCGCCAACCTCGTCGACGAGCCGCAGCAGGAGGTCGTGGGCCGGGCCGTCCGGCGCCGTGGCCAGCGCCTCGGTGAGCCGCGCGAGACCGACGTCGATGTCCTCGCCGCGCCGCTCGACGAGCCCGTCGGTGAACATCACCAGCGTCTCGCCCGGCCCGAACGGCACGGTGAGGTCCCGCCGCGGCACGCTGCCGGCGCCGAGCAGCCGGTCCTCGGTGTCCGGGAGGCTGCGCACGGCGCCGTCGGCGTCGCGGATCATCGGCACGGGATGCCCGGCGTTGACCAACACCAGCTCGTCGGCGGCCGGGTCGATCACGGCGTACACCATCGTCACGAGCTGGTCGAAGTCGTAGGTCTCGAAGAGCCGGTCGAGCTTGGCGACCACCAGCGCCGGGTCCGCGTCGACGGCCGCGACCGCCCGGATCGACGCCCGCATCTGGGCCATCGCGGCGGCCGCGTGCACGCCGTGCCCCATCACGTCGCCGACGAACACCACGACCCGGCCGTCCTCGAGCCGGATCACGTCGTAGAAGTCGCCACCCGCGTCCAGCCGGCCGGAGGGGGAGTAGTGCGCGGCCAGCTCCCAGCCGGCGATCTCCGGGAGTGCGGCAGGCAGCACGGCGCGTTGCAGCCGCACCGCCATCTGCCTCAGCTCGGTGTGCAGCTGGGCGTTGTCGATCGCGACCGCGGCCCGCCCGGCGACGTCCTCGGCGAAGACCAGGTCCTGCTCGGTGTAGCGCCGGCCCGCCTCGCCGGTCACCCAGGTGACCACGCCGAGCACCCGGTCCTTGACCTTGAGCGGCACCAATATCGCGCTGCGCAGGTCGAGCGCCTTGACCAGCCGGCGCTGCTCCTCGTCCGGCACCATCGCGTCGAACATCTCGTCCGTGACGTACCGCGTCAGCTCGCTGCGTCCGGTGCGGAACACCTGGTAGGTGCCGGACCCCGAGTCCGGCTCGGGCGGGAAGCGCCGCTGGAGCTCCTCGGCGAGGGCCACCTTCTCGGGGTCGACGTGCGCGACCGCGAGCGTGCGCAGCTCACCCTCGACGCCGAGCGAGATCGCGCACCAGTCCGCGAACGTCGGCACCGCCAGCCGGGCCACCTTGGCCAGCGTCGCCTCGTAGTCGAGGCTACGGGTGAGCTCCTGCGTCGCGTGCGCCAGGAACCGCAGCTGGGACGCCCGGTCCTCGGCCTCGGTGAGCGCGCGCACCCGGTCGAGGGCCTGGGCGCAGGTGTCGGCGAGCACCCGGAAGAACTGCAGCTCGGCCGGGTCGAGCGTGCGCCGCCCGGGGAAGGACAGGCTGGTCACGCCCACCGCCCGGCCCGCCACCAGCAGCGGCAGGCACAGGATCGAGCGCTCGCCCTCGGCCGCGCGCTCGAGGGACGGGTACCGCGCCTCGATCTCGTCGCGCCCGCTGAGCAGCACCGGCTCGCGGGTGCGCACCGCCTCGCCCGCGGGCGTGCCCGCCACCGGAAAGGTCTGCCAGCGGGTCTCCACGCCCTCGCGGCCGCCGCGGATGCCGAGCAGCCGCAGGTGCTCGTCGTCGACCAGCACCGACAGCGACGCCACGGTCGCCCCGGCGGCGTCGGCCAGGTGCTCGATCACCACCTTCGTGACGCCCTCGAGGTCCTGCACCAGCAGCAGCTCGGCGGTGACCCCGGTGACCCGGGTGAGCCGCTCGGCGAGGCGGCGGGCCCGCGCCTTCGAGCCGCCCAGGTCCTCGACGACCAGCAGCAGGCCGTCGCCGTCCGCGCCGAGCCGGTCGACCACCAGCGTGGCCTGCCGGACGCTGCCGTCCCGGCCGACGAGGGGGAGCAGGCCCTCCCAGCGTCCGTGCTGGCGCGTGTGTGAGAGCACCTCGTCGGCGGCTCCCGGCTCGGGCTCGTCGAACAAGGCGGGCAACACCGGCTCGCCCGGGCGCACCCGCAGGAGGTCGAGCGCCACCGGGTTCGCGTGCCGCACCACGTAGTCGTCGTCGAGCAGCAGCGCGGCGATCGGGAGGGCGTCCACCACTCCGAGCTGTCCGCTTCCGAGGGCGTGCGGGCGGTCGGCGGTTCGGTCGTCCACCCCAGCATCCTGTCAGCGGTCCGGGTCGGGAGCCATGACCCGATCGGCGTCCCTGCTGGACATCGGCGGGTCGTGGGGCCGCTCAGCGGTCTGGACCACCAGCGCTCTCGGCCCTCGGGGGTGACTCGCCGCGGATCCACGCGCCGAAGCGGCCCTCGTCCATCGCCACCACCTTCCCGACGACCCCCGACGCCAGGAAGATGAACGAGACGACGTACAGCCAGGCGAGGTAGGTGAACGCGACGCCGATCGACCCGTACCGCTCCGCGCTCGCGTCCAGGGCGTGCGGCAGGTAGACCGTCGACACCGGCCGCACGACGACCATCACCGCGGCGAAGGCCACCCCCCAGGGCAGCAGCCGGCGCACCGGCACCGCGCCGGCGAGCAGCACCATGGGCACGAACAGGGCGATGGCCACGTCGGTCGCGAAGCCGACCACGGTGTCCCAGAAGCCCGGCGGCGGCAGCCGGTCGGAGAAGCTGTGCAGCTGGCGTGCCGCGACCAGGGACAGCGCGAGCGCGAGCACGACGGCGACCCAGCGCCAGGCCGCGGTCAACCTGCTGGTCGGCCGGGGCAGCTCCCACAGCGCGGCGCACGCGCGCGTCAGCGCCCGCGACAGGCTCGTCGCCGAGACCAGCACCACGAGCACGCCGATCACCCCGAACGTGGTCGTCTCCTCCGGCGAGGCCAGCACCTCGTCGAGCAGTCCCTGGGTCTCCGGGGGGACCGAGGCGGTCCTGGCGATCACGTCGGCGCTGTCCCGCCCGAACCACGACGCCAGCGCGATCAGGATCGGCAGCACGGAGGTGAAGATCTGCGCGGCGATCGTCATCGACCGGTCGAACAGCTCGATCCGGCGCGAGGTCGCCATGCAGCCGAGCACGAACCGGCCCAGCCAGTGCTGCAGTGCGCGCTCCACGACCGGGCGCACGCGTCGTGGCAGCCGGTCCAGGGGCACCGGCGGCAGTGCCGGGGTGTCCGCGCGATCCATGCCCGCTCCTCGTTCGCCCTGCCTCCACGGTCGAGGGCGGAGGGGCCGGCCGGATCATCCGAATTGGGTGAGGGGTGGGCGCCCCCGCGACCGCACACTTCTGGGGCCCGGTGCGACCCGGCCGGTCCGGGCACCGCGTCACTCACTCCGAGAAGGAAGGCGGCTCGCTATGAGCTTGTGGGACGTGCTGGTCTCGATCTTCTGGTTCATGCTGCTGGTCGCGTGGTTCTGGCTGCTGATCACGATCATCACCGACCTGTTCCGTGACAACGACCTGTCCGGGCTCGCGAAGGCCGCGTGGTGCATCTTCGTCATCCTGCTGCCGTGGCTCGGCGTGCTCACGTACCTCCTCGTGCGCGGCCGGTCGATGGGCGACCGGGCGGCGGCCGAGGCCGCGCGCAACGAGCAGGCGTTCCGCAGCTACGTCCGCGACGTGGCGGCGACGAACGGCGGGGGCGGCGTCGCCGACGAGCTGGGCCGGCTCGCCGACCTGCGTGACCAGGGTCGGATCACGACGGAGGAGTACGAGCAGGCCAAGCAGCGGGTGCTGGGCGGTGGGCCGACGGCCGCCGCGACCCCGCCCGCGCACTCGGCGGGCACCGCGCCGAACGTGCCGGCGTAGCCGGGGTCAGGTCGGGCAGTTCAGGCTCTTCTCGGCCTCGCCGACCGCCTGGTCCACCTTGTCCACGTGCGGCTGCAGGCTCGTGGAGATCCGCTCCTTCGACGCGTTCTGCGGGAGCCGCGCGACCGCGTTGCTGAGGTCGGTCATGGCCGCGGTCAGGTCGGCCGCGGCCTGCGGGTCGGCCTTCGGCAGCTCCTGACCCACCTGGATGTACTGGTCCTTGAGCGAGGCCACCGACCCCTGCACCGCCTGCGTGCCCTGACCGTTGCTCACCGCGGTCACGGTGGCCTGGAAGGTGTTGTCGAAGGCGGCCAGCGAGTTGCAGGCGTCCGGAGTGGCGCTGCCGCCGGTGGACGGATCGCCACCGAGCTCGTCGCCGCCGCACCCGGCGACGGAGAGGACCAGCAGGACGCTGAGGACGCCGGCCTGCCGCGCCGGACGGATCGGGATGCTCTGCATGTCGTGCTCCTTCCTGCGGCGAGCATGCCGGGGCGCCGGACCGGGCCCGCCACCTGAACCGGGTGATCCGGCCCGGCCGCGGCCGGGCCGACGCTCTCCTCAACGCGCACCCACCGCCCGAGGAGGCCAGGTCATGGATGACTACCCGCCGATCGCGGAGCACGGGCTGATCGGGGACCTGCGCACCAGCGCGCTGGTGTCCACCGGCGGCGCGATCGACTGGTTCTGCTCGCCGCGCGTGGACTCACCGAGCGTGTTCGGCGCGCTGCTGGACCGGACCCGCGGCGGCCACTGCACGATCCGGCCGGTCGAGGAGCGGGTCACCCGCAAGCAGCTCTACCTGCCGGACACGGCCGTGCTGGTCACCCGGTTCCTCACCGAGGACGGCGTCGGCGAGGTCACCGACTTCATGCCCGTGGACCCCGACGCACCCGACGACGAGCACCGGATCGTGCGGCTGCTCCGGTGCATCCGGGGCCGGATGACCTTCGCGATCGAGCTGGCGCCCCGCTTCGACTACGGGCGCCGGCCCCACGAGGTGCATGTGTCCGACCACGGCGTGGTGTTCGCCAGCGGTCCCGACGCGCTCACCATGCACGTGGTCCGCGAGCCCGGCGAGGCCCAGCTGGCGCACGTCCGGCTGCGAGATCCCGGCGACCTGTACGGCGAGCTCACCCTCGAGGCCGGCCAGGTCCGCGGCGCGGTCCTCGACACCGGGACGGAGCGCAGCCCTCGCGAGGTCCGGGTCGCCGAGGTCGAGGAGCTGCTCGCGGAGACGGCGCGGTTCTGGACGTCGTGGGTCGCCCGGTCGACGTACCGCGGCCGCTGGCGGGAGATGCTGAACCGGTCCGCGATCACCCTGAAGCTGATGACCTACGCGCCCACCGGTGGGATCGTGGCCGCCCCCACCGCCGGGCTGCCGGAGCAGGTGGGCGGCGAGCGGAACTGGGACTACCGCTACACCTGGATCCGCGACGCGTCGTTCTCGATCTACTCGCTGCTGGGGCTCGGGTTCGTCGAGGAGGCGGCGTCCTTCGCGGCGTGGCTGCGCGACCGGGTCGGGCTCGAGGTCGACAAGGCCGAGGGGCCGCTGAACATCATGTACCGCGTCGACGGCTCGCCGGACCTCGAGGAGGAGGTGCTCGAGCACTGGGAGGGCTACCGCGGGTCGCGCCCGGTGCGGATCGGCAACGGTGCGGCCGGCCAGCTGCAGCTGGACATCTACGGCGAGGCGATGGACAGCCTGTACCACGCCGATCGGCGCGGGCTGAAGATCGGGCACCGCGGCTGGCGCTCGGTCTGCGACATCCTCGACTGGCTGGTGGACGGCTGGGACCAGCCGGAGGAGGGCATCTGGGAGACCCGCGGCGGCCGCAAGGAGTTCACGTACGGCCGGGTGATGAGCTGGGTCGCCTTCGACCGCGGGCTGCGTCTCGCGGCGCGGCACGGACGCCCGGCCCCGGTCGCCCGGTGGACCGCGGCGCGCGACGCCGTCTACGACCAGATCATGACCCGCGGGTGGAACGACGAGCGGCAGGCTTTCGTGCAGCACTACGACGACCGGGTGCTCGACTCGTCGCTGCTGCGGATGGGCACGGTGGGCATCGTCAGCCCCTACGACCCGATGTGGGGCTCCACGCTCCGGGCGATGGAGAAGGAGCTGGTCACCGACAGCCTCGTCTACCGCTACGACCCGAGTGCGTCGCCGGACGGGCTGGAGGGGTCGGAGGGCACGTTCTCGCTGTGCACCTTCGCGTACGTCGACGCGCTGGCCCGGGCCGGACGGCTCGACGAGGCGCGGCTGATCTTCGAGAAGATGCTCACCTACGCGAACCACCTCGGCCTCTACTCCGAGGAGATCGCGCTCACCGGCGAGCAGATCGGGAACTTCCCGCAGGCGTTCACACACCTGTCGCTGATCGACGCGGCGGTGACGCTGGACGCCAAGCTCGACGCCGCCGCCCGGCGCGACGGCAGCCTGCTGATGACCGCGTCCGGGTTCGGCTCCGAGGTCGGCTGAGGGTCACCCGGGTGGCGCGGCGGGCAGCCGGCCGTCCGCCACGGCCTCGGCGAACTCCGCGTGGTCACGCTCGTTGAGGTCGGCGTACGCCTCGGCGAAGCGGACCATCGCGTCGGGGAGCACGTCGTCGTCGCCGACGTACGCCGCGATGGCGATCGGGTCCCCCGAGCGGGCGTGTGCGCGGGCCAGCGTCCAGCCGCACAGCTCGCCGTACTGCACCATCACGTCGGGCGTCATCGACTCGATGTCGGCGGAGCCCTTCATGTCGCGCAGCTGGCGCACGTAGAAGTCCCGGGTCGGGCCGTCGAACCCGACCGCGCGGTGCCAGCCGAGGAAGATGTCCCCGGCTGCCTGCATCAGCCGCTGACCGTGCACGACCCGCTCGCCCTGGTTGGTCGGGGACTCGGCCGGCACCATCGCCGGCGGCACCAGCCCGGCCAGCACCGACGGGCCGGCCTCCTTCACCTGGAGGAACAGCGGGTCGGCGTCGTCCACGCCGCGCAGCAGCACCACCCAGCACCGGGTGCCGACGCTGCCGACGCCGACCACCTTGTGCGCGAGGTCGACGAGCTCGTAGCGCTGCAGCAACACCCGGCGCTCGCTGGGGAGGGTGCGCCCGTACTGGTGCAGCAGCGCCTCCACGAACCTCATCACCTCGTCGCGGTCGGCGTCGCCGAGCAGCGCGTCCAGCGGCATCACCAGCGGCGGGTCGGCCTTGATCCGGAGCCGGCCGTCGACCACCTCGACCAGCTGGGCGAACGCCTTCATCCGGTCGCTGGCGCGTGCCTTCGCGAGCGCCTTGTCCACCTGGCCGCGCTGCTTGCCGGTGAGCCGGGGCGAGGCGAGCGCGCGGAGCTCGTCGGCGTCCAGACCGGCGTACCAGACGTCGAGCGCGCTGACCGTCGCGAACTCCGCCATGGCGTCGCGGTAGCGGCGTACCGTCCGGCGCACCGCGCGGCGCCGCTTCTTGCGGGAGAAGCCGTTCTCGCGGCCGGCCACCACGATGCTGGCGGCCAGCCGGCGCAGGTCCCACTCCCACGGACCGGGATGGGTCTCGTCGAAGTCGTTGAGGTCGAACAGCAGCCGGCGCTCGGCGGACCCGAACAGCCCGAAGTTGGACAGGTGCGCATCGCCGCACAGCTGAGCGCTCAGCCCGGAGACCGGGCTGCCGGCCAGGTCGCCGGCCATCCCCCGCGCGTTGCCGCGCAGGAACGTGAACGGCGAGGCGGCCATCCGCCGGTGCCGGATCGGCACCAGCTCGGGCACCCGGGTGCGCGCCTGCTCCAAGGCGGCCGCGACCGGGTCCTGCCGGTCCGGTGGAGGAGCCAGCTCACCCTGCTCGCCGGGCGGCAGGAGCCTGCGGGCGCGCCGGCCCACCGCGACGCGGTCCGCGCGCGAGAGGGGCCGGCTGCCGACCGCCGTCATCCGTTCAGGATCTTGGCCTTCTCGGCGGCGAACTCCTCCTCGGACAGCACGCCCTGGGAGCGCAGGTTGCCGAGCTTCTCCAGCGAGGCCAGTCGGTCGTCGGAGCTCGTCGCGGCCTGTTGGGGCGGCGGCGCCTGCTGGTACCCGGCCTCGTCGTCGTACGCCTGCTGGCGCATCGCTGCGGTGTGCGCGTCGCGGTCGGCGAACTTCGCCGCCTGCCGCCGTTGCACGCGGCCGTTCACGGCACTCGCGGTGCCGGCGATGACCGCCGTGCGGGCCACTCCTCGCAACAGTCCCGGCATCGGTTCCTCCTCTGGGTTCGTGCTCTGCTCTTGTGCTCAGGTGGTCTGCAGCGGCTCGGCGCCCTCCTCGAGGGCGTCGAGGGCGGCCATCACGTCGGCCGCCGGGATGCGCACGCTGGCGACCATCTCGGCGCCCGCCTCGCGCGCGGCCGCCACGAACGGGCGCGCCCAGCTGTTCTCGAAGACGACCATCGCGGCCACGGTGCCCGGCGCCATCGCAGCGGCGGCCTCCGCCACGTCGTCGTCGCCGAGCAGGCCCGAGCGGGCGCCGGCGAGCTCACTGAAGCCGGCCTCGACGAGTGCCTCGGTGGCGAGGTCGAGGGCGTAGGTCTCCCCCTCGGCGGTCTTGCCGACGAACAGCACGTCGAAGAGCCGGATGATCCCCTGGTCGACGAGCCGCAGCAGCTCGTCGGCGGCGCGTCCCTTCATCCGGTCGGCCTGGAACTCCAGCAGCACGAAGTCGACCGGTCCGTGCACGTCTACTGAGGTCATCGTGGAAGGTCCCCTCGAGTCGGACGGGTGGAGGCGGCGGACCCGGACCGGCTGCCTGCTGACCCGCTCAGGCTCTGGCGGGCTGTCGGGCCGAGGCATCCCCCGTT